>JAWVZU010000101.1:0-12423 GCA_033722075.1 Lysobacterales bacterium
GACAAGGAAGACAGCCCGCACCTTCTCGCCCCCAAGATCGACGCCGGGATGCTCATCGCCATCGCCGAGAACGACGACGAACGCGATCCGGAGGACAAGGTGCTGCTGCGGAAGGCCTTCGACGAGCCCGGGGTCGACGCCGAGATCGAAGTCTACGAGGGCACCCTCCACGGCTGGTGTCCACCCGACGGCGGGGCCTACAACGAGGTACAGGCCGAACGCGCCTGGAGTCGGATGCTGGCGTTGTTCGAAAACGAACTGGGTTAGTTCTGGTTCGAAATCAGCTCAAGGATCTCGTTCACCGCCCCAAGGCCGGCGACATACTCCTCCCTGGCGTGAAGCCAGTAGCCGAGCCGGACCTGGATCAACGCCCGAAAGGTCCGGTCCGTGAGCAGACGCGTCGTCTCGGCCGGGTTGTTTCCGATGGAAACGGTTGATGGGGCTGAGCTGGACATACCCTTGACGAGGGCGGACAGGTCGTAACCATTGGCCGTCAGATGCGGCAACAGCTGATCGAACACCATGTCCCGCGAGAAGACCTCGTCGTCGATCACTTCCGCGTAGATGCCCGGCCACAGAGCCAGCTTTTCCCGCAAGACGAAGTCGGAGATGAGCTCGAGCCGTCCCGCCTGCACCAGCGCATCGCGAACGCCCCCGCCCAGTTCGGTGGTTGGTGGCCAGAGCGTCCGTGTGACGGCCTGGTCCAGGGTCAGAGTCTCGGAAGTCCAGGTGCCGGCGCCCATCGCTTCGAGCAACGCCTCCATGCCCGCCTGCATCAGCGCATGCCGCTCGATGGCGAACTCCAGCCGTTCCCTGTAGTCCAGGTATTCGCGCTCCAGACCTGCCAGGATTTCCTGCTCTTCCAGGCGCTCCTTGCGCTCGTCCCACCAGGCCTCGATGCCGAAAGCCAGAAGGATCGACGTGACGATGACGAAGAACTCCGCGGCCCACCGTCCCCAGGGTGCCTTGCCTGCGCCATCAACGCTTCGGGACGAGACGCGATCAGGCTGAGTCTGCTTTTCATTCCCCATAAGTCGCTTCCCCCCGCGCTCGCCTCAATCCACGGCGATGCGTTCCGGCCGGCCTTTCTCATGGACCCGGAAAACCAGCACCGTCGTACCTTCCGGTCCGGTCATCGCCGTGTGCACCTGCTCCAGCGGAATCTTCACGACTTCGCCCGGTCCGCTGACTATGTCCGCCTTGCCCGCCTGCCACAAGGTCACCCGGCCGTCCAGCACGTAGGCGAATTCCTCTCCGGGATGCCAATGCCTGGGCAGGGACGAGTCAGGCGGAATGGTCACGCGACTGACGATCACCTCCGTGTTCTCGACCCGGCCCAGGTCGCTGGTGAGCAGATTCTCGAGCTTGACGGTGGCCGGTTGCGCTTGCAATGGAGCGGCCAGATCGAATTCGGCACGAAAAACCCGCCCCTCCCGGACCAGTTCATAGGCAAAGGTCTGGTTCCAGATTTCCATGCTCCAGAGGTTGCCGACCGACGCATCCAGTCCTTCACGCAGGAACAGGGCTCTGGAATAGGCGTCCACCGGGAAGGTCTGGCGATTCGCCCGGCCGCTGTCGGTGGTGCGCCCGCCGTACCAGCTGCTGACCTTGTCCTCGTGCTCGCCATGCATGTGCCGGTGCTTGAGTTCCAGGCCATCCTCAAGGCGCCTCAATATCCAGGTCCTGGAGTTGTCTTCGCCCACGCGCAGGGGGATCCGGATCTCATCGGGTCCGCAGTGAGCGATGTGCATGACCAGCTCCGAATCGAGCCAGCCGGCATCGGCTTCTTCGTCAAAGAGCGTGAGTTCGCCTGCAAAACGCTCGCCACAATGTTCCGCGAGCGCATTCCAGAAAGCGTCCTGGGCCGGGTCGTTTGCAAATGCGGCGCTGTTCAACGCCAACAGCCCGACCGTCAAAGCTGAACTTCGCAGCATCCTCATCTTCCGCCTCCCGTCTTACCTCGATTGGGCCACCCACCGGGTCGTCCTGATGATCCTTTTTTGATCATCCTGGTTTGTGCCCGATCTGTTGCTGGCGGCATTTGAAAGCGCAGGTTACTTTACCTTCCCGAGGTTAAGAACCCACCAGAGGGGCAAATCATGGAACATGGGAGCGCCCAGGACATCGGAAGCGAGTTTCGAGCCGAAATCGAGGGGCTGACCGAACGGCTGAAAGCCGATCTCTCAGCCGCGTTCCGGGAGTTGGACACCAAAGTGGCGCTGCCCCAAAACGCGGACGAGGCCCTGGCAGCACTCGAGGAACCGCTTCCCATCAAGGGTTGCGGCATGCAGCGGACCCTCGATGCGCTGCTCGAGTTCAACCGCAAGGCCGGCGCAAACACGGGCGGCCCGAAATGCTTCCATTTCGTGATTGGCGGCAGCACGCCGGCGGCCGTCGGCGCGGACCTGCTGGCAACGGTCTACGAGACCATTCCCTACACCTGGGTGATCTCACCGCTGGGTGTCCGCATGGAACTCCAGGCGCTGAAGTGGCTGCGGGAGATGTTCGGCCTTCCGCTAGACTGGTCCGGGGTGATGGTCACGGGTGCGAGCATGGCCAACCTGGTCTGCCTGGCCTCGGCGCGGCAATGGTGGGCCGAGCAGCTCGGCTTCGACGTGGCAGATCGCGGGCTGGCCGGGCTGCCGCAGATGCCGGTCCTGAGTTCCGGCTACGTCCACGCCAGCTCGCGGAAGGTCCTCGGTCTTCTCGGCGTCGGCTACAACCAGGTTTCCGTCCATGCCAGGGATTCGTTCGGCCGGGTCGACCTGGAAGCCATGGCGCGCCATCTCGAGTCGCTGGATGGCACCCCGGCGGTGATGATCGTCAACGCGGGCGAGGTCAACGCGGGAGACTTCGATCCCGTCAACGCGATGATCGACCTGGCCCGCGAGCACAACGTGTGGGTCCATGTCGACGGCGCTTTTGGCCTGTTTGCCCGACTTTCACCGCGCACCGCGCACCTCGTGGAAGGGGTCGAACGCGCAGACTCGGTAACCGTCGACGGTCACAAATGGCTCAACGTGCCCTACGACTCGGGCTATGCCTTCGTCCGGGATCACGCGCTGATGTCGAAGGCCTTTCGCTATGCCGCGGACTACCTGCCGGCGGAAGACGATCCGCGGCCGACCCTGGGGGCGATCGGTCCGGAGAGCTCGCGGCGCGGACGGTGTTTTGCGGTCTGGGCCACGCTCAAGGCCTATGGCCGGGAGGGCCATGCCCGAATCGTCGAGCATTGCCTGGACCTCGCCCAGCACGCCGGCAGGCTGGTCGAAGACGCCCCGGACCTGGAGCTCATGGCCCCTGTTCAGCTCAACATCGTGCCGTTCCGGTACGTCCGCCCGGGTCTCGACGATGAACAACTGGACAGGCTGAACAGGAAACTCGGTGAAGAGGTCCTCGCCGACGGTCGCTTCCTGGTCGGCACATCCCGCCTCGGAGCGCGGACCATTTTTCGGCCGGCGTTCTCCAACTGGCGCACCCGCCTCGAAGACGTCCAGGCGTTCATTTCGGTCGTCCGTGAACTGGGACGCGCCGCCTGAGGTTCAGCGCTTCAGGAAGAGAACCAGACCCACAACGGCTGCGACGGCCCCACCGATCAACATGATCATGGTTTCGTCGGTATATCGACCGGTAAGGGTCTCGGACACGGTCTCGGTGACGCTCTGCGAGGCGTTGTAGCCGAAATAGAGCAAGGCGATGCCGACAATCAGACACACCAGGCCAATGATCTTCTTGTTGCTCATGGCGACCTCTCAGCTTCGGGGAATCATGATGGACGTGGCGACAATGGCGAACTCGAAGTCCTGTTCCAGTGGCGCCGGCTTTGCCTCGCCCAGGTCCTGCGCGTAATGATTGGCCTCCTCCTGCGAGATCGGACTGACCTTGAAGGTGCCGACCACGCTGACCTCCTTCCCGCTCGCGTCGGTCGGGATGAAGAACTCGTAATCGGCGAAGGTCACGCGGACGATCGCATCACCATGCCGGGCGATGAAGAAACAGCCCTTCTCCTGGCACACCTTCCTGACCCGCGTGGTCACGTGGACCGGTTGGCCGTCGAAGGCCTCGTAGGCATCGACCACCTCGCCAAGCGGGCGCGCGTTCAGCTCCGAATCCATCTGCGCGCCGAAGATCTCGTGCGTCTCGGTCACGGCGACGGGCTCGGAGAGGCGAATCACGTCCGCGGCGGCAGCAATGCCGATCAGTGTCATCGTCAGGAGCGGCAGGAAAAATCGCATGGAGATCGAGCCCCGTTGGCAGGAGCACGCAATTGTATCGCAACTCCCCCGAGGCCGGACCTCCACTGGGGCGAACCCTACCGGCGGAAGCGAGCCGGGACCGTCTACCCGCTCGCAGCCACCAGGATGGAGGTCCGAAGTTGTAATACGCCGAGGGAGACCGGTCTGCCGACAGGTCAGCCCCATGCGAGATCCTCTTCGAGTTCGGCCAGCGACCGATCGGGCAGGGTTGGCGTCGAAGGTCGGCGCTCACCGAGAGCGTTGCAAGCACACCAGGGTCGTGGCGACCGGAATGGCCAGGGCGAGCCAGGACACCCAGTCCCCGATGCCGTTCGCGAGCAACGCGGCGATGAGTCCGATCATCGTGACGAATCCCAGCAGGATTGGCACGGTCCAGATCTCGCGCGTGCTCAGGTGTCCGCCCTTGCGGTGTCTTGCGCTCACCGACCGGACTCCGAGGCCGGCCGCTCTCCATTTCGATCAGCGCCAACCCGGGCAAACCAGGTCTCGAAGCCGGTCCTGCGCGCCTTCAGCCACAGGTAGATCCCGCTGCCGAGCACGACGATGGCAAGGATGTCGAGCAGCGCCCACAGGATCTTCAGGGGCAGCCCGCCGTAGTCTCCGAAGTGAAGGGGCTGGGAGACGAGCAGCGCGCTGACATACCAGGGCAGCTCTCCCGTTTCGAGCACTGCCCCGCTGCCAGCGTCGATCATCACCGGAGACAGGAGCTTCGAACTCAGCGGCGTCTTGCCCTGCATGAAGGCGACATAGTGATGCGGACCGGCAAACTCGTTTCCCGGGAAGGCCAGAAAGCTGAGCTTTCGATCCGGCATGGCCCACCGGGCGGAAGTGAGCACCGCGTCGAGAGAGGCCTCCTGAGCATTGTCGCCGCCCTCGTGGCGGGCGACCATATCGGTCAGTTCGGTGGCCTGCCATTGCCCGAAGATGGGAATCGACAGCGTATTCACTACCCCGGTCAGCGAAACCACGAACAGCCACACGAGGGTCACGATGCCCAGAAGATTGTGAAGATCGAGCCAGCGAACGCGGGAACTGCGCTCGTAGCGGATGCGGCCAAAGGGCAGCTTGCGCATGAATGGCGCATAAAGGACGGCGCCGGAGACCAGCGAGACCAGGAGCAGTAGACCCATCGCACCGAGAAACAGGGTGCCCGGCAGCCCCGCGTACATATCGACGTGGAGCCGCAGCATGACGTCCATGAAGCCTTCGCCGAGCGGGTAGTCGTAGAGAAAGTCGCCGGTGCGCGCATCGTAGGTCAGGAATGCCGACATGTCGGCGGAACGCAAGGAGGTCCCCAGGCGCACGAACCAGACCCGTGGATCGTCAGGATCGGCGACGAGAAACTGGACCACGTCGCCGGGCTTTTCCGCCAGAGCCGCATCGACAATCCGGTCCACCGAGACGCGCCCTTCCTGCTCGCCAACGGGCGCCGGTTCAACATCGTGGAGCCAGTGGTCGATCTCGTGCGAGAAGATCAGCGGCAATCCGGTGAGGCACAGCAACAGCAGAAACACCATTGGCACCAGGCTGCTCCACTTGTGCACCCAGTACCACGCTTTGAGCTGGTTGCGGCTGATGGCCTTCTCTCCCTACCAGAGGAAGTTGACGGTGGCCCTGACAGTCCTCGCCTCCCCGAAGGTGCAGAAATTGGCGCCGGAGCGGACGAAACACGTCGCCGCATATTCGTCGTCGGTGAGATTCTGCATGTTCAGGGCAAAGCGGATGTTCTGCCAATCGTAGCTGATTGCCGCATCCACCAGCGTGAAATCGGGCACCTCTACGGTGTTGGCGGCATCGCCGAAGTTCTCGCCCTGGTGGCGCACACCGAACCCGACCCCTAGGCCGTCGAAGATTCCCGCCTCGAAGCGATAGTCGGCCCACAGGGAGACGATCTGGTCCGGAATCTGGGTGAACTCGTTACCAACGATGGCAGGATTGGAGCTCTCTTCGATCTCCGTATCCAGGTAGGTGTAGTTGGCGAAGATGTCGAAACCGGCGGCCAGGTTGGCGACCAGCTCCGCCTCGAAGCCCTGGGAGCGTGCGCGACCGATCTGCACCGGCAGGAAGGTGGCCGGATCGAATTCGATCACGTTGTCCCGCTCCAGATCGAACAGCGCCATGGCCAAGAACAGATCGCCGCGTGCCGGCCCGTATTTCAGGCCCAGCTCATATTGGCGGCCCGTTTCCGGCTCAAAGGCGTTACCGTCAGCGTCAGTCCCCGAAACCGGCAGGAAAGATTCGGCGTAGCTGACATAGGGCACGAGGCCGTCCGCGAATTCGTAACCGACCCCGGCGCGGAAGGTGAACTCGTCGTCATCTGCGACCGTTTCCGAATCGAACAAACGCGAGCTGGTCTCGCTCGACGTCATGTCGAAGCGACCGGAAAGGTTCACGATCCACGCGTCTCCGAGGCGCATCTGATCGACGAGATACAGGCCCGTTTGCTCGAGCTCGATGTCGTCGTCCTTGAAAGGAGCCGGGAGGGGGATGTCGGCACCGTAGACCGGATCGAAGATGTCAATGCTCGGCGCTGCCCCGAAGCTCTGGGTGGATCGCGCATCGGTGTACTGGTAATCGAGACCGGCGAGGAGGGTGTGGTGAATCGCCCCGCCCTGGACCTCGAAGCGAACCTGGTTGTCGAGCGCAAAACCATCCAGGCGTCCGAAATTGCCGAAGATGCCGCGATTGATGGTGCGCAGGTCCGGATCGATGCCGTTGCTGAAAACCACCGTGTCGTCGAGGTCCACGTAGTTGTAGCGGAAGTTCTGCTGCAGGGTGACACCGGAGTCCAGCGTGTGCTCGAACTCGTAGCCGATGGCGTACTCGGTCCGATCAACCTCGTCGATGTCCGGTTCACCGGTGAACCGGTTGATGGGAACGACGCCATTCGGATTGGGCTCCAGCGTTCCGGGTCCCGGCAGGGCCTGGGAGTTCTTCGTATCGTCCTGCTGGTAGCTGGTCAGGATCGTCAGCCGGGTTGCCTCCGAGGGCCTCCAGGTCATGGATGGCGCGATGTAGATGCGGTCTTCCTCGACGAAGTCGATCTGCGTGTCTGCATCACGCACCAGTCCGGTGAGCCGAGCTTGGAGATCGCCGCTTTCGATTAGCGATCCGTTGAAATCGAATTGCGCCTGGCGCCGGTCGTAGTTGCCGATCTCGACCTCGAGTTCCCGGAAAGACTCCGTCGTCGGCCGCTTCGAGATGTAGTTCACGAGGCCGCCGGGGCTGCCCTGTCCATAGGTGACCGAAACCGGCCCGCGCGGGATTTCGATGCGTTCGGCGCCCCAGGGCTCCAGGTTGTAGCTGACCGAAAACCCCGGATTCCGGAGCGCGAGACCATCGCGAAAAATGCCGGTCGTGGCCGCATCGAATCCGCGGATCCGGATGTTGGTAAAGCGCGGCTCGATGCCGAAGGGCTCCGCCTGTATGCCCGGCACGTAGCGCATGGCCTCCGTCAGCTTGCCGGCGTTCCAGGTATCGAGGAGGTCGCGGTTGATCACGGACACGGACACCGGGGTCTCCACGAGCGGGGTGGCGATCTTCGTGGCTGCAAGGGTTTCATCGACGACATAGCGCTTTGCGGTGACGCGGACTTCCTCGATCACCGAGTCGCCGGCCGGCTCGCCTCCCCCCTGCGGCGCAGCGACCGATGCAGTGCCGAAAAGCAGCGCGATGAGGGCGAGGTGTGAAGCGGGACCGGGGTGCGTGTTCGGAACATTCATTTTTAGGCATCTGGATCATTTCAGGAATGAGAATCTTAATGCGAATGATTCTTATTTGTAAATACCTGACGGTGCTGCGGCAGGGGAGATGAAACGTCCAGCGGTGATCGTGGTCCGGGACAGCAGCGATTATCACTGAACAACCGCGGCCGTCATGAAGTCCTCGCCGAGTCGGCGCTGCGCGTTGCAGAGTTTGCCCGCGACTGCTGCTGGCCGGGCTTTGCCGAGGTCGCACCCAGAGCAAGGGGGCAGCATTGAAGGGCCCGGAACTACCCCATCGTATGCTGCCTCTGTGAGACGTCAGCGCAAGGCGAGATCCTCTTCGAGTTCGGCCAGCGCCCGGTCCGACATGGCCAGGAGTTCCCGGTACGCATTGACCCAGTCATTGTGAATGTCGGTTGCCCAGTAGAAGCCGTTCTGGATATAGCGGTCGCTCAATGCCTCGAGGTCGTAGCGCGCCCGCCGCTCCGGTTCGTTGGGCAGCACCCCGAAGTCATCCCCCTGCGCCGCGCTGTCATAGAGCTCGATGCGATGGCTCAGCCGATCGGCGAGGTCCATGGCCGTGCGGCGCCACCAGGAAAAGTTCGCGGCGGAGATTTCCTGGTAGGTGTAGAGATCGGACACCGCCTTCTTGAGCGGCTCCGACCCGAGCCTGGCGAACATGCCCGAGGCCACCATCTCCTCGTAGGCGGCTCGTGGCGGGGCGTGGCTGGGCAGCATGTCGACATAGATGAGGCCCAGCTCGAACTGGCGGTTGTTCCCGTCCAACACTTCATTTGCGGCCAGCGATGCATGGACGTGTGCGACCGCTTGGTGGTTGCGCTCGAGCAAGGGGATCATTTCAGCAAGCTGGCTCCGGTAACCGACCAGATCCGCCTGCAACCGCTGCAGGTACCGGGTCTCGGTTTCCTCGAGCTCGACCCGCTCCCGCCACTGGTCCAGCTGAAGGGCTGCAAACAACCCGACGAACACCACGACCAGTTCGAGGGTCAGCGTGCGCCAGTCCAACGCCATGATCCCGCGCATGAATCGTCCACGGTTCCAATCCGGCCGTCAGCTTATCGGAATCCGGTCTGTTGCCGCCAGGCACCTCGTCAACGACTCGGCCCGTCAGTGCCAGCTCAGTGAATCCTCGTGCTCGAGTGAAGATTTCAGCGCCGAGCGGCGCCGCTTGAGGACCCGCGGCGGATCGGTCAACAGGTGGCCGAGCAGTTCATCGTCGTCCGACTCCTCGAAGTCCAGCCCGACCCAGGCGTTGCGCCGGCTCTTCTTTGCTGCATACAGACAAAGATCCGCAACATCGACGACCTGCTCCCAGCCGACTCGTGAGGGATCGTCCCGAAAGAAAGGATAGACCGCGAAGCCGATGGAGCAGGTTCGGCGGATGGGTTCGTCGGCGCCGATGTCGAACTCATAGGTGGCGAAGGTCTCGCGCATGCGCTCGGCGAACCCGGGCGCTTCGGCACGATTCGCGAAACGCACGACGGCGAGAAATTCTTCCCCACCCCAGCGCACGATGTAATCCTGTTCCCGAAACAGCTTTCGAAGGAGTTCGGCGGTTTGCGCAATGACCAGGTCGCCGGCTGCGTGGCCATAGGTGTCGTTGACCGACTTGAAGTGATCCAGGTCGATAAGGAAGAAGAGCAGATCGGTGCCGTCCGTCTCACCGCGGCGATACTGCTGATCCACGAAATCGACATCGTCGGGAATCCGCGCCATGGCAAACCGACGATTCCGCAACCCGGTGAGGTCGTCGGTCAGGCTCTTCTTCTCGACCAGTGCATAGGCCGACTGGAGCTCTTCGTTGGCCTCCTGCAGATCGGCGGTTCGTTGCTCGACCAGAGACGAGAGTTCGCGGGTGATACGGCGTTGCGTGTACCGCTGGTAGGCGAGGAAGGCGATGATGAAAATGGCGACCAGGCCGACGACGATCCCGTTTCGCTGGGTGCGTCGTTTCTCGAGCAGGGCCTCCTGTTCGCTAAGAGCCAGCTCCTGGAGACGCTTTTCATAGTTCAGCCGGGCGATTTCGCTGTCTTTCTGTTCGGCCTCGAAGCGCGCGCGCAGGCCGGCGATCGTCCTGTCGCTCTCCTCGTTGAACAACTCGCGCTGGATGTCCACGTGCTCCCGGTAATGGCTCAGCGCGGACTGGAAATCACCCTCAGCCTCCGAAATCTCGGCCTTCTCGCGCAAAGCGGAGCTCAACAGTTCGCGGTCATCCTGTTCACGGGTCGCCCTCAGGACTTCGTCGACTGCCGTGTGCGCCTGCTGATATCGACCAAAGTGGCGCTCAATACGGGCCAGGTCCAGCTTCGGCCCGAACGCGACCGTTCGATCTTCCGAGTCGCCGGCGATGGCAAGCGCGCGCCGGGTGAAATCGAGCGCCGCCTCATAATCACCCTGGACCCTGGACACATCGGAAAGGCCGTTCAGCGCCCTGATCTGAAGCGACTCGGAGCCGATTTCCCCCGCGATCTCCAGGGCCTGCGTGTTGTACTGCAGCGCATCTTCGGCCATGCCTAGGTTGTTTGCGGCGATGGCCATGTTGGATAGCGCCAGGGAAATGCTGTGGCGGTCCTCCAACTGCCTCGCCAGCGCCAGCGCCTGTTCATAGACTTCCAGCGCCTGGTCCCACTTGTCGAGCTTGTGGAAAGTCAGGGCGATGTTGTTGAGCAGCGCCTGCTCGCTGTTGACGTTGCCGGTTTGGCGGCTGATAACCAACGCCTGCAGCATCGCCTCCAGGGATTCGTCGAGCCGGCCCTGGGAGCCATGCAGGATGCCGATGATGTTCAGCGCCTTGCCCTGCCCGCGGAGATCCTCCAGGGTCACGAATCGCTGGTAGGCCTGCTCGACCTGAGTGAGTGCGTCCGCGTATTGACCACGGAAGAACTGGATGATCGACAATTCATAAAGCGCTTTCGCAGCGCGCATTTCATCAGGCAGAGCCTCGGCCGCCTCGCCGGCCTGTGCAAACAGCGCTTCGGCGGCACTGAATTCGTCGCGAAGGCGCGCTGCAACCCCTCGGGCCAGGAGGACATCGATCCTGACTTTGGGAATACCGGCCTCTTCGGCGATCGCGTCCGCCCGGCCAAGATAGCGTTCGCCCTTCTGCATATTTGACTGGCTGACCAGAAGGCTTCCGGCATGCAGCAGGGCTTCGGCAAGCGCCCGTTGGTGATCGGCTTCCTCCAAAAGCGGGAAGAGCTGCTCGAGATAACCGATGGCCTGGCCCGGTGATTCGTCCCTGGTCAGCTCGACAAGTTGATTCAGCGCCTCGATGCGCCGGGGCGCCGGAAGTCTCGCCAGCGACTCCTCCAACCGGGCGACCTCTTCGGCCTCCTGGCTGAGCACCGTGCGGGGTCCCAGGATCAGCAGGAGGGCGATACAGACCGACCAGCCAACTGAGCAGGCTACTGAAGACCACGGATTTGTCTTCCGCTCCATATGGTCAGTATTGGCTCAAGGGCGTGTTGGTCGCAAGGCCCCGCAACACGATGGCGAAGCGTCGCCGCGCGGAAACGAAAAAGGCCCCGCAACAAGTGCGAGGCCTTCTTCTTGAATCCTGTTTGCCGCGTCAGTGCGCGGCCGCTGGATCAGGCGATTTCGACGTTGGTCGCGCTGGGGCCTTTCTGGCCTTGCTCAACGCCGAAGGTCACGGTTTGACCTTCCTGCAGCGACTTGAAGCCCGAGCCGCGGATCGCGCTGTGATGCACAAACACGTCCTTGCCACCCTCGGTCGGGGTGATGAATCCAAAGCCTTTCTCGTCGCTAAACCACTTAACGGTACCAGTTTGCATCGGTAAATCCTCAATCTAAATAATAACTAAGCCCGGGCGACACGCCCGGAGTACTCCGAAAAAAAACACGGAGGTGCTGCTGTTCTTCGAGACTTCTGGAGAGGATCTACGACGCGGGAAGCGACGCAAGATACTGCCGGAAAATACTGCGAGGGAACTACAACTACCCGGACAAGGCTACCGGGATACGCTCCGGATAGCAAGAAAATCTGTACGATCCTCGCGATTGGCCGGGTGCCGGTTGGCGCCAGGGAATCATGGCTGGGCGAGTTTGATGCGCCCCGAAGGACCAGGCGCGAAACCATCGCTTGGGAGGCGGCCGGCGAAATCGTCAGCCCACCTTGACGACATTCGGTCGTTGAATACGAACCGCCTGCTCGAGTCGAACCCTGTGCGTGCGTGAGAAACGGAGTCCAATCCGAACCAACTGGCGCCCGATTGACGACTGCCGTGCTCGGTCGGCGATGATGCCTCCCTAGCCTGCGACGCCCGCAAGTATCGGCTGGAACATTCGTCGGTAGCGGCCGGGCGGCAACCCGGTTCGGCGCTTGAAGAGCCGGCGAAAGAACGACGCGTCGGAATACCCGACTTCGGCACCCACCTCGTCCACCGCCAGGTCCGTGGACTCGAGCAATCGCTTGGCCTCTTCGA
>JAWVZU010000102.1:0-12394 GCA_033722075.1 Lysobacterales bacterium
CACTATGGCGTACGCCCGGATCAGATCCGGTTCGAACACGGCGAAGCGATCATCGCGGAACAGCGCATGACCTTTGCCGAACTGGTCCAGGCCGCCTACCTGAACCGCATCTCGCTGTCGGCCACCGGCTATTACCGGACCCCGAAGATCGCCTATGACATGCAGACCGGCAAGGGTCGCCCATTTTTCTACTTCGCCTACGGCGCCGCGGTGAGCGAGGTTGCGGTCGACCTGTTGACCGGCGAGAGTCGGATCGAACGGGTCGATATCCTGCACGACGTGGGCGACAGCCTGAATCCGGCCATCGACCGGGGACAGATCGAGGGCGGCTTCGTCCAGGGCGCCGGGTGGCTCACCTGCGAGGAACTGGTCTTCGGTTCGGACGGCACGCTTGAGACCCATGCACCGTCGACCTACAAGATCCCGACCTGCGGCGACCGGCCGCGGAAGTTCAACATCGAGCTGCTCGCCGACAGCCCCAATCGGGAGCGGACCGTGTTTCGTTCCAAGGCCGTCGGCGAACCGCCCCTGATGCTGGCCATCTCCGTATTCCGCGCCATTGCCGATGCGGTGGCCTCCGTCGGCGGCGAACATGCGGACCCGCACCTCGATTCGCCGGCGACGCCGGAACGGGTGCTCGCGGCCGTCGAACGGGTTCGCGCGGGCGTCGAGGGCGAGGAACCCAAGCGGGTCGCCGGTGGCTGACCCCTGGATCGAGATTGCTCACCGGGTGGTCGGGGGCTCGGTACTCGTCAGCATCGTCGGCGTGCAGGGGTCTTCCCCGCGGGAGGTAGGTGCGCGCATGGCCGTCCTGAGCGAAGCCGCGGTGGGGAGCATCGGCGGGGGCATGCTCGAGTACATGGCCATTCAGCGCGCCCGGACCCTTCTCGAACAGGGCGCCACGCGCCATCGGTTGATCAGCTTTCCCCTCGGTCCCGACACCCAGCAATGCTGCGGCGGCGTGGTGACGCTGTTCTTCGAGCCGGTCACGGAAACCGTCGCCCGGGCCATGGGTGAGTTGAAGAGTCATCTCGAGTCGGGTGCATTGATCGCGACCTGCCTCGGGGCCGACCGGAAGCAGGTATTCCCGACCACCGATTGCCGGAACGATGCCTGGCTGGAAGAGCGTGATGGTCAACCGTGGTTGATCGAAACAGCGCACCGGCACCGCTTCACGGTTGCCCTGTTCGGTGCCGGCCACGTCGGGAGCGCGCTGGTCCACGCGCTCGCCCTCCAGAGTTGCCGGGTGCTCTGGTTCGATCCCCGGCCCGAGCAGTTTCCGCAGCGACTGCCGGTCCAGGTCAGGACTGACGCTCGCGAGAATCCGGCCTCGGCAGTTCCCGAGCTGCCGCCCGGCGCGCTGGTGCTGGTCATGACCCACCGCCATCCGTTGGATTATGAAATCTGCCGATCCGCACTTCGTCGGGATGATCTGGGTTTCGTGGGGCTGATCGGATCCGCGTCGAAACGAAACCGGTTTGCGGCCCAGTTCCGCCGGGACGGCCTGGGCGAGGCCTCAATCGACCGACTGGTCTGCCCGATCGGAATCCCGGGCATCAAGGGCAAAGAGCCGCCGGTGATCGCCGCGTCGGTGGTGGCGCAGCTGCTGCAGGTGGCTGAGCGCGATCAGCCGGCTCCCGAGAAACGCCAGGGCATCAGCGAGGCAGAGGCTGACGCGACGCCGGTGGCCGACGCGTTCTGAGTCGCTACGCGCAGAAAAGCACCTCACCCCCAACCCCTCTCCCCAGAGCGGAGAGGGGAGACAAGATCGGTAGAAGCCCTCTCCCGCGGGCTCTAGGGCTCCAGGGCTTAAGACGACCTGGACAATGCGGCCCTATTCGAACATACAAGGGGTGTGGGGTGAGGGGGAAGAATGGCTGAGCGAAACCGAATTGCTTCAGCGGTCCGCCAAACGAAACTCGAGGCGCTGGGTCGCCTGTTTCGAAACGGTTTTTCCGTTCATTTCCGGCGGCCGGAACTTCCACTTCAATACGGCCGCCATGGCTGCCCGGTCGAATATTCTCGGCGGGTCGGCGGAAACGACGATTGGGTCAATGACCGCACCCGTTTCGGTCACCGTGAATGCGACGACGACGTGACCCTCGATTCCGCGAAGGGCCGCCTGCCGCGGATACATCGGCTGGATCCGGACCAGTGGAACCAGCGGCGAATCGCCCGAACCGCCGTGGCCCGGAGGTCCGATCGGCATTCCGAGGCCTGATCCCCCGTAGAAATCAGGGAGATCAAACTCCAGCGGTGGGTCGGCCCGGTCGAATGGATCGCCGATCGGAGGTGAGATCGCTTCCGGCGGATCGATCGGTTCAGGAGGTTTGGGCGGTGGTTCCGGTAAAGGCGGAATTTCCGGTTCGACGCTAACCGCTTCGAAGCGTATCTCCGGAAGTTGAAGCGATGACTGCGCCAGATCGGGAGGCGCTGCGATGAGTGAGTGCATCAGGAGAAACAACGCCACGGCCATGAAAGCCCCGGCGGGAAGCATTGCAGTCGTTCGCATTGCGTTGGTCATGAAAACTCCCCGTTCGCGATGAGTTTCGTTTCCTAACGTCCGCCGACCAGAATTGGGGTGAAAAAGGGTGGGCTTCTTTCCTTCCTGTCTTTCCTGTTCCCCGGCTTTCCGCGAAGCGATTCTTGTCCCCTCTAGGCTGCCCCCACACCCCAAACCTCTCTCCCCCTCCAGGGGGAGGGGGCTTTCATTGACCGACTTTCCACTTTCTACTTTCCATCTTCCGTGGGCCGCCGCCTCAGGTCAGCACAGCCACGCTCTTGGCCTGGGCGAATACGGGCTTGCCCGATTCCAGGGCCAGCAGGTCGGCGGATTTGCGGGTGATGCGGGCCAGCAGCACCTCTTCGCCGATGCGGAGCCGCACGGTGACTTCGGCGGCCCCAGTGTTCGCCAGCGCTTCGACGGTGGCCGGTAACACGTTAAGGATGCTTGTCTCCGTCGCCGGCTGCAGGGTCAGGCTGACGTCGCGCGCGGCGATGCGCAGGCGGACCGGCGTGCCGTCGGCCAGCTCGCGATGGGGCACGGCGAAGCGGCAGCCAGCTGCGTCCACAAAGGTCAGGTCATAGCGCTCGTCGTGGCCGGCCACCCGGCCCTGCAGCAGCGATTCCGCGTCCGGACCCGTTGCCAGCGGCAGGTCGAGGCGGGTCAGCATCTCGTCGATGGGACCGGTGCTCTGGACAATCCCTTCTCCGAGGAGGATCAGGTGGTCGGCAATGCGAGCGACTTCGTCATGGACGTGGCTGACATAGAGCACCGGGATCTCCAACTCGCGCCGTAGTGAATCCAGGTAGCTCAGGGTCTCGCTGCGCCGCGCCGCGTCCAGGCCGGTCAGCGGCTCGTCCAGGAGCAGGATCGCCGGGCTCACCGCGAGGGCGCGGGCGATGGACACGCGGCGAGCCTCGCCGCCGGACAGTCCCGCCGGCGTCCGGTCGAGCAGCTTTTCCAACCCCAGCAGCTCGATGGCGCGGGAAAGCGAGACCCGCCGTTTCGCTTCGGGCAGGCGCTTCAAGCCGAACTCCAGGTTGGCCCGGACGTCGAGGTGCGGGAACAGGCTGGATTCCTGGAACACGTACCCGACGGCGCGCTCGTGGGCCGGCACGAAGCATTCCGCATCCTGCCAGACGGTGCCTCCGAGGCGGACGACGCCCGGATGTCGATCAAGCCCGGCGATGGCCCGGAGAACGCTGGTCTTCCCGGCGCCCGAAGGGCCGAACAGTCCGGACACGCCGGCACCGGGCACCGAGAAGTTCGCGTCCAGCCGGAAGTCCCCGCGGCGGATTTCCAGATCGGCCCGGAGCGTCACGGGTGAAGCAGCCGGAAGCGGCGGTTGACCGCATAGACCCCGACCAGGAGCAGGAAGGACAGGGCCAGGAGGCCGCCGGCCAGCCAGTGGGCATTCGTGTAGCGGAGACTCTCCACGTGGTCGTAGATGGCGATGGACACGACCTGGGTCTCACCCGGGATGTTGCCGCCGATCATCAGCACCACGCCGAATTCGCCGAGCGTATGAGCGAAGCCGAGGACCGTGGCGGTGATGAACCCGGGACGGGCCAGCGGCAGCGCCACCGAGAAGAACCGGTCGAGCGGTCCGGCGCGAAGCGTGGCCGCCACTTCCAGCGGACGTTGCCCGATGCGGGCGAAGGCATCCGCCAGGGGCTGGACCACGAAGGGCAGGGAGTAGACGACGGATCCCACGACCAGGCCGGAAAAGGTAAAGGCAAGGTGGCGCCCGCCCAGGGCTTCGAGCAGCGATCCGACCGGGCCGGCCGGCCCCAGTGCGACCAGCAGATAGAATCCCAGCACCGTGGGCGGCAGCACCAGTGGCAGCGCCACTAGCGCCTCCACCAGGAACTTGAACCGCCAGTTCGAGGTGGCCAGCCACCAGGCCAGGGGTGTGCCCAGCACCAGCAGGATGGCCGTACTGACGACTGCCAGCTGCAGGGTTAGGGTCAGTGCGGTGAGATCAGCGTTCACGGGAGGGTGTAGCCATCGCCGGCGATGATCGCTCGGGCGTCCTCGGTCCGCAGGTATTCGAGAAACGGTCGTCCCGCATCATCCAACAATACGGCCTGCTGGATGATCGGCGAGTGCAGCGCCTGCGGGACGATCCACCGCGAACCGGCACCGGCCGGGACCTGGGCAAGCGAAACAAATCCGAGTTCCGCCGCCTCGCTGTAGGTGAACTGGTACGCCTGGGCGACGTTCTCGCCGCGCACCAGTCGTTCCGACAGCGTTTCCCACAGGCCCAGGCCGCGCAGCGTTTCCCGGGCTGCCCTGCCATACGGCGCAAGGTCGGGGTTGGCGATTGCGAGATGTCTGAAGTCGCGGCTGCGCAGCACCCGACCATCGGAGTCGACATAGCCGGTCCGAGGACTCCACAGCGCCAGTCGGCCGATCGCATAGGTGAACCGCGTCCCGCGGATCGCTTTTCCCTGTGCCTCCAGCCGTGCGGGTCGGGCCTCATCGGCCGCCAGAAAGGCATGGAACGGTGCACCGTTGACGATCTGCGCATAGTGTTTTCCGGTGGACCCGTAGCTGACCACGAGGGTCTTGCCCGATTGCGCCCCGAAGTGCCGAGCCAGGGTCTCGGCGGTATTCCGGAAGTTGCTGGCCACCGCCACCTGGATTCGCTCGCCGCCGGCCTGCAGCGGCAGCACAGCCAGCAGCGCGAGGATGATCTTCACCGCGCCGCGTCCTCGAGAAACTCGACCTTGCCGGATTCCAGGGCGTACTCCGCGCCGACGATCTGCAGTCCGTCGGTCTCCATCAACCGCTCGAGTATCTTGGAACTGCAGCGGAGGACGTTGACCGAAGCCCGGACGTTGGCGCGAACGGCGAGCGCGATGAGGCGGTCCCGGTCCTCGGCGATTGGCGATTCGAAGAGGGTCCTGATCGCCGGCCGGATGCGATCGACGATCGATCCGATGTTGGCCGAGTGCTCGTTGTCCGGATTCTCGAGCGCATCGACGGTTGCCTGTACCGCGCCGCACCGGGTATGTCCCAGCACGACGATCAGGCGCGTCCCGAACTGCTCGGCTGCAAATTCGACGCTGCCGATCTGGGACGGCGCGACCACGTTACCCGCCACCCGGATCACGAACAGATCCCCCAATCCCTGGTCGAAGACCAGTTCCGCCGGCACCCGTGAATCGGAGCAGCCCAGGATGACCGCGAAGGGCGCCTGGTCGCCGACGAGCTTTACCCCGTGGGCCTGGCTGACGAGATCCTCGCCGCGCTGGATATGCGAGACGAACCGGGCATTTCCCTCGCGCAGCCGTTCCAGAGCATCCCGGGCAGTGATCACTTCAGTACCCCAATCCGTTCCAGGCCATGCTTCTCGAATTCCTTGATCCATTGGTCCTCGAATTCGGCAATTGCTTCTACCCGATCGGCACCCGACATCTGCGACAGCGCCTCGCCATGCAGCCGCTTGGCGTCGCGTACGGCGAGCCGATCCGCCAGGCCGGACCAGAAGTTGTGAAAGTCGTAGTTTTCGATGATCGCGCGAAAGCGTTCGTTGTCGTGGAGTTCGTCCGAGGGAACAAAGCGACCCAGTTTCCGCGAGTGATGGACACAGTCCTCGCAGCCCATCTCCTCGGCAAGCGCGAAGAGCTTCTGGACCAGAGGTGCGTAGCGATCGTATTGCGGCGCATCTCCGACCAGGTGCGCATTCATCATCCACTCGGTGAGTCCGATCAACTCGAGCAGATCGCGAAACTCCTTCTTGGTGAAGTTGATTTTCATAAGCAGCCTTTTCCGGTCATGGCGTCGAGTGTGCCTTACCGCCGCGCACCGCGTCGAGACTGCCCCCCGGGGGAACCGTGGAAGACCAGCGGTCGGCATGCTCCGACCGACGGCAACCGGTTCGCCCGAACCTGTGAACCTGGTCTCACCAGCGGGCCTTGAAAGGTCTTACCGTTTAGATGGAATCGGGGGCGGGCAGCAGCCATCTGGGTTGCTCCGGCCGTGGCCAAGGCGGGGAGACTGACTCGAAGAGCTCCGACGCAGAGATGACCGAAAAACGACCTGTTCGATTGGTCCTGGTTTCCGACTCGGAGGAGGATGCCCGGCAACTGGCGCTGATCCTCGAGATGGACGGCCTGGCGGTTGACGCCCTGCGCGTGGAGACCCGCGACGAGCTCCTGGCGGCGCTCCAGAGTGGTGACGTGGACATCGTGCTTTCGGCCTATGCTCTGCGCCGATTTACGGCCGCCAGTGCGCTGAAGATCGTCCGTCAGGGCGGGACGACCCCTCCTTTCATCGTGGTCGATGGACCCATTGGCGAGCTCAATGCCGTCAAGTTGATGCGGGCCGGCGCCAACGACATCATTCTCAAGGACCGGCTGTGGAGCCTGGCTACGGCCGTTCGCCGGGAAACCACCGACGCTGAGCTGCGCCGTCAGCAGGGCCAGCTGGAAGGTGAGCGGCGCCTGGCCAACCTCATGTCCAACCTGCCGGGGATGGTGTTTCGGCTGGACGTGGAGAGCCAGTACCGGTTCCTGTTTGCCAGCGCTGGCAGCAGGGCGTTGGTCGGCCAGGGGCACGACGAGCTTGCCGGCATGCCCTTCATCGATGTCGTGTACCCGGAGGACCGGGTGTCGGTACGTGAGGCACTGGACGAAGCCGTTGCCGGGGATTGCCAGGTGACCGTGGAACATCGGCTTCGCAGGGGCGACCGGGTGATCTGGGTGGGTACCCGAGTGTCGCCGGCCGAGGACACGCTGACCGGCCAGCAGGTACTGGAGTGCTACGCTTACGATGTTTCCGAACAGCGCCGGTTTCGCGAGAGACTCGACTATCTTGCCTATCACGATACGCTGACGGGGCTGCCGAACCGGCCATTTTTCGAGGAACAGTTCCGGCGGACGATCAAGCAGGCGGATCGTCGCGATGCACGGCTTGGGCTACTCTTCGTCGACCTGGACCATTTCAAGGAAATCAATGACTCGCTGGGGCACGCGGCCGGAGACCGGTTGCTGAAGACCGTTGCCGACCGTCTGCGGGATTCCCTCCGAGCCAGCGACCTGGTTGCGCGCCTGGGCGGCGACGAATTCGTGATCCTCGTGCAGGATATGTCCTGCAACGACGACGCCGGAAAACTGGCCCGCAAGCTCCTCGAGAAGCTGTGCCGGTCCGTCACCATCGATCAGCACAGCGTTCCGGTCGGCGCGAGCATCGGCATTGCGTGCTTTCCGGACGACGGGCGGGATCCCGAAGTGCTTCTGAAGAATGCCGATGCGGCCATGTACGCGGCCAAGTCTTCCGGACGTGCCCGCTATCGCTTCTTCGCCGATGACATGAACGCCCGGATCCGGCGGATGCTGGACATGCGCAGCGCCATCCCGCGTGCCCTCGCGCAGGGCGAGCTGGAGTTGTACCTGCAGCCGCAGGTCGATATGACCTCCGGGTACATATTCGGCGCGGAGGCCCTGCTGCGTTGGCGTCACCCGCACGCGGGTGTGCTGCCGGCGAGCGAGATCATTCCAATCGCGGAAGAGCTGGGCCTGGTCGAACAGATCGATGACTGGGTGATCGATGCCGGTTGCAGCCAGTTGGCAAGCTGGGAGCGACAGGGCCTGTCTCACCTGAAGCTGGCGATCAACGTTTCTGCCCAGCGCTTCTGTTCAGCCGGGCTGGTGCGGGCTTTTGAAGACGCGCTTGCCCGCCACGGCGTCCCGCCGGAACGTTTGACCGTCGAGATCACCGAATCATCCCTGGTTGCCGATCTCGATCTGCCGATCGAGAACATGCGGGCGCTGACCGATCTGGGGCTGGGCCTTTGCATGGATGATTTCGGAACCGGCTATGCATCGCTCCATCACCTCTATCGTTTCCCGGTCACCATGCTCAAGATCGATCAGGCCTTCGTGGCACCCCTCCCCGGCGATCCCCAGAGTCGGCGCCTGACCACAGCCATCATTGCGCTGGCCAGGAGCCTCGGGTTGCAGGTGGTTGCCGAAGGCGTGGAGCGGATGGCGCAGCGGGACCTGCTCATCGAATTCGGATGCGATGCCGGGCAGGGGCTGCTGCTGGGACAACCGGTTCCTGCCGGGGATTTCCTCGAAATGAACAAGAGCACGGTACCGGAGCACGCTGTCAATCAGTAGTCATGCCGCTCCTTCGGTTTCGCTGTTCGTCGGCTATAGTGAAGAGAACGGAAAACGCGATTGGCTGATGCGGCGATTCCTGGTTCTCCTGGTCGTTGTCTGGACCACCCCGGTTGTCTCATGCGAGACGACCCCGAGCCGTGCCTGCCTGCTGGACCGCTTCGAGATCGCCGCCGAATGGGTCGACTATTGGGGCAATCCGGCGACGATCGCCGAGCACGCATCCGCCGGCAAGGCAGCCGCCGTCCCGCTGGATGCGAATACGGTCGGGTTCTGGTTTTTCGACCCGGACAACCTGGACCTGGTGGTCCGGCTGTTGCCCGAATGCGATGGCGGGGATGACGCGGTTTCCGTCGAGGTCGTGGGCCTGGTCAACGTCGGCATTGACCTCGCGGTCGAGGACACGGTTGCCGGCGTAACAAGGGCTTATCGCAATGCGCTTGGTCAACCCTTCCAGCCGCTACGGGATCCCGATGCCTTCAGGGTGAGCTGCTCGGACCTGCCTGAAGCCGGCCCGGCAGCTGACATGCCGGATCTTCGCTGCGCCGACGGTGCTGATGGGCTCTGTCTGCTCGACGGTCGCTTTGCGGTTGATCTTTCCCCGGCCGCTGTAACACCGCTGACCGACGGCTCGATCTCCGCAGATCTCGATGCGGACGGCTTGGATGATCTGTGGCTCAGCGTGCTCGACGGTCGGGCTCAGAATCTGAACTACTGGATTGCCTACGAGTTGCTCGATCCGGGCGAATTTACGCTCGAGGTCGTGGATCGTGTCACCGCCGACGCGCACACCCTGGTGCATCGTGCCGATCACCCGCTGCTCATCATCGACCCAAGCGGCTTTCGTGGGGACGTCCCGATGCGGGTCGACGGCGGCTTTTCCGGATCGTGGTATGGCGTGGGCCGCAGTGGCGAGGGGGTCGCGGTCGAGATTACGCGCAACGAAGGCGCGCCGGCGGCCGTGCTGTATTTCTTCAGCTACACCGACGATGGAAGCGGACGCCAGGCCTGGATGACCGGCGCCGCGCGTCTGCTCGGTGACCGCGTGGCATTGCCTCTGGTGATGACTTCCGGCGCAACGTTCGGATCGGACTTTGATGCGGACAGCGTGCAGCGGCGCGAATGGGGACATGCCAAGTTCACTTTCGACAACTGCAACCAGGGTCGCCTGGAGGTCACCTCGCCGGTGTTCTCGGATGTCAGCTTTCCCCTGCGACGGCTCGAGCCTTCGCCGGCTGAAGTGGGTCGGGCCTGCGCACCGCATTACGACCGGCCGGAAGGCCCGAATGGCGCATTGGCCGGCTCCTGGATGAGTCCGGAGCGATCCGGCGAGGGATTCTTCTTCAACGTTTTCGATTCGGGCGGCGGGCCCAACCTCATCGCCTATTACTTCACCTATGCGGCAGACGGCTCCGGCGACCAGGCCTGGCTGGTGGGCGCCGCCCCGCTCGAAGACGGTCGCGCGGTACTGCCGATGACGCTGACTCAGGGTGCACGCTACGGTGAGTTCTTTGATCCCGATGACGTGGAGCGGATTCCCTGGGGAAGCATCGAAGTCGAGTTCCAGGACTGCGTGAGGGCAGACGTGAGCGTCGAGTCGGAGCTGTTCGGAAACGTGGATTTTCCCCTTGAGCGGATGACCGGATCCCTGATCGGGGCGTCATCCGACTGCGGGCTCTAACCGCCGACGGCGTCGCATTGCACAAGGGAATTCTTCGCGGTGTGGGCGCCGCTCCTACGGTTGGGAGGGCACGCCGCTGTACAGGTAGGAGCGATCCCTTGATCGCGAAAACGTCGGGGCGTCAGAGCTTCAACAGCTGTTTCGCCTCGGCCATGGAATGGACGATTTCGGCCTGGTAGCCGAGTTGGCGCGCCGACCGGTTGAGCTGGATATTGCCCACCTGGGAGGTGACGCTCTCGGTGACGACCCGGACCACTCGACCGACACCGCGGCTGAAGACGTACTCCGTTCCCCCGTGCAGGATGTCCCGGACGCCGTCGTCGGTGGGGGTGAACTCGGTGAGATCCGAGATGACCGCAAACCCCTCATCCAGTTCGTCGGCAGCGGCCTTCAGCTTCGAAACGTATTCTTCGGCTTCGGCGGAATCCAGTTTCCCGCGGATGATGCACAGGAGCACATTGGCCTTCTTGTTGATTCGGATATCGTGCATTGCACTCTCGATGTCGCGGAATGATCCATCCATGATGGTCGGAATCCACCGCTGAAATCAATTCACGGCAGGCCGTGCGGCCCATTGTCGGCGTACCCCAACCCGATACAATGCCGGAGCTGACGCTCACAAGGCCGACTCTTGCCGCTGAAACTCGCCCACTCGCCCCGCTGGTACTTTCCCGATACCGACCGGCGCCGGCCGATCCTCGAGATCGCCCTGCCCATAATGGGCGGTATGGCGTCGCAGAACGTGCTGAACCTGGTCGATGCGGCCATGGTGGGGCGGCTTGGCGACGTGGCCCTGGCGGCCGCCGGCATGGGCAGCTTCGCCAACTTCATGGCCATGTCCATCATCCTCGGGCTGGCCACCGGCGTTCAGGCCATGGCGTCCCGTCGCGTGGGCGAGGGCAAGCATGATGAAACCGCGGTGCCGCTCAACGGCGGCCTGTTCCTGGCTCTGCTGATCGGCTTGCCCCTGTCCCTGATCCTGATCGGCTATGCGGACTCGATATTCCGGCTGCTCAATGACGATCCGGCGGTCGTCGAGGAGGGCGGCGCGTATCTCGGCATGCGGCTGGCGGCGATCGTCGGCGTCGGCATGAACTTCGCTTTCCGGGGCTATTGGAGCGCGGTCAAGATGACCCGTTTCTACATGCGGACCCTGCTCATCATGCACAGCCTCAACATCTTCCTGAACTGGGTGCTGATCTTCGGCAACCTCGGCGCCCCGGCCATGGGTGTCGTCGGTGCCGGCCTGGCGACAACGCTGTCCATCTACGTCGGCACCGCGATCTATCTCGCTCTTGCCTTCACCCACAGCCGGGATGCGGGCTTTCTGCATCGATTGCCCGGCCGCGCCGGGTTGGCCACCATCCTCCGGGTCTCCTTCCCGTCCAGTCTCCAGCAGTTCTTCTTTTCGTCCGGGATGGTTGCGCTGTTCTGGATCGTGGGCCAGATCGGCACCTCCGAGCTGGCCGCGATCCATGTGCTCATGACCTTGGCGCTGGTGGCTATCCTGCCTGCCCTGGGCCTGGGCATTGCCGGCGCCTCTCTGGTGGGTCATGCGCTTGGCGCGAGGGATCCCGAGGACGCCGAGCGCTGGGGCTGGAACGTGGCCACACTCGCCGGCGTGACCGGGGTCGCGATCGGCCTGCCGGCGCTTCTCTTTCACGACCCCATCCTCGGGTTCTTCCTGACCGAACCGGACACGGCGCGCATGGCGACCCTGCCGCTGCTCATCACGGCTTCGTTCATCTGGTACGACGCGGCGGGCATGACCCTGTTCAACGCCCATCTTGGGGCGGGCGATACCCGTCGTGTCATGGTCATCACCATCGTCTGCCAGTGGGGAGTCTTTCTCCCGCTGGCCTACCTGGTCGGTCCGGTCCTGGGCTTTGGGCTGTTGACCGTGTGGATTCTGAATATCGGCTATCGGATGCTGCAGGCGACCCTGTTTGCGCGATCATGGCGGGCCGGGGAATGGAGCCGCGTGGAGGTCTAGTCCGGAACTCTCGCGACGAAGATATCGGCTTCCTCGTCAAGTTCCGCTGAATAGTCCGTATCCGGCTCGACGAGTGCCGCCTGGCCGGTCCG
>JAWVZU010000103.1:0-12394 GCA_033722075.1 Lysobacterales bacterium
CCTGGGCCTGATCATCGTCGATGACGACCGCGTGACATGGTGCGGCGGCCTGGGTCTCGCCGACCGCAAAACGCGAGAGCCCCTGACCGAAGACTCGCTGATCCGGCTCGGTTCGATCAGCAAATCGTTCACCGGGCTCGGGATGCTGATTGCCGACCGCGAGGATCTGCTGGCGCTGGACACGCCGGTGGCAAGAGTGGTCGATCCCCCGCCCTACGACAACCGCTGGGCCGATTCCCACCCGGTCACCGTGGCCCAACTGCTGGAGCACACCGCCGGTCTGCGCGACATGAGCGGCCGGGAGTTCGACTTCAACCGGCCGGTGAGCCTCGACGAGGCCTTTCAGGTCGACCCCACCTCTCGTCGAATCGCCTGGCCACCGGGCCACCACAGTTCCTACTCCAACAGCGGCGCCGGGATTGCCGCCTACACCTTCGAGACCGTGACCGGGCAGAATTTCGAGGACTATGTGGCGCGCAAGGTATTCACGCCGTTGAACATGCACACGGCCACCTTCCGCTGGACCGAGGCGCTCGAGAAACGGTTGGTTACCGGGTACGACACGGACGGCAAGACGCGCATTCCCTATTGGCACCAGCTTTACCGGCCCTTCGGCGCCGTCAACGTGGAACTGGCCGAGATGGCGAATTTCCTGAGAATGCTGCTCGGCGATGGCGCGTTCGACGGGCACAGGGTTCTCAGCCCCGACGAAGTGCGTCGGATGGAACAGCCGCGCACCGGGCTTGCCCCATCCATCGGACTCGCCTTCGGCTACGGACTGGGCAACTACGCATTCACCCACGCGGGTTTCGTCTTTCATGGCCACGGCGGCGATGCGGACGGGTACCTCTCCTTTTATGCCTACAATCGCGAACTCCGCCGCGGCTACTTCCTGCTCATCAATGCGTTTCAGAACCGGACCCTGCGCCGGATGCGATCGCGGGTGCAGGATTACCTGGTCCGCGACGCCGAGCCATCCTTTGCAAGGCCCGCCGCGCAACCGCTCGAACACTTGCGGGCCCTGACCGGAACCTATCGCAAGGCAACATCCCGTTTCGGTGAGCCGCGTGGCACCGTGACGGTCCACCTGAAAAACGACCGCCTGTGGCTGGTCCGTGGCGAGAAGCGCGAGGTTCTGCTGCCGCTGGACCGCTGGACCTTCCGGCGCCGCTTCGAACCCGTCGCCACCACCGCCTTCATCCGGCATGAGGGGAAACTCTTCCTCCAGGGCCCGTTCGGCAACTACCGGCGGAAGGCCTCCTCAACTGATCAATAAGTGCAACCGTCGTACCGGTTCAGCGTGACCTATCGCACTCGGCTGCCCCGCGCTTAAAGCGTACCGTTGGGCGACTTCCGGCCCGACCGGAATCACCAGACACGAGCTGAGCAGCCAGCGATGAAACTAACCGAATCCGCCGTATCGAATCCCGCCGCCGTCGGCGTTGTGGTGGCCATCCTGGTGCTGTTCGGGTCGATGGCCCTGCTGAACCTGCCGATCCAGCTGTTCCCGGACATCGACCGGCCGGCAATGAGCGTCTGGACGCAATGGCGGGCCGCCTCGCCCAAGGAAATCGAATCAGAGATCCTGGAACCGCAGGAGCAGGTCCTCCAGGGGCTGCCGGGGCTGGAGCAGATCCAGGCCAATGCCAACAACGGGAGCGCGTGGATCGGCCTCGAGTTCAGTCTCGGAACGGACATGCAGCAGACGGTCATGGAGGTCATCAACCGCATGAACCGCCTGCCGCCACTCCCTGCGGACGCCGAGAAACCGGTGGTTTCCCTGGGTAACGGCTTCGGTGGCGATTCGAACCAGCAGCTGTCCTGGTTCTTCGTCCAGCTGCTGCCCGGCACGCCCGGCGACATTGCCGACTATCAGCGGCTCGTCGAGGACATCGTCAAACCGCGCATCGAGAACATCGAAGGGGTGGCCGGCGTGCAGGTGAATGCGGGCGCCGCCGAAGAGCTCCAGATCACCATCGATCCCTATCGGGCGGCCGAACTCGGCATCGACCTGCCCCGGGTCGCCGCCATCGCCGGGCGCTCCAACGATGTCTCCGGCGGCTTCGTCGACGTGGGTCGGCGCCAGTACACGATTCGCTTCGAGGGCCGCTACGATCCGACGAGGCTGGCCGACATGATCCTGGACTGGCGCGAGGGGCGGCCGGTCCGCCTCGGGGACATCGCCGAGATCGAAGTCGCGCGCGGACGCCAGAACGGGATCGTGATGCAGAACGGCAATCCGGCCATGGGCGTGCGCATCGACCGGGAGAGCGGCGCCAACGTGCTTGACACGCTGACCCGGGTCAAGGCTGAGGTCGCGGAACTGAAGGCCGGCCCGCTCAAGGACGCCGGCCTGGATATCGCCCAGTCCTTCGATGCGTCCGTGTTCATCAAGCGCGCCGTGGGCCTGGTTACGAACAACCTCGCGCTGGGCGTTCTCCTCGCCGTCGGCGTTCTCTGGTGGTTCCTGCGCAACGTCCGGGCCACGGCCCTGATCGCCACTGCGATTCCGGTCTCCCTGCTGACCACTTTCGTGGTGCTGCAGCTCACCGGCCGCAGCCTCAATGTGATCTCCCTTGCCGGCCTGGCGTTTGCGGTCGGCATGGTCCTGGATGCCGCCATCGTGGTCGCCGAGAACATCGTGCGCCTGCGGGAGAAGGGCGAAGTGCCGTCCCTTGCGGCGCTGCGCGGCACGACCCAGGTCCAGGGCGCCCTGCTGGCCTCGACGGCGACCACGGTGGCCATCTTCATTCCCGTCCTTTTCCTGCAGGACGTGGAAGGACAGCTCTTCGCCGACCTGGCCCTGACCATTGCGATCGCGGTGATCATTTCGCTCCTGGTCGCGCTGACCATCCTGCCGGCCGTGGCCGGGCGCTGGCTGCGTGCCAAGCGCCTGACCCAGGATCATGCGCCGGGGTGGTCCCGCATCGTCGGCTTCCTCATGCGACGCACCGACACGCCGGTCAAGCGGGTTTCCTGGGTCCTCGGGTTGACGGTCGGCCCGGTCCTGCTGGCCACGGCCCTGTTTCCTCAGCTCGACTATCTGCCCCCGGTGAAGCGGGATGCGGTGGATGCGTTCCTGCGCTTCCCGGCGGGCGCCAACATGGCGACGATCGAGAAGGAAATCGTCACCGAACTGGTGGATCGGTTGCAGCCCTACATGGACGGAGAAAAAGAGCCGGCGCTCAAGAACTACTACATCTGGATCTGGCCCAACGGCGGAACCATCGGGGCCCGGGTCCTGGACCAGGGCAAGGTCAAGGATCTGGAGCGCATCATGCGCGAGGAAATACTCGTCGGCATCCCCGATTTCCGCGGGTTCGCCGCCCAGGGCAACCTCTTCGGCGGCTTCGGCGGCGGGCGCGACATCGCGGTCCACCTGCAGTCGGCCGACGCGGACGCCCTCTACGCCGCGGCCGCCCAGGGGCAGCAGCTGCTCACCGAGACCTTCCCGGGCAGCAACGTCCAGGTCTGGCCCGGCATCGAGGAAAATCAACCGGAGCTGCGCCTCATCCCGAAGGACCAGCGCATCAACGAGGTGGGCTGGGACCGTCGCACCGTCGGCAGCATCGTGCGCACCGTCGGCGACGGCTTGTGGCTGGGCGAGCAGTTCAACGGCGAGAAGCGCATGGACATCATCCTCAGCGCCGCGGGGTGGCAGAGCCCGGAGGAGCTCGCCGGCCTCCCGCTGGTGACCCCTGCGGGCGGCGTGGTGCCCCTGGGCGAGCTGATGGAAGTCCGGCGGACGACCGGACCGGGGACCATTCGGCGGGTCGACGGGCGGCGCACGATCACGCTGGGCTTCAGTCCGCCGGAGGACGTCTCGCTGGAATCGGCCATGGCGACCATCCGGGCCGACGTGGAGCCGAAGCTTCGCGATGCACTGCCTGCCGACGGCAGCGTCCGCTTCGGCGGCAGCGCCGATTCACTGAGCAAGGCGATCGGCAGCATGGCCAAGAACTTCGCCATGGCTCTGGTGATCCTGTTCCTGCTCATGGCCGGCCTGTTCCGCTCGCTGCGTGACTCGGCCCTGGTGCTGGTCACCATTCCGATGGCCACCGTGGGCGGCGTACTCGCCCTGAGGGCGTTGAACCTGGTCGCCTTTCAGCCCATGGACCTGCTGACCATGATCGGCTTCATCATCCTGCTCGGCCTGGTGGTGAACAATGCGATCCTGCTGGTCCATCGCACCCGCCAGGCGGAGCGTGAAGGCGCAGACCGGGACGCCGCCGTTGAGGCCGCGCTGAACGAGCGGTTGCGGCCGATCTTCATGAGCACCTGCACCTCGATTTTCGGGATGCTGCCCCTGCTCCTCCTGCCGGGGGAAGGCAGCGTCATCTACCGCGGGCTGGCCGCCGCCATCGTCGGCGGCATGACGGTCAGCCTGTTCTTCACCCTGATCATGCTGCCCAGCCTGCTGCGCATGGGCCGGGTCGACCGCGAGGCCGAACCGGCTCAGGTCGAACCGAGCCCGCCGGAATTGGTGGGCGGCTCCCTGCGCGCATCCTGAACAACCCGTGTTTGCCAGAGACCCAATGTCATGAAGACCGTCGTCAGTACCCTGTTCGCACTTGCCCTGCTCGGGACCACCGCCAGCGCCCAGCAGCAACCGCCGCCGGCTCTCGTGGAGGTGGAGACCGCCCGTTCCGATGAGGTGGCAGCCACGACGTGGGTGCCCGGAACGGTGGTGAGCCGCTTCGACGCCCGGATCGCCGCGGAGATCTCCGGTCGGGCGACCTGGGTTGCCGAAATCGGAGCCAAGGTTTCCGAGGGCGATCCGATCGCGAAGATCGAGGACCGCGAGCTCCGCCTGCAGCTGGCTGACAACGAGGCCGCCGTCGCTCGCCTGAAGGCCCAGCTGGCCTACGAGGACTCGCAGCTCAAGCGCCTCGAGAAGCTGGCTCGCAGCGACAACGCCGCAGCAAACCAGCTCGACGAAGCGCGGTCTCAGCGCGAAGTCATGCGCCAGAACCTGCGGGCCGCCGAGATCGAGCGGGAACGCCTCGAGTTCCGGCTGTCGCGTACCGAGGGGGCTGCGCCCTTCGGCGGTCGGATCGTCGAGCGGCTCATCCAGCCGGGCGAGTTCGTCAATTCGGGCACCGCCGTTGCCCGCCTGGTCGATACGGAACACAAGGAAGTCCGCGCTCGGGCGCCGCTGACCACGGCGCGGTTCGTTCGCGACGGCATGCTCGTCGCCGTACGCGACGAAGTCATGGAAGCGAAGAACGAGATTCGCACGGTGGTCCCGGTGGGCGACGAGCAGTCCCGCATGATCGAGATCCGCATCGCCCTCGAGCAGTCGGACTGGATCATCGGGGGCCCCGTGCGCGTGGCGCTGCCGGTATCGGAAGCGCGCCCCCTGGTGGCGATCCCGCGCGATGCGCTGGTGCTGCGCGGCGACGAGACCTTCGTATTCCGGGTCGCCGATGACAACACCGCGGAACAGGTCCGGATCGAGACCGGCATCGGCCTCGGATCACTGGTCGAGGTCCTGGAGGGAATCAACCCGGGCGATCAACTCGTGGTTCGCGGCGGAGAAACGTTGCGTCCGGGTCAGCCGATCTCGGTTGCCAGCGGAAACGCCAACGGCCCCTGATTGGGTGCCGCCGGCCATCGCATCAACGCATCACGAAAGGCCTGATCTCCCCGGCCAGTTCGGCCGCCAGCGCTTCGGCATCCTCGCGCTCGGTCGCGCTCAGGCTCCGGGCAATATCCGCCGCCGCGGCCTCTTCGCCCAGTTCTTCGGCAGCAAGTGACATCCAGGCATAGGCGCGCACCGGGTCGCGTTCCACGCCCTGGCCTTTCCAGAAAAGAATGCCCAGGTTGAACTGCGCGATGACCCCGCCCTGCAGGGCGGCCCGTCGATACCATTCGAATTCCGCCTCGGGGCCCGACTCGGGCAGTTCGTTCCGGTAAGCCATCTGGGCAAGATAGGTCTGGGCGGGCGGATAGCCGGCTTCTCCGGCCACCTGCATCCAGTGCCTGGCCTCATCGAGATCGCGCGGCATGAATTGTCCTTCGTAATAGAGCTGGCCCAGGTTATAGGCGGCCAGCGGGTGGCGGAACAGGGCCGCGCGCCGATACCAGTAGACGGCCGTGTCGATCTTCCCCAGCGCGTGGTACATCGCACCGGTGTTGTACTGGGCGTCGATATTGCCGAGCCGTGCCAGGCGCCGGGCATCCCGCAGGGCCGCCCGGTCCACGTCCGCCGGATTCTCGATATCGCCCACGTATCCGCTATGTTGCAGATATTTGATCCGCGCCTGGGGCTGTCCTGCCATGGGCCAACCCAGCAGCGTCACGGAAAGGATGATTGCAGTGGATCGCAGCATCGGTTTCTCGCGCACTTGGGTGTTTCCCATTTGACCATGCCGGGGGCGCATTCGTTGCAAAAACGAAAGGAATGGCGACATTATGAATAGGCGACCCACTAGGAGACTCTCGTATGCAAGGCTTGATGATGGATCGACCGCTGTTGATCTCTTCCCTGATCCGATACGCCGCAGAATTCCATCGGGACACCGAAATCGTGAGTCGCAGTGTGGAAGGACCGATCCACCGTTACACCTATGCGGACGCCGAGCGCAGCTCCCGCTACCTGGCCCAGGGACTGGAAGCGTTGGGAGTTGGAATCGGCGACCGCGTCGCCACCCTGGCGTGGAACACCTGGCGCCATTTCGAGCTCTATTTCGGCGTCTCCGGAATGGGCGCGGTATGCCACACGCTGAATCCACGCCTGTTTGCCGAACAGTTGATCTACATCGTCAACCACGCAGAGGACCGCATCCTCTGCACGGATCTGACCTTCCTGCCTCTGGTCGAGAAACTCCTCCCGCAGTTCAAGACCGTCGAACACGTCATCGTGATGACGGATGAGGCGCACATGCCCGACGACGTGCCGGACAACTACCTGTGCTACGAGACGCTGCTGGAGGGCCGTAGCGACGACTACCAGTGGCCCGAGTTCGACGAGGATGCGGCGGCCAGCCTGTGCTACACGTCCGGCACCACCGGCAACCCGAAGGGCGCGCTCTATTCCCATCGCTCGACGGTGCTGCACTCTTTCGCGTGCTGCATGAAGGACACCCTGGGCATGTGCTCTCAGAGCGTCGTTCTGCCGGTCGTGCCCATGTTCCACGCCAACGCCTGGGGCACGCCCTACTCGGCCGCCATGACCGGGGCGAAAATGGTCTTTCCGGGCCCCGGCCTGGACGGCGCAAGCGTCTACGAACTGGTCGACCAGGAAAACGTGACCGCCCTTCTCGGCGTACCCACGGTCTGGCTGATGCTGCTCGAATACCTGCGCGCCGAGGGCAAGCGCATCGACGGCGTGGAGTCGGTGGTCATCGGCGGCAGCGCCGCACCGCGCGCCATGATCGAGGCGTTCGAGAACGAATTTGATGTGCGTGTACTGCACGCCTGGGGCATGACCGAGCTGAGTCCGCTGGGCACGGTCAATACGCCGCGGGCCTCGGAACTGGATCTCGAGCAGGAGGAACGTCTCAAACTGCAGCTCAAGCAGGGTCGCGGCATCTACGGCGTGGAGCTGAGGATCATCGGCCCCGACGGCCAGCCGCAGCCCTGGGATGGAGAGAGCGTCGGCGAACTGGAATGCCGCGGCCCGTGGGTCTCGTCGGCCTACTTCAAGAACGAAGGCGGCGACATTCTCCATGACGGCTGGTTTCCCACCGGAGACATCGCCTGTATCGACTCCAACGGTTATCTCCAGCTCACCGATCGCGCCAAGGACGTGATCAAGTCCGGGGGCGAGTGGATTTCTTCCATCGAGCTGGAAAACGAAGCCGTCTCCCACCCGGGCGTGGCCGAGGCCGCGGTGATCGGGATCGCCCATCCGAAGTGGGACGAGCGGCCCCTGCTGGTGGTCGTGCCGGTGGGCGATTTCTCCGACAAGGCGTCCATACTGGAGCACCTGCGCGGACGGGTGGCGAAGTGGTGGCTGCCCGACGACATCCAGTTCGTGGACGAACTGCCCCACACCGCAACGGGCAAGATCTCGAAACTCGAACTGCGGACGCGGTTCGAGGATTACGAATTTCCGAAAGGCGACAACTGATGGCGACCTTTCGATTCACGAGCTTCCTGTGGCGCTGGGCCATCGCCGTGGTGCTAGTGCTGATCACCTTCAACCCCACCGACTGGTCCTACTACGACTGGGTAACCCAGTCGGGCGGCTCGATTCCGCTCAAGATCCTGCTCGGACTGCTGCTCCTGGTCGGCTTCGTCATCTTCCTGCGGGCCAGCTTCCGCAGCCTCGGCGCCATCGGCATCGTCCTGACCGGCGGCCTGCTCGCCGTGCTGGCCTGGCTCCTGGCCGACATGAAATGGCTGGACCTGGGTGACCTGGACATCCTCACTTGGGTCGGGCTGTTCATACTGGCGACGATCATGGCGGTCGGTGTCTCCTGGTCGCACATCCGACGCAAGATCAGCGGTCAGCAGGACATGGACGACCTGGACGAGCCCTAGCCGCCAGCGAACTCGATGCGCTCAGGCGCGATTCCGAACAGCGCATAGCGCGTCTCCGGCCGCTTGCCTTGTCCCCGGTGGTCATGACGGTCATGTTGCCGCGGGCCATCAGGTAAGGTATCCCCCATGCGTGCCCTGACCACCTGGATCGGGTTGTTCATGCTCATGGTTGCCGGCGGCTGCCGGCTCAGCCCGGAGCGCCAGCTCGAAGTCGAAGCCAGCGTCCATCAGGTGCGGGACAGGGCATTGACCTGTCCTCCCGAGCAGGACGATCGCTGCGCGATGCCCTCTGCCCTGTGGGCTCTCGGTGATGCGCCGCAGCCCCACGTGGCGTTGCTGGAGCATGGTGGCGATGCCCTCCTGGCGCGGTTGCACGCCATCCGTACGGCCCGGCGTTCCATCGAACTGCAGACTTTCATCTTCGTCGCCGACGACGCCGGCAATCTGTTGCTGACCGAACTGCTGGAGGCTGCGCGCCGTGGCGTGAAGGTACGGATCCTGATCGATCAGCTCTACGCCTTCGAGGATGCCGATTTCCTGGCCGGCGTGGCCACCGCCCACCAGAATCTGGAGATCAAGGTCTACAACCCGACCTTCGGGAAGGGTGAGACGTCACTTTTCGATTTTGCCGGTTCACTGGTGTGCTGCTTTCAGGAGTTCAATCACCGGATGCACAACAAGGTGTTCGTCGTGGACGACCGGATCGGAATCACCGGGGGGCGCAATGTCCAGAACCGCTATTACGGATGGGACCCGCAGTTCAACTACCTGGACCGCGATGTGCTGGTCCTGGGCGAGGTAGCGCGCACGATACGGGAGAGTTTTGACGAGTACTGGGTCCATCCTCGCACGGTGCACGCGGAGTATCTGCTGGACGTCGCCGAGCAGATTCTGAATGGTGTGGCTCAGGCGCCGCAATTATCCATGCAGCAGCTGCCGCATGCCCGGGCCATGGCGGCAGCGGCCGGCAGCCAGGCAGCATTGGCCGATCGGCTGCTGCCGCTGCTGGTGCCGGTCCACGCCGTCGAGTACTTTGCCGACCCGCCCGACAAGCTGTTCGACAAGAACGCAAGAGAAGTGCGGGACATCACCTTGCGCCTGCGCGAGCTGATCGCCACCGCGCGGCATTCCGTGATCATGCAGACGCCCTACCTGGTTTTCACCCGGCGCGCCACGCGCCTGTTCGCCCGCCTGCGCCGGGAACACCCCGACATCCAACTGCTGATTTCCACCAACAGCCTCGCTTCCACCGATGCGTATCCCGTCTATGCGGTCTCCCGAAAACGTCGCAAGCCGCTTCTGAAGAGTCTGGGATTTCACATCTACGAGCTCAAGCCCCATCCGGCGGATCTCTCCTATTGGTTTCCCCCCGGCGAAGGCCGCGCGGCACCGGGCGACCCGAGCATGCTGAACAGCTTTCCGCTGGAAACGTCGGCCGAACGGGCCAGTCTGCACGGCAAGACCCTGGTGATCGATGGCCTCATCACGGTGATCGGCTCGCACAATTTCGACCCGCGTTCGGAGGACTACAACACCGAGTCCGGCCTGATCATCGTCGATCGCGAAATCGCCGACGTGGCCAGCCGGGAAATCCTGCGGGCCACCCAGTCCGGCAACGCCTGGGTGGTGGCGCGCGCCCCGCAGGTGCCGGTGATGTCCTTCTTCAGCGGGATCATCGGCAGCGTATCTCGGCGTCTGCCCATCGGCGATATCTGGCCGTTCCGCTACGCCACGTCCTACGATCTCATACCGGGCAACGAGCCGGTCCCGCCGGATCATCCGGAGTTTCAGGAGCGTTACCGGAACGTTGGCGAGTTTCCGGGCGTCAACCTGTCGCTGAAACAGATCCAGACGCAACTCATCAGCGCCTTCGCCGGATTCGTGAAACCGATTCTGTAGCGACTACTCCGGCGCGCTCAACGGGATGATGATCCGGAACCGCGCGCCCCGCTCCTTCTCCAGGCATTCGACGTCGCCCCCCAGAAGCCAGGTGACCGTGTTGTAGACGATGTGCAGCCCCAGACCGGCGTGGCGACCGCGGTGCCGGGTGACGAAGGGATCGAAGACCGTCTTGCGGTTCTCAAGCGGAATCCCGCGCCCGTCATCTTCCACGATCAGTTCCAGCCGCTCTCCCCGGAGCGACGCGACGATCCGGATGGTGCCCTGCTGGTCCTGCTCGAACCCGTGTACCAGCGAGTTCTGGATCAGATTGCCCAGCGTGTCGAACAGGGGATCGGGGTAGGAGTCGAGTTGCGGATCGTCTTCGAGTTCGACCTTGAGACTGTGACCACCGGCCTCGATCGGATGGGCGAAAAGCAGGCGCTCGCGGTTCAGTACCCGACTCAGCTGAAAGGTCCGCCGCTGCGCCCGGTCCTTGTCGACCGCCGCGCGCTTGAAGCTGGTGACGATCTTGCGGGTCCGCTGGAGATTCGCTTCGATCATGCCCAGTCCATCCTCCACCGGGGCAATCCGACCGCTCATGTCCGGCGGCACGCTGGCGCGGATCTGCTCGATACGGTCCTTCAGGTGGGACGCGATGGTGATGCCGTTTCCTACCGGGGTATTGATCTCGTGGGCCACCCCGGCGACCAGGGCGCCCAGTGCGGCCATCTTTTCCGCTTCGACCAGCTGCGCCTGGGTCGTTGTAAGCTTGAGCAGCGTGCCTTCCAATTCGGAGTTGGTCTTTTCCAGTTCCTCGGTTCGCTTCGCCACGGTCGATTCGAGGTGGACGTTCTGGCGTCGAAGGTCGGCGCTGCGCCAGCGCCAGGTCGCCAGAATCAGGGCAACGATGAATGCCGTCGCGCCGGCCCGGAACCACCAGGTCTGATGGACTTCCGGCAATTGCCGCAGCTTGAGCGCTGCACCGTCCCGGTTCCAGACCCCATCGGCGTTGGCGGCACGCACCTGGAACTCGTAGCTTCCGGGAGGCAGGTTGTTGTAGAAAGCATGCCGGCGCGACCCGGCCTCGACCCAATCGCGATCCTGGCCGAACAGGCGGTACTGGTAGCGAACTTTGGTGGGCGCGATGAAGGTAAGTGCCGCATAGTCGATCTCGATCAGCCGGCTGCCCGGGGCGATTTCCAGCGTTCCACCGCCGATCCGCATTGAACGCCCATCGACAATCACTTCTTCGACCACCACCGGTGGTGCTCTTTCGTTCTTGGGCATGTCGCCCGGATCCACGCGGGTTACCCCGTCGGCCGTGGGAAACCAGAGCACCCCCTCGTCCGATTTCCAACCGGCCGGCTGGCTGGCGCCATTGCACTGTCGGCTTCGCAGGCCGTGATCGGCGTCGAACAGCTCCGCATCGATGCTCCCCGTGGCGGCCAGGGCCGACTCCCGGTCGATGGCCAGGATCCCGAAATTGGTGCAAAGCCACAATCGGCCCATCCCATCGTCCAGGGCGTGAAACACGGCAACCTTGGGCTCGATCGGGACGCGCATCGCGGATTCCCCGGTCAGTCGAAACAGACTGTCCTCCGTGCCCACCCAGGCGCTCCCGTCCGGCTCGAACGCGATCGAGAAAATGATGCCTCGTTCCATCAGATCGAATCGCTCGAGCACGTTGTCGCGATAGCGCACCAGCCCGCGGCCGTAGGTTCCAAACCAGATCGAGCCATCGGGCGCTTCCGCAATGGAACGGATGTCGGAACTGAGCAGAACACTGTTGTCCACGGTGTAGTGGGTCACGTCCTCGCCCGCGATGTGGGTAATTCCGCGCCGCTCCGTTCCGATCCAGAGATCCCCCCGGGAATCCTCCAGCATCGCCCTGACCTGGTTGTCGATCAGGTGGCCGCTGGCGACCGAATAGGACAGGGTCGATCCGTCGGGATCGATGCGCGTCACGCCGCCGCCCCACGCGCCGATCCACATACCGCCGGTGCCGGCGGGCCACAAGGCCCTTACC
>JAWVZU010000104.1:0-12246 GCA_033722075.1 Lysobacterales bacterium
CCAATCTACCGTCGTGCGCCGATCCTCGTCCCTCTTCTCCACGGCTTCCCGTACCGTACGCGGCGCGCCCCGGCAAGCGTCGAGGAAGGCAAAGATCAGGTATGCCGCCTCTCCATCGCCCTCGAGGGCCTGCCGGCGCAGCTCTGCGCGGTCGTACTCGAACAGCGCAGCTCGCGATGCCGCGATCCGAAACTGCAGCGCGGCCCGATTACCGTGGAACCCGGTGAAATCCAACCGTTCGCCCCGGAGGATCAAGGGCCGCTCTGTCCAATCTGAAGTCAGCTCCTCGAGGGCAGCAGTCGCGATTCGGGTGATGGCCGGCCTTCCCAAGTCGGCGGGAGCTGCCGCGTCGTGGGCGGTCGCTGTCGGTGGGCGTGCTTTTTGGGCTCTCTCGGCGGGCGCTTCACGAGACGGGTCGCTACGCCAGAGCCAAGCGGCTGCGGCGAGTCCAAGGATTGCAATCATGATCGGGAGATTCTTCACGCACTCTCATGATAGCGCTCGCAATCGAAAGACGAGCGCGAATACGAGCCCGTGGTAGACCAGCGTGGTCAGACCGGAGACCCCCACACCCCAACCGGACTGAAGCATCAGCCAGGTGCCGACCGATACCACGCCAAGAAGGGCCATGAGGCCGCTGACCAGCAGAACCAGGCGGCGGCTGATGCCCCACCAGCGGCCGCCAACGAAAATCAGGAGAAGATACGCGTGGCTGCGGCGACGAGGGTCTGTTGAACCGGCCACCAGGCCGATGCACCCGACCCGAGTTGCATGAGAACGACATAGAACACACCGGCCCCGCCGATGGCACCGGCGGAAGCCAGGCGTGTGTTCACTGCTGTGCCAATGGCCGGCAGTCGTACTCGTAGGCGTGCTCGTCCTTGTACTCCAGCGTCCACAGGAACGGCACGGTCAGGAAGTAGCCGCCGACGATCGCCCCGAAGTCCGGATCCTCGTTGCGCCGAAAATCGTACTCCGCGGGCGCGCAGCCGTCCTTGCGAATGGTCACCTCGTTCTTCGCGAACGACACTTTCCGATCACGGTAATGCGCATGACCGGTGCCTACGTATTCGCCATTGACGTAGATCCGCGCGTCCGGATCGGAGCTGCGAATGACCGTTGAGCTGGCGCAGCCGATGGATGCCAGTGCCATGGATGCGATCAGGAGTGTCCTCATCTGCGATGCCCTCTTCCAGAGATGAGCAATCACCATGTCCCAGGATCTCTGAACCGTTCCTGAACCGGCCTCGAGGTACGCAACAATCGTCAATCAGGGCTGCAGCCGCTCGATTGACCAGCCGTCACCATCGCGGCGGTACAGAAACCGGTCATGGAGGCGATTCTCTCGCCCTTGCCAGAACTCGATGGACTCGGGAACCACCCGGTAGCCCCCCCAGAACGATGGCAGCGGGATCTCACCCTCGCGAAAACGCCGCTTCATCTGGGCAAAGGCCTCTTCCAGCAGCGCCCGTGAGCCGATTCCGTGGCTTTGCTCTGAGGCCCAGGCCGCCAGCTGCGAATCACGCGGCCGCCGCAGGAAATAGCGAGCGGATTCGGCTGGGTTCAGCTTTTCCGCAACGCCCGACACGATCACCTGGCGCTCGAGCTGCAGCCAGGGAAACAGCAGGCTCACCTGAGGATTTACCGCAATCTCTTCGGCCTTGCGGCTGCCGTAGTTCGTATAGAAGACGAAGCCCTTCTCATCGCAACCCTTCAGCAGCACCACTCGCTGGCTGGGGCGGCTCTTAGCATCGACGGTCGCCAACGTCATCGCAGTCGGGTCCTCGCCGAGGTTGGCCTCTACGGCAAGCTTCATCCAATGCTGGAACTGCTCCATCGCGTCCCCGTGGAGATCGCTGCGTGACAGCCCGCCGGCCATGTATTCCCTGCGAATGTCTTCCAGCTTCAACGGACGCTACCAGGTTGGTTCCCATGCATAGGATACCTTCATGAACAGCGTCCGGTTGGTGGTGGTGAGTGAATTCACCTGGTCGTCTTCGAGTCCGCTGTCCGAGTAGCCGGCAAACACCACCGTGCGCGGATTGACCTTGTAGGAATAGATCAGCTGGGTCCCGAGAATCCGGGTCTCGGAATCCACCTCGTCCTCGTAGAGTTCCGGATTCCGTGTTACGTCGGTGTACTGGACCGTCAGACGCAGGCGTTGGCGCAGGTTGAACTGATAGGAGACGCGCACGTCACTCTGGTTGGCAGTGAAGATCTCGCCCTCGTCCCGCTCGAGCTTCTGGTAGGTGTGGCGAACCCGAAGCTGCCAGTGCTTGCCGAAGTTCCAGCGCAGCTGAGGCCCAAGTTCAGTCACATCGCCGAGCACCGTATTGGCGAAGTCGATCTGATCTCCGGTTTCCGCAAAAAGACTCAGATAAAGGCCCGAGGCCGGTTGCGCCTCACCGTAGAAGAACCGGAAGTCCTCGTCGAAGAGAACCTCATTCCAGAGCCGCGCGCGCTTGCCCGCACCCACCTGGAGAAACGACTGGAGCGGACCGTTGACGCTGAAATTGGCCTCCACTTCGCGCTCCAGCACGCGGCCGCCGGCATCGTGGGTGATGTCCCAGTCCGCGGCCAGCCTCATGCGCGTGTACCAATCCGCCTCTTCCCCGTGCCAGATTCGCCCTCCGCCGACCACCGTCTTGTCGAAGTCCGCCTGGGTCAGAAAGCCCAGGTCGGCCCGAAAACCCGGGTCGCGCGCCTGATAGCTCATGTAGGTGAACCAGTCGCGGGTCTCGTGATCGTAGCCGAGGTAGAGCGCGTCGCCGCTCAGCTCCGCCGGCTGATCGAATTCAGTGACGATCTCGGCCGGATACTCGGTATCCGTGTCCAGGTACTGGAAGGTCAGCGTGTCCGAGTCGGAGAAGCGGATGCGGCCGTCTATGCCGGCAACCAGGTTGCGGTAGCCGTCCCCGTCCCGGGCCGTCAGCAGCACGCCCATGGAGCTGTTCTTCCCGACGTCGCGCCGATAACGCAGCACCGCGTCGCGGCTCGATTGATCCAGGCTGGCCAGGCTCGAGCCGAGCGCGCCCGGGATCAGGATGTTGGTCACCGCATCCTCGGCGACGAAGACACCGAAGGCCTGGGGGCCGATCTTGCCGGTGACTCTCGCTCCGAAATCGGGATCGGTCACGTTGCGGGTAAATACCGCGTTGAGCGGCGTGCTGAAAAAATCCGCCGCCTCGAGGAAGAAGGGGCGGCGCTCCGGAAAGAAGAGGGCGAAGGTCCGGTTCACGTCCAACTGGGCAACGTCGGCCTCGACCTGGGAGAAATCGGGATTGAGCGTGGCGTTCAGCGTGATGTTCGGGGTGACACCCCAGCTGACATCGACCCCCGCTTCGAAATCCGCATCGGCCGACTGAAGGGCCGGATCGGTGACCTCATCCCGGAACTCGGATTTTCTCGCCGTCAGCGTCGGGGTGATCTCCAGGTCGGTCCCCGCACTGGCGTGCTCGAAGCCCCTCACCTTGGAAAGTTGGCAGAGATAGCAGCTCACGGATCGGTCCAGGGGATTGTTGGAGATCCGATAACGCTGGTCCCGGGGATAGAAGCGCAGCAGGTCCATGCCCCAGGTCTGAAGGCCGTCGCCGTCCGGAATCTGCAAGGCCGTATAGGGAATTTCCATCTCGACTACGTAGCCGAAATCGGTGATCCGCCCGGCTGCGTCCCAGATCGCGTCCCACGAGTCGTCCTCCCTGTTGTTGACGTCGTCCTGGATCAGATCCATCTGCGCGCCGAGGGGGTTGGCGAAGAATTCCAGCGCCCGCCGTTCGTCGTTGAAGGTATCCAGCACGACCCCCACGAAATCATCCTGGTAGGCCGAGTCCCGGTCGCGAAGGTAGGCGCGGATGGCTTCCGGCTGGGGGTCCTGAGCCTCGAAGGCGATCACCAGGGCGGCGCCCGTGTCGACGATCAGCGCCCGGGTGTTGACCGGTGCGGCCGTGTTCTCTCCGGGTCGGGTCTCGTAGGGCAAGGGGACTTCCAGGGCAGTTCCCCAGAGCGGCTCATCGAGGCGGCCGTCCACGGTGATTTCGCCACGGATGTGCGGAATCTCGGGAATCTCGACGGCCGCCGCCGCGAAGCCGAGTAGCATCGGGATGATCGCCATGTCCTTGAGCCAGCCACTTGGAACCAATTGGAACTTAGACGCACTTGCCCCCAACTCGGTTACGGTTGGTTTTCGGCGCCAGATCACGCATTGTTGCTGATCTGGCTCCCAGACTGGACCCCGAAAAGTCACAAGGAGATTCCATGTTCCGGATCCTTTTGCTGTTCCTGATCATCGCGGTACCTGCTCATGCCATCCAGATTCAGGATCTCATGCCCGAGGAAACCTACCTCGAAGGGCCGATGCCGCCGAGTGACTTCTTAGGTTTCGAACCGGGAGAGTGGCACCTGCGGCCTGACCAGCTGACCAGCTATTTCCGGGCGCTCGCCGAGGCCTCGTCACGGGTCAGCCTCGAAGTGGTCGGACATACCCATGAACGGCGCGAGCAATTGCTGGTCGCCATCAGCCACCCCGACAACATCGCGCGCCTCGATGAATTGCGCCAGGGCCATCTCGACTACGCGCACGGCCGCAGCGACGACCCGGGTCCCCTGATCGTCTGGCTGGGCTACTCGATTCACGGAGATGAGGCCAGCGGGTCCAACGCGGCGCCCCTGGTGGGCTACCACCTGGCGGCAGCAGATTCCATCGGGGATTGGCTCAAGGACACGATCGTGCTGATCGACCCCTCGCTGAACCCCGACGGCATGGGGCGTTTTGCCCAGTGGGTCAACGGCCATAAATCGAAAACACCGGTCACGGACCCCAACGACCGCGAACACCAGGAAGCCTGGCCGACGGGCCGTTCCAACCACTACTGGTTCGACCTGAACCGCGACTGGCTCCTCTTGACCCATCCCGAGTCGCGCAACCGGGTGGCGGTCTTCCAGAACTGGCGCCCGCATGTGTTCGGCGACTTCCACGAGATGGGCCGGAATTCCACCTATTTCTTCCAGCCCGGGGTGCCGGAGAGACAGAATCCCCTGACCCCGCCGGAAAACGTGGCCATCACCGCAGAGATTGCCCGCTTTCACGCCCGGGCGCTCGACGCCTTGGGGCAGCTCTATTTCAGTGAGGAAGTGTTCGACGACTACTACTATGGAAAGGGTTCAACCTACCCGGACATCCAGGGCTCGATCGGGATTCTCTTCGAGCAGGCCACCGCGGCCGGGCACCGAATCGAGACCATCAATGGTCCCGGCAGCTTGGAACTGGGAATCCGCAATCAGTTCACCACCTCCCTGTCCACGCTCCAGGGCGCCCGCAGCCAGGCCGACCGGATCAAGCGCTACCAGCGCGACTTCATGGAGCTGGCCCGGGACCGGGCCGATGCGGCCGAGGGCAACGGGATCGTCTTTGGCGATGCGGCGGATCCCTATCGGGCCTTCGCCATGGCCGACCGGCTGCGGCGTCACGGCATCGAAGTCCATACGCTGGGCCGCGTGCTGGAAACCGATGAAGCCCGCTATGAACCGGGCGCTGCCTACGTCGTTCCCTTCGACCAGCCCCAGTACCCGCTGGTGGAAGCCCTGTTCGAAACCCGCACCGATTTCCAGGACACCACGTTCTACGACGTCTCGTCCTGGAACTTCCCGCTCTCGTTCAATCTCGCCTTCGAGCGCGTCAGGAACCCGGGCGACCTGCAGGGAGCGCCCTTCGAGGGCCAGAAACCGACAGCCACGGCTCCGGGCGAAGGGTATGCCTACGCGATCGACTGGAGTCACTATCTCGCTCCCAGGGCGCTGGCCCGCTTGCTGCAGGCCGGCCTCAAGGTGCGCGCGGCGACCAAGCCGTTTACCGGCGTCACTGCGGACGGCAATCGCGCCTTCGAACTGGGCACCCTGGTCGTTCCGGGCAGCAAGGCCCAGCCTAACGACCGTCTCGATGGTGTCCTCCAGGCGATCACCGCCGAGGATGGCGTCCCGGTGACGACGCTGCGGACCGGCCTGACCCCGGAGGGCATCGACCTCGGGTCCAGTAGCCTGGAAGTGCTGGAGCCGGTCAATCCACTGCTCGTCGTCGGGCCGGGCGTCCGTTATACGTCCGCTGGTGAAGTATGGCACCTCCTGGATACCCGGATCGGCCTCCCGCCGGTCATGGTTTCCATGGCCCGGCTGGCGGAAATCGACCTGAACGAATACACCCACCTCCTGCTGGTGGACGGCAACTACGACAGCCTTCCCGAGACCTGGATCCCGCAGCTGCGGGGATGGCTGCGTACCGGCGGCGTGCTCGTCGCCAGCCAGGACGCCGCGGCCTGGGTAACCCGAAAAGGACTGCATCTCGCCGAGCCGCCTGCTGAGGCGACGGACCCTCAGCCGCCGGAAGAGGACAAGGAGCCGCCCGAGCCGCGCCCCTACGGAGAGCACTCGTCCGACTACAGCAAGTCCCTGATCGGTGGCGCCATCGTGGCCGCGGAAGTCGATGCCACGCACCCGCTGGCCTACGGCTATCGCGGCGGCATGCTTCCGGTTTTCCGCAATTCCACGGTGTTCCTGGAGCGCAGCGACAACCCCTACGAAACGCCGCTTCGTTACCGGGAAGAGCCGCTTCTGAGCGGCTACCTCGGCGAGGAGCGCACCGGGCAACTGGCCGGCAGCGCTTCCGTCATCGCAAACCGGGTGGGCTCGGGAGCAGTCATCCGCTTCGCCGACAACCCGAACTTCCGCGGCATCTGGTTCGGCACCAACAAGTTGTTCCTGAACGCGTTGTTCTTCGGCCAGATCCTGGACTACACGCCCCTGCCGGACTTCGAGACGCGCCTGTGAACCCGGTCCTCGCCGACCTGCTGGAACTGCTTGACCTCGAGTCGCTCGAGGTCAACCTGTTCCGCGGCGAGAGCCGCGACATCGGCACCAAGCAGGTCTATGGCGGGCAGGTTCTCGGGCAGGCCCTGGCCGCTGCCTACCAGACGGTCGATGACGATCGAGGTATCCACTCGCTGCACGCCTATTTCCTGCGGCGAGGCGACATGCATGCCCCGATCGTCTACGAGGTGGACCGGCAGCGCGACGGCCGCAGCTTCTCGAATCGCCGGGTTGTCGCCATCCAGCATGGGCGACCGATCCTCAACCTTGCGGCCTCTTTCCAGCTTCGCCAGACCGGCGTGGATCACGCGGACGCCATGCCCGAAGTTCCAGACCCCGAGAGTCTGCCGGACATTGCCGACGGGGCGGTCCGGGGCTTCGACCGGTTACCGGAAAAACTGCGCCGGTTCATGGTCGACGCCCGGGCGTTCAGCTTTCGACCGATCAATCCGCAGCCCTATCTCGATCCGGAACCCGCGCCCCCGCGCAAGCAGACCTGGTTCCGGGCCCTCGATACGCTGCCCGACGAGCAGCGCCTGCACGAGGCGCTGCTCGCCTACGCCTCGGACTATGGCCTGGTGGCCACGGCCATGTTGCCGCACGGGATCTCGATGCTTCACAAGAACCTGCAGATTGCCTCGCTGGACCATGCGATGTGGTTTCACCGCCCGTTTCGCGCCGACGAGTGGCTGTTGTATGACTGCGACAGCCCCAGCGCGTCCGGCTGCCGAGGTCTGGCCCGAGGGCGCATCTTCAACCGGCAGGGAAACCTGGTCGCCTCCACCGCCCAGGAAGGGCTGATCCGCATCTGGGAAGACGATGACTGACCGCATTGTCGTCATCGGCGGCGGCCAGGCAGGAGGGCAGATCCTGATGTCCCTGCGCCACGGCGGCTACACTGGAGAGCTGGTGTGCATTGCCGGTGAGTCCCACCCGCCCTATCAGCGGCCACCGCTGTCGAAGCTCTATCTGGCCGGCCAACTGGACGCGGGGCGGCTGGAGTTTCCGCCCGGACCGGTGCTCGAAAAGCTGGACGTCGAACTGATCCAGGGCAAGAACGCCGTGGGAATCGACCCCGATGCCCGAACCGTGGGCCTGGCTGATGGTTCCATCGTTCACTATTCGAAGCTTGCCCTGGCAACCGGTTCCCGACCGGTCCACCTGGACCTGCCCGGCGCCGAGCTGCAGGGCATTCACTACCTGCGAACGCTGGAAGACGCGGACGCCATTCGAAGTGCGGCCGCAAAGGCACGATCCGCGGTCATCGTCGGCGCCGGTTACATCGGCCTGGAGGTTGCCGCCACGCTGCGTGGCATGAACCTGTCCGTGACGGTGCTGGAACAGGCTGACCGAATCTTGCCGAGAGTCGCCACCCCGCCGATCGCGCGCTTCCTGGCCGACCTGCATCGGTCACGCGACGTGTCACTGGTACTCGGTCAACGCGCCGCCGGATTCGAGGGAAAGGACAAACGCGTCGTTGCAGTGCAGACCGAAGATGGGCAGACCCATGCCGGCGACCTGGTAGTGGTCGGCGTCGGCGTTCAGCCCGAACAGGAATTGGCCCTGAGTGCAGGACTGGCCTGCGACGACGGAATCATCGTGGACGAACACGGCGAGACCAGTGATTCGGAAATCGTGGCAGCCGGCGACTGCACCCGCCACCCGAATGCCCTGCTGAATCGCACCCTCCGCCTGGAGTCGGTACACAACGCCCTCGAGCAGGGACGGACTGCGGCGGCCACGCTGCTTGGGGAGGATCGACCCTATCGCCAGATGCCCTGGTTCTGGAGCGATCAATATGGGATCAAATGGCAGACCGTCGGCCTGCCTACGGGCCGGGACCACCAGATCGTCGGCGATCCGGATTCGGGCGCATTCTCGGTCTTCAGTTTTGACGAGGACCGGCTGGTCTCGGTGGATTCGGTCAATCGCATCCAGGAGCACATGCTCGCCCGCGAACTGTGCAATCGGAGCGAGCCACTAACCCGCTCGCAGCTCGAAGCCTGCGGGTTCGATCTTGACCGGATATCAGAGTAAGTTAGGGCCTTCTCAGCGACCGATCGAGGAACGCAATGATCGAACCCGGCACCATCGAAGACCTCGCGCGCCGTCTGGGCGGACTGCTGCCGCCGGGGCTGGACAACGCCCGCCAGGACCTGGAGAAAAACTTCCGAGCCGTTCTGCAGGCATGGTTCGACCGCCTGGACCTGGTCACCCGCGAGGAGTTCGAGATCCAGACCGCGGTTCTGGCCAAGACGCGGGCCAAGCTGGAGGCCCTGGAGGCTCAGGTTGCCGAACTCGAAGCCGGCGATTCCGACTGAGCCGCTGACCTCGCTGGCGATCCGGCGCTGGCCCGATGGCGACGACGCCACCGACCAGGTGGCGGTGGAAGAACCCCTGGAGATCCGCCTCGGCTGGGGGCCGATCGCAGACCGCGGGCAACGGCCGGTGGCCATAACCATGCGTACCCCGGGCGCAGACGCCGATCTGGCGCTGGGCTTTCTTTTTTCCGAAGGCATCATCAATGAATTCGCCGAGGTCCAGTCCATCGGGCCTTGTGCCGACATCGGGGAAGAGGAAACCGGGCAGGTCATCCGTGTTGAACTGGAACCGGGCGTCCAGCCCCAGCTGGACCGGCTGCAACGCCATTTCTATACCACCTCGAGCTGTGGGGTCTGTGGGAAGGAATCCCTGGCGGCTCTGCGTTTCCAGACCCGCCACCCACCGTCGGACGCACCGCTGGCCATCAGGGCCTCGCTGCTCGCACGCCTGCCACAGCGGCTGGTCGACCGGCAGCGCCTTTTTCAGCGCACCGGCTCGATCCACGCGGCCGCGGTGTTCGATGCCCGGGGCGAGATTATCGCCGCGCAAGAGGATGTCGGACGTCACAACGCCATGGACAAGCTGATCGGCCGACTGCTCGCGGAACAGCAACTGCCGCTGATGGATCGGGGCATCCTGGTGAGCGGGCGGGCCAGCTTCGAACTGCTGCAGAAGGCGATCATGGCCGGCTGCCCGTTGCTCGCGGCCATCGGCGGACCTTCGTCGCTGGCCGTCGAGGCCGCAAGCGATTTTGGCGTCACCCTGGTCGGCTTCCTGCGACCGGACCGGCTCAATCTCTACAGTCGGCCGGAGCGGGTGTATTCATGATAACTTTGCCCTGATGAAGCTCCGCATCAAAGGCAATTCGGTTCGTCTACGGCTCTCCCAGACCGAGGTGCGTCGCCTGGCCGAGGATCGCGCCATCTGGGAATCCACGGACTTCGGGTCTGCGCGCCTCCATTACGGAATTGAAGCCGATCCGGCAGCGACCGCGCCCGCCGCCGCCATGGCCGAAGACCGCATCCGCGTGACGCTCCCCGAGCGAATGGCACAAGACTGGGCCGTTGGGGATGAGGTCTCCCTGCACGGTTCCATCCCCCTTGCGACCGGTGAGCTGAAGATCCTCGTCGAAAAGGACTTTCAGTGCCTGAAGCCGCGGGAAGATGAAGACGAGGCCGACCTGTTCCCCAACCCGCAGGCGGATTGATGGGCCGCAAGCGCCAGACCCTGCGGGTCCGTGCCCCGAAATCCGCGGCGGGCGGCATCACCGCCGTCGCCAACGCGCTCCGGCACGCAACCGGAAAAGCCGGCCTGGCCGACGGGACGCGAATCCTGCATGCGCTCAACCAGATCGGCGGCATCGACTGCCCCGGCTGTGCCTGGGTCGATCCACTCGGCCGTCGCAGCGCCTTTGAATTCTGCGAGAACGGGGCCAAGGCGATCGCCGACGAGGCGACCCGCGAGCGGGTGGACGCCGAATTCTTCGCCCGGCACTCGATCGAGGAACTGCGCACGCGCTCCGGCCGCTGGCTCAACGCCCAGGGCCGTCTCATGGAGCCGATGTGGCGTGCGCCCGAAGCGACCCATTACTCGCCCATTGCCTGGGACCAGGCCCTGGACCTCATCGGCGATACCCTGCGCCGGCTGCCGGATCCCGACCAGGCCGCCTTCTACACTTCCGGGCGGACCAGCAACGAGGCCGCATTCCTCTACCAGCTGCTGGTGCGGCGCTACGGCACCAACAACCTCCCCGACTGTTCCAACCTGTGCCACGAGTCCAGCGGTCATGCGCTGGGGGAGGTGCTCGGCGCCGGTAAGGGGTCGGTGCTGCAGGAGGACTTCGAGAAAGCCGACCTGATCCTCATCTTCGGCCAGAATCCCGGCTCCAACCATCCCCGGATGCTGGCCACCCTGCAGGATGCCAAGCGGGCCGGTGCGCGCATCGTCACCATCAACCCGCTCGACGAGACCGGGCTGAAGCGCTACAAGAACCCCCAGGAAGTGGGCGGGATCGTCACCCGGGGAACGCCGCTGGCAGACCTCAAGCTGCGGGTGCGGGTCAACGGCGACGTGCCCCTGATCAAGGGCCTGGCCAAGCGCCTCATCGAACGACCGGGTTGCCTGGATCCGGCCTTCATCGAGGAATACACCGGCGGCTTCGAGCGCTACCGTGCCGACCTGCAATCCACTTCCTGGGACGACATCGTTGCCTTTTCGGGCGTACCGCGGGAGGACATCGAGGCGGCCGCAGAACTTCTGGCCAATTCCCGCGCGACCATCGCCTGCTGGGCCATGGGCATTACCCAGCACGCCAATGCGGTCGACAATATCCGCGAGATCGTCAATCTGCTGCTGCTGCAGGGCAACCTGGGCAAGCCGGGGGCCGGCGTCTGCCCGGTGCGCGGACACAGCAACGTCCAGGGCGACCGCACCATGGGCATCTGGGAACGGCCAAGCGACGCATTCCTGGACAGCCTCGGCAGGGAGTTCGCCTTCGAGCCGCCGCGCGAGCCGGGGGTCAACACGGTCGAGTGCATCCAGGGCATGCGCGCCGGTCGCATCAAGGTGCTTTTCGCCATCGGCGGCAACTTCTTCCGGGCGTCGCCGGATACGGCCTACACGGCGGAAGCGCTGGCAAACTGCGACCTGACCGTCCAGGTCTCCACCAAGCTCAACAAGTCCCATTTGTACACCGGGCGCTGTGCATTGATCCTGCCGACCCTGGGGCGGACCGAGGCCGACCGGCAGAACGGCGTTGCGCAGTTCGTCACGACCGAGAACTCGATGGGCATCGTTCAACCGTCCCGGGGGAAACTCGATCCCAGACCGGACGATGCACTGAGCGAGGTCCGCATCGTTGCGGAACTCGGCCGGCGCCTGTTCGGCGAGGATGACCAGGTGCCCTGGAGCGAACTCGCCGACGACTACGACCGGATCCGGGACCACATCGCGGCGGTCGTTCCGGGGCTGGAGGACTTCAATCGGCGTCTTGCATCGGAGGGCCATGTCATTCTTCCCCATGCGGTTCGAGACGAGCGACGGTTCAACACGGCAACCGGCCGGGCC
>JAWVZU010000105.1:0-12179 GCA_033722075.1 Lysobacterales bacterium
AGCGCCGCGAGACGTTGCAGGTTCGGTCCATAGATCCGGATTTCGACCGGGGCATTGAACGGCGGGCCCTGTTCCAGCTTGCGCACCAGGATCTGCGCTTTCGGAAAGTGGTCGTCGAATTCGCGCTGCAGGCTCGGTATCAGGCGGTTCGCGGCGCGAAAGTCCGCGACCTTGATCATGCCCTGCGCGTAATTGGTCGCGCCGTCGTTGCGCTGCAGCATGTTGTAGTAGAACGATGGCGCGTTGCGCCCGACGAACCAGTGCTGACTGACCAGATCGGGTTCTTCGGCCAGCCGAGCCGCCAGCTGTTGCGTCAGTGCCGCGGTGGCCTCGATGGATGCCTGAGGCGCGGTGCGAAGTTCGATCTGGAACATGTCCCGGTCCGAAGGCGGAAAGAACTGCTCGGTCATCCGGGTCGCCCCCCAGAAACCGAGCAATGGCAGCAGGGCGGTGACCAGCAGGGTGGTCCGGGGGCGGGCAAGAGCCAGTTCCAGAAGCGCCCGAAAGCGGCGACTCAGGCCGTCGACGCGAATGCCGTTCGCCAGCAGGCTCCGATCCTTCTCTCCGGGACGCAGGAAGCGGGCGCCCAGGCCGGCGATGATCGTGTGCGAAATCAGGTAGGAACCGATCAGCGAAAACATGACCGAGAGTGCAATTCCGCCGACGAACTCTCCGGCCGGGCCCGGCATCAGCACGATCGGTGCGAAAGCGAGAATCGTGGTGAGCGTCGAGCCGAGCAATGGGAGCCACAGGTGGGCAATGGCCTCCACCACGGCCCGCAGCGGTCGTTTGCCCGCTTCGCGACGCTGCTTGATCGTATCCACCATGACGATGGCATTGTCGACCATGATGCCCAGGGCAACGACCAGGCCGGTAACCGACATCTGGTGAATGGGCAGACCCCAGTATTTCATGCAGGCCAGGGTGAAAAGCGCCGTCAGCGGCAAGGCCAGGGCGACGATGATCGCTGCCCGGACGCCCAAGGTGACGAAAAGAACCGCGAGGATGATCAGGAATCCCAGCAGGACGTTGAACGCCAGCCCGCCGAGACGATCGCTGGTGTAGACGCTCTGGTCGAAGATCAAGCTCACGCCGATATTGGATGCGGCGGTGGCGCGAAACGCCTCCAGCTCCGAGGCGACCCGCTCGCGCCACCGATCGATGCGCAGGTCCGGGAGCATGCGCACGGCGACCACCACGCCGCGCTCGCCCTCGATCAGGGCGATGTCGGACACCGGTTCCTTCAGGGCCCGGCGCACTTCGGCCACATCGCGAACGTGAACCGTCTCTCCCAGCCGATCGACCCGCAGCGGGATGCTCCGAACGCGCTCCTCCGAGTCAATCTCGCCGGCCACCTCGATCTGGAACCGCGTGTGGGCGTTGTCCAGCTGGCCCGCCGAGACCTTTGCATCGGCGGCCCCGACGGCAGCGGCTACGGCCTCCACCGACAGCCCGAGCGAGGTGAGCCGCTCCGGATCCACCTCGACCAGGATCTCCTCTTCCGGATCGCCGTAGATCTCGACCAGGTCGGTGCCAGGCACGCCCCGCAAGCGGGTCTGCAGCTCTTTCCCATAGCGACCGAGGATGCCCAGGTCCATCGCTCCGGGCCCGTTCCAGGTCAGGGCAATCTGGACCGTGTAGGCGTAGCCGCGATCGTCCTCGAAATCCGGTGCGACGATCCCCTCGGGAAGTTCCGGGACGATGTCGTCGAGGTGATCCCGCGCCCGCGACCAGACCTCGTCAACCGCCACCACGCTGTCCTTCAGCTCGATCGTGACGACGGACACCCCGGGACGGGATACCGACCAGGTGTTGCGGACCTCGGGCAGGCGCCGCATCTCGTTTTCGATCGGCTCGGAAACAAGGGCTTCGACGCGCTCGGACGTCGCCCCCGGGAACGGCGTCACCACCAGGGCGACGCGGTTCATGACCCGCGGGTCCTCCGTTCGCGGGAGGGTTGCCAGGGCAGACAGGCCGGCCACGATCAGCAGCGCAATGGTCAGGCCCAGGATTCGGCCGTTGCGCAGGTAATCGGCCATCATGGCGGTGGCGCCTCTCCGCTCCGCGCCAGTGCCTCCCCGGCCTTCAGGCGCACCTTCTGACCCGGGACCAGGCGCTGCAGGCCGCCGGTCACTACGTTTTCTCCCGTTGCCAGGGCCCCGGCAACGAAGACCCGTTCATCGTCGGCGTAGAGAACCCGCACGTCACGAGACTCGAGGTGGAACAGCCCCGGCTGTTCCGGGTCCGCGACCGGCACATACACCACCCACAGACCTCGCAGACCATCGGTAACCGCGCTTGCCGGCAGCCAGAACCCCGCCCGGTCGATCTCGTCTCGCATGACCGCATAGGCCTGGTCGCCCGGAATGGCACCTGTTTTGGCACTGATCCCGATGCGAACCGGCACCGTGAGCGTGGCCCGGGTCACATCGCTGCCGACGGTGATGATTTCGCCTTGCGTGCGCTTGCCTGCCGCGAGGATCGGGATCGTATCCCCGGGCTTCAGCTGGTTGACAAGGCGCACGGGCACGCCGATGCGCGCTTCCAGCGTGGCTTCCTCGATGACTCTGAATACCGGGGCGCCGCTGGCGACGACCGACCCGACGTCCACGAAGCGTCGGCTGACGGCACCGCCGAAGGGGGTAAACAATTCGGACTTGTCGAGGCGGTCCTGGTTGGCCACCAGGGCGGCCTCCACGCGGGCCATGTTCGCCTGCAAGGTCTTCTTCTCCGCGTTGAGTTCGTCGATTTCCTGGTCGGCGGCAAAACCCTTTTCCTGCAGGTCCAGCGCGCGTTTCAGATTGGCTTCATTCAGTTCCAGTCGGGCCTGCAGTTCGTCTTTCTGGGCACGCAGCTCATCCCGCTCCGATTCCAGGAGGCGCTTGTCCAGGCTTGCGATGAGCTGTCCCGGCTCGACCCGGTCACCCTCGTCGACCGCCAGGGCCACGATCTTTCCTGCCAGTTCGAAGCCGATATCGGAGCTCTGCCGCGGCAACACCAGCCCGGCGAATTCCCGCTCGATCTCGAGCTGCTCGTTGCGCTCGATGGCCAGGGCCTCGACCTGTTGGTGGTACTCTTCGTCGGGTTCGCCGGGGTCCCCGGAACATCCCGAGACGAGCAGGGCCAGCGCGACGAGCGCACCGTACCGGGCAAGGATTGAATTCATGTTCGCGACCCCGATGTAGATACTGAACTGATGAGTCTAGTAATTCGAGAGTATAGGGTTTGTGGACTGGACAGTCCAGTATGATTAAAGTCACAGCATGAGCACAGCCAACGCCACCGCGACACGCGGTCGTCCGAAGAGCACCGCCAAGAAAGCCCAGATCTTCGAGGCCGCCGTAAACCTGTTTCTGGAGAAAGGCTTCGACGGCACGAGCATGGACGAAATTGCCGAGCGCGCGGAGGTATCCAAGCAGACCGTCTATTCCCATTTCCGGAGCAAGGAAGACCTCTTTTCCTACTGCATCGCCGAAAAATGCGTCAGCTATGAACTGTCGCCGGAATTCCTCGACCTCGAACGACCCGTCGACCAGATGCTTCGCGTCGTCGGACGCAAGTTCACCGACCTGCTCCACTCCGATGACGCGATCCACATGAAGCGGTTGCTGTGCGCCTCCGCGGAGCAGTCGCCGGTGCTGTCGGAGCTATACTACGAAGCGGGACCGAAACACATGATCGACCTGCTGACCGACTACCTGCGCCGCCAGGCCGAGCGCGGACGCCTGAAGCTGGACGACCCCCGCACGGCGGCGTGCCAGCTCCTGCACATGTTTCTCGGCGAGACTCACCTGCTGCGCCTCCTGAACCTCCGGCAGACGGTCGATCAGGAAGCGGTGAATGATTACGTGGATGCCTGCGTGGACATGTTTCTGAGGGCCTATCGATGATCGCCTTGATCGCCGCGTTCGGCATCTTCGCCGGCACCGCCGGCGACCCGGCCGTGGAGGGACGCTTCGCGCGCCTCGCGCTCGACTGCATCCATCGCGAATACCCGAACAAGATCAGCCATGTCCTGTCGGGAGACGAGCATGTCGCACCGCCTCGCGAACTCTATCCCGTGTTCTACGGTTGTTTCGACTGGCACTCGGCGGTGCATGCCCATTGGATGCTCGCCCGCCTGCTGCGACTCCACCCGGAGGCCGACTATGCGCCGGAGATCAGCGCGGCACTGGAGAAGAGCTTCCAGACGGATCGGATCGCGGCGGAGGTCGCCTATTTCAACAGCGGGGAATACCGCCAGTCCTTTGAGCGCCCCTACGGCCTGGCCTGGTTCCTGCAGCTGATGACCGAACTGCGCGAGTGGGACGCGGAGCAAGCGGTCCGCTGGCGCGCCCGGCTGGCGCCCCTGGAAGCGGTTGTCGTCGACCGCATTCGCTCCTGGCTACCCAAGCTGTCCCACCCGATCCGCACCGGCGAACATTCGCAGACCGCCTTCGCCTTCGGGCTCTATCGTGACTGGGCCGTAGCCGCAGACGACCGGGCGCTGCGCGACCTCGTCGATGCGCGCACCCGGACCTATCACCTTGCCGATCGAGACTGCCCGCTCGCCTATGAGCCGTCCGGCCAGGATTTTCTTTCGCCCTGTCTTGCCGAAGCGGACCTGATGCGCCGGGTCCTGGATCCGGCGGCATTCAGCGACTGGCTCGCCGCCTTCATGCCGATGATTCCGACCGACGGCTCATCGGCGTGGCTGGAAGCAGCCGTCGTGACCGACAAGAGTGACGGCAAGCTGGCCCATCTCGACGGTCTCAACCTGTCGCGGGCCTGGATGCTGGACGGCATCGCCTCCGGGCTTCCCGCGGGCGATCCGCGCATCCCGTCGCTCGAGGCCGCCTCCAACCGACTCGGCGAGGCCGGACTGGCGGCCGTCACCGGTGAGGACTATGCCGGGGGCCACTGGCTTGCCAGCTTTGCCACCTACCTCGTCACGAGGCGCGGCATCTCGACGCCGCCGTGACAATACTTTCGCTATGACGCTCTTTCCGGGCAGCGGCTAAAACCTTTATGATTTCCCGCTGAACAAGGACCGTCGAAAAAAGCCGAATCGCAACATGTCCAAGAAAACCGATAAGTCCCGCATTCCCAATTTCTACAAGCTGACGGTTCCCGAACGGGTCGCGGCGGTCAAGAGCAAGGGATGGCTTTGCGATCAGGATTTCGCCGCCCTGAACGAAGGCACCCACATGCTGACCGTTCAGAACGCCGACAAGATGATCGAGAACGTGATCGGCGTCATGGGGCTGCCGGTTGGTCTGGGCCTGAATTTCCTGATCAACGGTCATGAATACGTCGTTCCGCTCGTAGTCGAGGAACCATCCATCGTCGCCGCCTTGAGCTCGGCTGCAAAGCTGGCCCGCAGCAGCGGCGGTTTCGAGGTGGAGAGCACCAAGCCGGTCCTCATCGGCCAGGTGCAGATCGTCGAAGTGCCGCATATCGCCCAGGCGCGCTCGCGCATCCTCCAGCGCAAGGACCAGATCCTGAACCTGGCGAACAGCCTGCATCCCAAGCTGGTCGCCCGCGGAGGCGGTGCGGTCGATCTGGAGGTCTTTGTGCACCCCACCGGCGGCGAACTCGGGGATATGCTGGTCCTGCACCTTCTGGTCGACACCTGTGACGCCATGGGCGCCAACCTCGTCAACACCATGTGCGAAGGCATCGCGACCCAGGTCGAGAACATCACCCGGGGCAAGGTCTTTCTGCGCATCCTGTCCAACCTCACGGACCGATCGATGGTTCGCGCCAGGACGCGGATCCCCCTGGAGCAGCTGGCCGGGAAGGGCCAGGATGGCGAGCAGGTCCGGGACGGCATCGTGATCGCCAGCGAGTTCGCGCGGATCGATCCCTATCGGGCGGCCACCCACAACAAGGGCATCATGAACGGTATCGATGCGGTGGCCCTGGCGACCGGCAATGACTGGCGGGCCATCGAGGCCGGCGCTCACGCCTACGCCGCCAGGGGACAGCGCTACACGGCCCTGAGCCGCTGGTACGTCGGCAAGGAAGAAGAACTCGTCGGCGAAATCGAGATCCCGATCAAGGTCGGCACCGTCGGCGGTCCGCTGCAGTCGAACCCGACGGTGGCCATGAACCTGCGGATGATGGGGGTTCAATCGGCCCGCGAACTGGCGGAAGTGATGGGCGCCGTAGGACTTGCCCAGAACTTTTCCGCCCTGCGGGCATTGGCGACGGAAGGCATCCAGAAGGGTCATATGACCCTGCACGCGCGCAGCGTGGCGCAGGCCGCCGGCGCCAGTCCGGAAATTTTCGACACGGTGGTGGAACGGCTGATCGATTCCGGCGAAATCAAGATCTGGAAGGCGCGGGAAATCGTGGCGACGGTCCGTTCCCAGTCCCACCTGGAAGAGGAGTTGCCGCCGGAGGCCGCGGCCGGCCGCACCCTGGCCGCCGGCCACGGAAAGGCAATCCTGATGGGCGAACATGCAGTCGTCTATGGCGCCCACGCGATTGCGGCGCCCATACCCCTCGCCGTCGAAGCGCGGGTCACCGGCGTCGAGGAAGGACTGTACCTCTCGATTCCGCGCTGGGGCGTCGAACACCGCATGGAGGCCGATCCGGCCAAGCGGCATTCCTTCGAGAAACCGGCCGCCCGCATCCTCGAGAAACTCGGCTTGCTGGAGCGAGCCATGCGCATCGAGGTCTTTCCCAACCTGCCGCGCGCGCAGGGCCTGGGCGGCTCGGCGGCGGTGGCCGTCGCAATCATTCGTGCCCTGGATCAGCGGTTCGACCTGGGACTCACCGAAGACGATGTCAACGACCTGGCGTTCGACGCCGAAAAGCTCGCCCACGGCAACCCGTCCGGTATCGACAATGCGGTGGCAACCTACGGCGAGATGCTGCTCTTCCGCCGGGACGAGAAGCCGATGATCGAGCGGCTCCACCTCGAGCATCCGCTGAAATTCGTGATCGGAATGACCGGCGTGGAGAGCATGACGGCGAAGATGGTGGCCAAGGTACGCACCGGCTGGGAACGGAATCGAGCCCTTTACGACCGGATCTTCTCGGACATCGACCGCCTGACCCTGCGGGCACTCGAAGCGCTGAAGTCCAACAACCTGGACCTCCTCGGCGAGATGATGAATGTCTGCCAGGGCCTGCTGAACGCCCTGCAGGTCTCGACCTGGCAGGTGGAAGAACTCATCGAAATCGCTCGGGAAAACGGCGCGCTTGGCGCCAAGCTGACCGGTGCGGGCGGCGGTGGATCGATCATCGCGCTGTGCCAGGACAACTCACGGAAGATCGTCAAGGCGATCGAAGACGCCGGCTATCAGGCCATGGAAGTCGAGCTCGGCTAGCCCGACGAGGGATTCAGCCGACGAGTTGCAGCGGCTCGCGGTCCTCGTTGGTCAGCGCGACCACGGTCGGCTCACCGTCGATGTATCCCTGGTAGTAGTCCGCTTCGAGAACGCGCACCAGTTCCAGCTGGGCGTCATTGTCAACGCCTTCCGCCACCACCTCCAGGTTCAGTCGCTTGGCGTAGTCGATGATGCTCTCCAGCGTTTCCCGGTGTGAAGGACTCTCCGGGGCACTGGAAACCCACTTGCGATCGACCTTGAGGTAGTTCACGAAACCCAGGGGTCCGAAGAGCCCGAGCACCGGATTGCCCGGTATCCCGTTGTCGAGCGCGACCTGGCATCCCAGCCGGCGCATCGTCTTCACGAAGCGGGTAGCGCCACTGAGGTCACTGAGCGCCGCATGGACGGCCAGGTCGAAGCAGATCTGTTCCGGCTGGATCGAGCTGTTCTCGATCAGGTTCACCATATGGTTGGAGAACAGGTGATTGGAGATCGCCGCCCCGGAAACGTTGACGGTCATCCGGGTGCCGGCAGGCTGCCGTCCCAACCATTGCATCGCGTCGGCAGAAGTGCGGGTATCGAGGTTCAGCCCCAGGTCCAGGCTCTCGACCGCCTGGACGAAATCGGCGGTCGTGAGATCGGGATCACCGAAATCAGGACGCACCAGCCATTCGAACCAGCCCGATTCTTCCGGCTCGCCCATCGCATGAATGCGCTGCGCGGCATAGCGGAACCGTCCAGATTCGATAAAGTCGGTGATCCTAGCCACCGATCTCAAGCATGATCGTTGAAACGATTTCATGGCGCTCTCGACCCAGGCCCTTTGAGGGTAGTTTCAATCCTAGCGGATGAATGCGGCCGTTTTTGTGACTCAAGTCTCACTTCCGGAAGCGAAGTGCCCGAAAGCCTTATGGCAACCCGTTATTCATCCATAACCGACCCGTCGTTCCGAATCGCCGACCTGTCTTCTATTTTGGAGCCTCATTCACGCTGGCACAACCGCATGTTGCCCGAGCAAGTCAAAGTCCCGGTTCCCGATGACCGCATCAACGCGGCCGAACGACTCGCCGAAGCCCTCGATCGCGACCAGGTCCTGTGGCTGAGCGGTTATCTCGCCGGTCTCGCGTCACGCGACGCGGACCGCCAGAAGGCAACAGCCCCCGCCGCGGCTTTTCCGGCCACGATCCTGTTCGGCACGCAGACCGGCAACAGCCGACGGATAGCGGAGTCGCTGCTGGCGCGCCTGGATCGGATGCCGGGTGCCCGGTCCATCTCCATGGCCGACTATCGCTTTGCCGACCTGACCCGCGAGAAACAGCTGATCGTGGTCGTCAGCACCCACGGCGAGGGGGATCCGCCGGATGCCGCGGAACCGTTCTTTAGACGTCTCCTGAGCACGCGGGCTCCCGAACTCGGGGCACTCCGTTATGCGGTACTCGCGCTGGGAGACAGCAGCTACGAACATTACTGCAAGGCCGGACAGGACCTGGATCGCCGACTCGAGCAACTGGGCGCCGAGCGGATCCGCCCCCTGGTGGAGTGCGACATCGATTTTCAGGACGCGGCCGGGGAATGGATGGAGGCGCTGGTCTCGGCGCTCGATTTCGAAAGCGAAGAGACCAACGTCGTCGCCATCACACCGCGCCGGGCCGAGAACAGAACCGCGCCGGAGCGACCCGTGTCTGCCCGCGTGCTCGAGACCCAGTCCGTCACCGGACGCGGCACGAAAAGCCCCACCTTCCATCTGGAACTGGAATTGGCGGACGACACCCTCGCATATCAGCCGGGCGACGCCCTGGGTGTGTGGCCCGAGAATCCGCCACAGATCATTGCGGGTGTGCTGGATGCCGCCGGGCTGGCGCCGGACGACCCGGTCGTCATCGATGGTGAAAGCAAGGCTCTGGAGGCGGCGCTGGCCAGAGATCGCGAACTCACCCAGCTGACGCTCGGCGACCTGAAACGCTACGCCGAAAGCACCGGCCAGCCGGCCCTTGAAGAGTTCCTGGCCGGTCTGACGCCCGGGGAGAGGGCCGAGGTCCTTCGCACCTGGCAATGGGAAGACGTGCTGCGTCGCTTTCCCTCCACGACGGATGCCCAGCGCCTGGTCGACGGCATGGCACCCCTGCGTCCACGCCTCTACTCCATCGCATCCTCACCGGAGGCGGCACCCGGTGAGGTGCACCTCACGATTGCCCGGGTCGCCTATGAACTGGCCGGCCAGAACCGCCACGGCGCCGCTTCCAACCACCTTGAATCCCTGCCCCCGGGCGAGACGGTCCGGGTCTATCTCGAACCGAACCCGGCCTTTCGCCTGCCGGCCGACGGGGGTCCGCTGATCATGATCGGCGCCGGGACCGGAATCGCTCCCTACCGCGCCTTTGTAGAGCACTGGATCGCGCTGGGCCTGAAGCCCGAGTCCTGGCTGATCTTCGGTCACCGCCATTTCCGGACCGATTTCCTGTACCAGGCGGAATGGCTGAACCACCTGAAGGCCGGCCGCCTCACGCGCATGGACGCCGCCTTCTCCCGAGACGCCGGCGGACCGCGCTACGTGCAGGATGTAGTGAACGCTCAGGCTTCGGAGCTGGCCCGCTGGGTCGAACGCGGTGCGCATGTCTATGTCTGCGGCTCGATTGCCATGGGCAAGGGTGTCGAAGAGGCGCTGGCGCAAGCGCTGGGCGGTCTGGATGCACTCAAGGACGCCGGGAGGCTGCACCGGGATGTCTACTGACGTCGAACGAATAAAGGCGGCCAGCCGCGGTCTCCGGGGCACTCTGAGCGAGTCGCTGGCTGCACCGCTGACCGGCGCGATCGCCCCTGACGACACGCAGCTCAGCAAGTTCCACGGCATCTACCAGCAGGACGACCGGGACCTGCGGCTGGAGCGCCAGCACCAGAAGCTGGAGCCGGCCTGGCAGTTCATGATTCGCGCCCGGGTCCCGGCCGGCGTCTGCACGGCCGACCAATGGCTGGCGCTGTCGCAGCTGGCGCGTGAACATGCCGATGGCAGTCTGCGCCTGACGACCCGCCAGGCCTTCCAGCTGCACGGCGTGCTGAAACGGGACCTGAAACCGACGATCCAGGCCATCAACAAAAGCCTCCTGGACACGATCGCGGCCTGCGGCGACGTCAACCGGAACGTCATGGCATCCCCCAACCCCTGGCGTTCGGACGTACACGCGCAGGTAACGGAGGCGGCGCGGGCCATCAGCGATCACCTGACCCCGGCAACCCGCGCCTACCACGAGATCTGGCTGGATGGCGATAAGCTGGTCGGTGAAGCGGAGGCCGAACCGATCTACGGGGCGACCTACCTGCCGCGCAAGTTCAAGATCGCCCTGGCCGTCCCGCCGGAAAACGACGTCGACGTGTTCGCCCAGGACCTCGGCTTTATCGCGATCGTGCGCGACGGCGCGCTGCTCGGCTACAACGTGACCGCCGGCGGTGGCATGGGTGCGACCCACGGCGATCCCACGACCTATCCCCGCCTGGCCGATGTCCTCGGCTTCTGCGCACCGGACGAGGTGGTCGGTATCGCCGAAGCCGTTGTAACGATCCAGCGCGATCATGGCAATCGCGATGAGCGCAAGCGGGCCCGGCTGAAATACACCATCGACGATCGCGGCCTCGACTGGTTTCTTGGCGAACTGGCCGAGCGGCGAGGAAGGCCGCTCAAACCCGCGGCCGAATTCGTTTTTCAAAGACATACCGACCGCATCGGCTGGACCCGGGGAGAGGACGGACGGTGGCACCGCTCCGTCTTCGTCCAGAACGGCCGCATCGCCGGCAAGCAGCTGGCCGCACTGGACCGGATCGCGGAATCCCATCGGGGCCCGCTGCTGCTGACGCCCAACCAGAACCTGATCATCGCCTCCGTAGCCGAAAAGGACCGGACGGGCATCAACCGCCTGCTGGAGCAGGGGGAACCGGACGGGAGCCCGCTGCGTCAGGCCGCGATGGCCTGCGTCGCCATGCCCACCTGTGGTCTGGCCATGGCGGAGGCGGAGCGCTATCTGCCGGACCTGATCGGCAAGGTCTCCGAGCTTTTCGCGGAGGTCGGCCAGGCGGACACTGACACGGTCATCCGCATGACGGGCTGTCCGAACGGCTGCGCGCGGCCCTACCTGGCCGAGATTGGTCTGGTCGGCAAGGCACCCGGCAAGTACAACCTGCGCCTGGGCGGCGACGGCAAGGGCCAGCGGCTGAACCGCGCCTGGAGAGACAATCTCGACGAGGGGCAGATCCTCGAGGCGCTGGGCGGCCTGATTCGGCGCTGGGCCGCCGAACGGGACGACGACGAGCGCTTCGGCGACTGGACCCACCGACACGTGGACTTTGCGGCCCCATGAGCAGTCTGGCGATTCAAGCGACCGAGCCGGATCTCATCTGCGCCAACCACCGGCTGGCCGCGCTGGATGCCGCCGAGCGCGTCCGCTGGGGCCTCACCCATCTGCCGGGTCCGCACGTGCTGACCTCCAGCTTCGGTGCGCAAGCGGCGGTCATGCTGCACCTGGTTACCCGGGAACAACCGGACATCCCGGTCGTGCTGGTCGACACGGGCTACCTCTTTCCGGAAACCTATCGCTTTGTCGACGCGCTTACCGACCGTCTGAAGCTGAATCTCCATGTCTGCCGGCCGGCGCACAGCGCGGCATGGCTGGAGGCCCGTCACGGGCGCCTCTGGGAGGCCGGACGCGAAGGATTGGAGCACTACAATCGCATCAGCAAGGTGGAACCGCTGCAGCGGACTTTCGAAGACCTGGGCGTGGCAACCTGGTTCGCGGGCCTGCGCAGGGAACAGAGCAGCAGCCGGCGCGACCTCGCCCATCTCACCACCAGGTCAGGCCGCTACAAGCTGTTGCC
>JAWVZU010000106.1:0-12061 GCA_033722075.1 Lysobacterales bacterium
AGTGAGTCGGACCCCGAGAGCGAAGAGGACGGCGACTCCGCGTTTGCGGTTCGCGTCCCTGAAGTCCGCGTCGTGGACAGTCGTATCGAAGTGAGCGACGAATCCCTGCAGCCGGCGTTTCGAGCGACCCTGGGGATTGACCAGGCCGCGCTATCGGGCTTTGATTCGGCGGAACCTCAGGCCCTGCCCCTGTCTCTTGGCGGGTCGGTCAACGAGGCATTGCTCAGCGTGGAGGGCACGCTGGCCTGGGCCGAGGGCGCCCTCGGTGCGGATATTTCGCTGGACGGATTCCAGCTCGCCGACCTGGACCCGATCATCCGAAGCCTGGTGCCGCTCTCGATCACCGGCGGCGCCTTGACCGCCCAGGTCAACCTGGATACGGCGCAGGGGCAGGCGCGCGGCGGCGCGTCGATAGAGGCGCTGGCAGCCGAGTGGCTCGAACCGCAGCACCAGGTGGTGGAGGGCGCCGCGATCGAAATCCAGGAAGTCGTGGCAGCACTGGACCCGCCGGCTGTCCGGATTGCCGGCATCGGACTGAGCGGCGCCGAAATGCTGGTGCGGCGCTTCGAGGACGGGTCCACCGTCTTTTCCCGCCTCGCCGCCGGTGGGGAAGCGAGTGACGAGACTGCAGCAGAAGAATCCGCGGAAGACCCGGTTGCCTTGGTCATCGACGAGATCCGGCTGGAAGGCCAGACGGTGCGCTTCGAGGATCTTGCAATCAGTCCCAATTACCGGACGGTGCTGTCGGATCTTTCCGGAACAGTGAGCGACGTGGGGACGGAAAACCTGACCGTGGAATTGACCACGAACATCGACGGCCAGGCGCCGCTGCAGATCAACGGCCGTATCGGGGAGGATCTGCAGATCGACGTCTCGGCCAACAACATCGCAATGAGCCCGGTGAGCCCCTACTCAGGCAAGTTCGTCGGCTATCGGATCGAACGCGGCAAGCTCAAGACCGATCTGAATTACCAATTGACCGGGACCCGCTTGCGGGGATCGAACAACCTGGTGCTGGACGATTTTGAACTGGGCGAGACCGTGGCCAGCGAGGACGCCGTGTCGGTCCCACTGAAACTCGGGCTGGCGCTGCTGCGGGACCTCGACGGGAAGATCCGCCTGGACATTCCGGTGAGCGGGGATGTCAGTGATCCGAGCTTCAGTGTCGGTGGGGTGATCCTGAAAGCGTTCGCCAACGTCTTCGTGAAACTCGCGGCCTCGCCATTCAAGATCCTCGGTGCGCTGGTGCCGGGCGGTGGCGAGGACCTGCAGGTGGTCGAGTTCATGCCCGGACGTACCGCACCCGTTGCGGACGAGACCGATGCGCTCGCCCAGCTGGCCGAGGCGCTGACGAGGCGACCCGCCCTGCGTCTCGACGTATCCGGTGTCGCCGTTCGCGCATTGGATGGTCCCGCCCTTCAACGGGAACGTCTCAGGGCCCGCCTCGAAGCAGCAGATGAGGCGGACTACCGCCAGAAGGTCACCGACGCCTGGCTGGAGCGCTTCCTGCCTCCGGCGACGGAACCGCCGGTGGAGGACGAGCCCGATGCGCCCTCGGAGCCGGCGCTGCCGACCTTCGAAGAGATGGAGGCGCCGCTCCTGGCGGAGATCGACATATCCAATGAGACACTGCGGGCCCTGGCAGACGAGCGCGCGCAGAACATCGTGGCGGCCTTTTCCTCCAAGCCTGACTTGGCCGAGCGGGTCTTTCGCCTGGCCCCGACGGTCCTGGAAAGCGGGGAAGGGGACACGATCGAGGTCGAACTGGCCGTCGACGCTCGATAGCAACCGGTTCTTCACTCATCGGGGTCGCGCCGGGTTAGACTGGCCGGCGGAATTTCCTCGACGGAGATAGGGTATGAGATCGGCTCTGCTTTTCGCACTGTGGTTTTTCCTGGCGGTCACGCCCGCCTGGGGCGACGAACACGATGCGAGCGACAAGAAAATGGAGGTCGAGGCCGAACCGAGGTCCTCGACCACCCGGCACTCGATCCGGATCGACGGCGAGACCGTCGAGTACGATGCCACGGTCGGCTGGCTGATCATGAAAAATGACCAGGATGAGCCGATTGCCCGGTTCGGTTATACGGCTTATACGCGCAGGGGCTTCGACGATCCCGGCGAGCGACCGATCATGTTCGCCTTCAACGGCGGGCCGGGTTCCTCTTCGATCTGGCTGCACATGGGCATCCTCGGACCCCAGCGCGTGGTGGTGAATGACGCCGGCTTTGCGCCGCCGCCGCCGGCCCGGCGCGTCGACAACGAGTACAGCATCATCGATGTCACCGACCTGGTGATGGTCGATCCCGTCGGCACGGGTTTCAGCAAGCCGCTGGGTGAAGCCGATGGAAAGGAATTGTTCTGGGGGGTCGACCAGGACATCAAGTCCGTCGGTGCCTTCATCAAGCAGTACATCACGGAAAACGCCCGTTGGGCTTCCCCGAAGTATATCCTCGGTGAAAGCTATGGCGGGATCCGATCCGCCGGCCTGGTGCACCACCTGCAGAGCCGGCACGGGATGCATTTCAACGGGGTCATCGTCGTCTCGCCCTTCCTGAGCATGGGCTCCGGCATCGACGGGGCGAGCATCGACCTGCCCCACATGCTCTACCTCTCCACGTTTGCGGCAACGGCCTGGTATCACGACGCGCTGGACGACAAGCCGGACAACCTGGAGGCGTTCGTAGCCGAAGTGGACGAGTTCGCCTTCACCGAGTACGCGGCTGCCCTGCTCAAGGGCTACACGATACCCCGGGCGGAGAAGGAAGCGGTGGCCGGAAAGCTCGCACGCTACACCGGTACTTCTGCGGACTACTGGATCAAGGCCGATCTGCGGGTCGGCCACCAGCAGTTCCTCCAGGAGCTGCAGCGCGACAACCGGATCGTCACCGGGCGCATCGACAGCCGATTCCTGGGCCCCGCGGTCAACCCGCTGGGAGAGGCCATGGATTACGATCCGTTCTTCCCGTCGGTCGGCCCCGCGTTCACCGCGGGCTTCCTGGACTATCTCCACAACGAGCTGGACTTCGGCAAGGACGAGACCTACCAGGTGTCCGCCTTCGGCGCTGTAGGTTCGAACTGGGACTGGAAACACCAGCCGCCATCGGGAAGCGGGTGGGCCGTGCCCTGGGCGGATCTGCGCCCGGACCTGGCCATGGCGATGACCACCAATCCCGGATTGCACCTGTTGGTCCAGCAGGGTTACTACGACATGGCAACGCCCATCGGCGCAACCCGCTTCGATATTGCACACCTGGACATCCCGGCGGAGGCTCGGGACCGGATCGTCATGGCCTACTACGAGGCGGGCCACATGATGTATCTGCACCAGCCCTCGCTGGAGAAATTCCGGGAAGACCTGGCGGCCTTCGTACGGGAAACAGATCGCCTATAGCTTTTTACAAACGGAGTCGACCGTGGTCGACCTGTTTCGCCAGATCGACCGGATCGTTCTCGATCAGTGCCTTGCCGGCCTCGAAAAGAAAGCTGAGGCCTTGCATTTCCGAGTAATCCCAGTATTCGGCGCGTTCCGCTGCAATTTTGAGCAGTCGGATATTGGGATCGTCTCGACCTTCGGCGAACCAGGCTCGCCAACCCGGCTGGAAATGTTGCTGAATCTTTTCCTTGTCGTTGATGAGCATGCCCTGTCCGCTGATCGCCAGAAACTGGTGATCATTCTGCATGGTGACAGCCACTTGCGGATCGTGGGTGAGTTCCTCGACCTTGGCCGACTTCACGTCGGTTGCAAAGACGAGGTCGCCACCGGACTGGACGTCCGAAATGGTCATCGGTCGCCGTGCAGCTCGCCGCTCGGATTCTTGGTCACGAGCATGGCGAATTTGAAGTTGTTCAGGATGTCGTTGAATTTCTGTTCTGACATGAGTTGGCTGAGTTTTGAATGGATGCGACCTGGAACGAACGCTGAGACATCAGTTCGTCAGCCGCTCAGCGCGATCAGCGAGCTGTTCGGCTTCGGTCAGTGAGTCGCTTCCGTCGTCGTCGTAGGCGCGTCGGGTCCGGATGAAACTCCAGATGCCGAATCCGATTCCCATGGCAACGGTTGCTATGAAAAGGGCCAGGATTGGACTAAATGTCATGGTTGTTTACGCTTTTGAAAACAATAGCATAGAGTGTGGCCCGTCCACTCCGCCTCCAGTTCGAATCAAAGTTTTGTGACCGCCTTTCCTGGTCAGCGGCCGGGCGATCTCAGGACAGCAGGCGCCGTGGATGGACCCCGTTGACATAACCCATGAAGGGAGGATGGATGGAATAGCCGAGCAATTGCTGGGCCCGAGCGGGAAGCCCCGCGGCGATATCCGGCGGAACGGCCAAGACCTGGTTTTCCAGTTGCCTGGCCCAGCCTGCACAGTATTGCGGGGTGATGATCAGACGCGGCTGATCGCTCCGGTTGGCGCCGCCGCGATGCCACAGGGTGCCCTTGGCGATCATCAACGAGCCGGGTGGCACCGCCACCTTCACCGTGTCCGGATGAGCCCCCGGGTCACCCTCGTCGCTACGGACATGGTTGCGGTCGAAATCCTCCTCCGTGAGCGGCAAGGGCGACTGCTCGTCGGACCACCTATGGCTGCCCGGAAGCACCTCGGTGGCGCCATTGTCTTCGGTCATCGCATCGATGGCCCAGAAGGTACTGACGTGGGACGAGCGACGGGGGCGGGGCAGGTCGATATGGGCTTCGTCGTAGTGCCAGGGCTGGACCGTTTCGCCCGGCTGCAGGTTGATGGCGAGGCACGCCGACAGCAGGCAGCTCGGGCCGAGATCCGCTTCGACGAAGGCCAGCGCGAGTGGATGAATCACCAGTTCGGCAAACAGAGGCGACTTGGCGAGCATGCCGTAGACCCGGTTCGAGCGGCGCCCCTCGAACTCGTTGCGGCCGCGTTGATCCGCTTCGAGGTGCGGAGCCAGGGCATTGCGGAGGGCGCCCAGGCGTTCGGCGGACAGGACGTTTTCGAAGATGACATAGCCGCGCTCATCGAATTCATCGCGCCAGTCTTCGAAGGTTCGCTCGCCAAGCCACCGCCGGAGATCGGGGGACGGGTCCATCATGGACCCATTGTGCCATTTTCGCCAAACCCCGGATATTGCACGAGTTGCGCGCGCATCAGGCAAAGTCGGCAGGCCGAATCAATAAGTTGCATTCGGATCTGGCCGTCGAGCCAAGGAAGCAGCTTGCGCGCTGTCGGGTTTCCGCCCAATCTCGGCGGCCAACTCGCCCGATCCCCCTTGAACCGTAGCTACGGCTACGCTTCTGCGGGCGATCGAACAAGCTGCCTCCCCGAGATTGACCGCAAATCCCGACAACTCATGCAACATCCGGGCTATCCTTGCGGCTCTCGGTTGCAAAGGAAATCCTGATGCCTGGTCGCTTCTTGTCGTGTCTTCTGCTGATCGGGACTGCCGCCGGTGCGGCGCCCGGCTACTTCCAGCATCCCACCCACCAGGGAGAGCAACTGGCGTTTGCGGCCGAGGGCGATCTCTGGATCGCAAACCTGGCGGGCGGCATCGCCCAGCGGCTCACTTCTCACGAGGAAATCGAAACCCGGCCGGTCTTTTCTCCCGACGGCAACCGGATTGCCTATCTCTCGGCTTTTGACCGCCAGGGCGACCTCTACGTCATGCCGACCTCGGGTGGGCTGCCGAAGCAGGTGACCTTTGACGGAAGCGTGGTTTCGGTCGAGGGATGGACCGATGACGGCCGGATCATCTACGTCACCGACGAGGCGCGCGGCCCGACACGCACAACGTTGGTCCGGACGGTGGATCCGGACGACCTGAGCGTCACCGAATGGCCGCTTGCCGGCGCCAACCAGGGCGCAGTCGGCCCGGATGGCCGGCTCTATTTCACCCGCCGCGGCCTCCACCGGACCGGCGATCATTCCAAGCACTACCGGGGCGGGGCGATGGCCCGTCTGTGGTACTTCGATGCCGGGACCGAGGAGGCGCTCCGGCTGCTGCCGGATTTCGAGGCGAACCTCAAGCGTCCCATGTTCACCGGCGGGCGAATCTACTTCCTGGCCGACCCGGACGGCGACTTCAACATCTGGTCGACCGATCCGCAGGGCGAAGATCTGCGCCAACATACTCGACATGTCGACTGGGATGTCCGTAACCCGGAGGCCCGCGATGGTTCGATCGTCTACCAGCTCGGAGCGGACCTCTACCGCCTGGACCTTGCCGACGATTCCACCGCCCGGATCGAGCTGACCCTGCGCAGCGACTTCGACGACCAGCGCAAGCGGTGGCTGCCCAAGCCGCTGGACTATGCGACGTCGATCAATCTGGCTCCGGAAGGAGACCGGGTGGTCGTCACGGCCCGGGGCCGGGTCGCCTCGGTCGGTCTGCCCGATGAGCGTCGAGTGGTCATCCCCATTCCCGGCGAACAGCGTGCCCGGGCGGCAATCACCGGCGTGGACGGCGAGTGGATCTACGCCATCGTCGCAGATGACCGGTTCGACGAGATCGTCCGCTTCCCGGCGGACGGCAGCGGTCAGCGCGAGGTCTTGACGGACGACGGGAGCATCCATCGCTGGCGTTTGTCGCCCTCGCCGGACGGCCGCTGGCTGGCCCACAGCGACAAACGTGGCGACCTGTGGCTGCTCGATCTCGAGAAGGGCGCCAACCGCCGCATCGACCGGAGCCCGCCGGGTGACGACGCCTATGCCGATCTGACCTGGTCCGCCGACGGGCAGTTGCTGGCCTATGTCCGCAGCTCGGACCAGACCCGGCTGGCGCAGGTTGTCATCCATGACACCCGAAACGGCCATCGCGAGGTGCTGACCACCGACCGTTTCCCGTCCTTCGCGCCGGCCTTTTCCAGCGACCGGGCGTGGCTCTACTTCCTGTCCGACCGGCACTTCGAGGCCACGCCGAGCGCCCCCTGGGGCGACCGCAACATGGGGCCGATGTTCGACCGGCGCACCCAGGTCTATGCGCTGGCGCTGGATCCCGAGGCGCGCTTTCCCTACCTCCCGAGCGGTCTGGGCGCACCCGAGGAGGCTGTGGACGAGGAGAAGGACGACGAGGAAATGGATGACGACGCGCCGGCGCCGCTGGTCCTAGACGGGTTGCAGGACCGGCTTTACGAGGTCGACGTCGATCCCGGCAATTACTCGCGGTTGCAGGCGGCCGACGAGCACCTGTTCCTGCTGGATGCACCGCTGCACGGCGACCCCGTCCTCAAGAGCATCGAGATCGATCCCAAGGCCAAGGTCGAGACCTTTGCCTCCAAGGTCGCCGACTATGCCCTTTCGGCGGATCGCAAGAAGCTCTATTTCCGGGTCGACAACGACGCCTACATCGTGGACGTAGCGCCCAAGGCGCCGGAAGACCTGGGCCCGGCCAAGCTGAACTTCGACGCCTGGAAACTGGCCATTTCTCCGGCCGAGGAATGGCAGCAGATGTTCGAGGACGCCTGGCGCATGCACCGGGATTTTGCTTTCGATCGCAATTTGCGCGGGGTGGACTGGAACGCGGTCAAGGCCAAGTACGAACCGCTGGTCGCGCGAGTCACGCACCGGGCGGAACTGGACGACCTGCTCGGTGAGATGATCAGTGAGCTTGGCATTCTCCATTCCCAGGTGGGCCGGGCTGAGCTCGAATCGGATGACGAGAAGCCGGCGCAGGGCGCCCTGGGCGGTGAATACGAGTCCGTGGCGGATGGACTGAAGATCACCCATATCCTGCGGGGCGATCCGGACCTGCCCGAGGAGCGGGTGCCGCTGGCCCGCCCGGAAGCCGATGTCCGGATCGGCGACGTGCTCGTCTCCGTGAACTACCGGCCGGTGCGCAATCATGCCGAGCTGGCCGCCGCTCTCGAGAACCAGGTCGGTCAGCCGGTGGTGCTGGAAGTCCGTCGCGGGAAGGCGCTGCACGAGGCCCGTGTGGAGCCTTTTGACGCCGGCGAGCTGCATCGCCGCCGCTACCGCGACTGGGAGCAGGCCAACCGCCGCCGCGTGGAGGAGGCGACTGCTGGGCAGGTGGGCTACCTGCACCTGTATGCCATGGGCGGCTCGGACATCGCCGACTTTGCCCGCGAGTTCTACGCCCTGTATCGGCGAGATGGCCTGGTCATCGACGTTCGGCGCAACCGGGGCGGCAACGTGGATTCCTGGGTGATCAACACGCTGATGCGCAAGGTGTGGGCCTTCTGGCAGACCGCGGACGAGAGTGAGTCCGGTTTCGAGAACATGCAGCAGGCGTTCCGGGGCCACCTCGCGGTCCTGATCGACGAGTACACCTACAGCGACGGCGAGACCTTTGCGGCCGGCGTCAAGGCCCTTGACCTGGCGCCGCTCATCGGTCAGCGAACCGCCGGCGCCGGCATCTGGCTCTCGGATCGGAACACGCTGGCCGATAACGGCATTGCCCGGATCGCCGAGTTCGCCCAGTACGCCACGAATGGTGACTGGCTGATCGAGGGGCACGGCGTCAGTCCGGATATCGAGGTCGAGAATCCGCCGCATGCCGCCTACCTGGGGACCGACCACCAGCTCGAGCGGGCCATTCAATACCTCCAGCAGCGCATCGAAGCCGAGCCCGTTCCCGTCCTGCGCGGCAAACCGATCCCCGAGGTCGGCACTCCGGGCGAGGATGTCGAGGGATGATCAGGTTCGGGTTCCTGCTGCTGGTCCTCGCGAAGGTCGCAAGCGGCAATCCGAACGGACCCTGCGACGACCTGCACATCGAGCCCGCCGGGACGATCGATACCGGGACGGCGTCCACCTACAACGAGGCTCTCGAGTCGGGGCATTTTCAGCAGGTAATCTGGGCGCTTCGCGATCGCGGCGAGGAGGCCCAGGCGGAGAAAGTCGCCGCCTGCCTGGAGCACATCCTGCGCACCGGTGAGGTGCTTACCGAGGAACGGCTCGGGACCGGCATCTCGGCAAGCAACAAACTCGAGCTGGAGCGTGGCGTCACGGCGGTATTCAAGACCACCAACAGTTTCAAGGGCTGTTATCGGCACGAGTTGGCGGCCTATGCGCTGGACCAGCGGCTCGGGCTGCACATCGTCCCCCTCACCGTCGAGCGAACCATCGACGGAAGAACCGGCTCCCTGCAGTATTTCATGGAGGATGCGGTGCCTGCGCACGAGGCGGAGAGCGCACGCAAGAACGTCGAACTGAAGATCCTCGACATCCTCATGGACAACGAGGATCGGCACGCGGCCAACTGGCTCATCTACGAGTTCGACGGTGAACGGCGAGTGGCTGCCATCGATCACAATCTCACCTTCAATTGTCGGAGCGAGGCGAACCTGAAGACCGTTTCCATCAAGAACCTGGACCCCGCGGAGGCAAGAGCCTACAGGCAGCGCCTGGAAAGTTTCCCCAAAAGCGAGTTGCGGGCGCTGCTGGAACCCTACGTCAGCCGCAATCGGGCCATCCGCAAGGCGGAGAAAGCGCGCCGCAAGCTCATCCGTCGTTTCGAGAAACTCGCAACAGCAAACTAGCGGCTGCTCAGCCAGTAGAAGCGGCAGGGGGGAATGACGAGCTGATCGTCATGCCGGCTTGGAGATTCACCGGAAACGATGTCGCGCACGCGTCCGTATTCGAAAGCACCCCGGTAGCCCAGGTCTTCCAGGCTCATCGACTGGGGCGACTCGGAGAAATTGCAGACCGCCAGCACCTGGTCGTCCGGGGCCTTGGGGTTGCTTCGCAGGTAGGCGAAGAGGTGCGGGTTGCCCGTGTCGACCAGTTCGCGATTATTGAAATCGGCCAGCGCACGGGTGTTTTTGCGGACGTTGATGAGCCGCTTGATCCCGTCGAAGAGGCGCTGTTCGGTTGTGCCCTGGGTTTTGCGGTTTTCCGCCTGTTTCCAGTCGATGACCGGCCGGTGCATCCAGCGGGAGTCGCTCGCCTTGTTCTCGTCTTCGAGAAACTCGTACTGGTTGAGCGTGCCCAGCTCATCCCCGTAGTACAGCAGCGGAATGCCCCCAAACGACATGATGACGCTGTGCAGGGTGAGGATCAGGTCGATGCGGCGCTGGACGAGGTCCTCGTCGCCGCTTTCGAGCGCCGATTCAAGCCCGGCAAGCGAGGCCAGCGATCCGGAAATGCGGGCGTCGCCGGTCTTGTCGTTGTGGGCGAACGGCCGGCCGCGGGCGGGCGACTCCTCGTAGCCCCCGGTGAAATAATCGAGCAGAAACTTGCGGTGCGCGCGTGGGTCATAGCCGGCCCGGCTGATGTCGGCGTCATCGAAGCCGAGGCCGATGTCGTCGTGACAGCGCACATAGTTGAGCCAGGTCGCCCGGTCCAGCTTGTCGGGCAGACTGCGGATGCCCAGGTTCAGGAGCCGGGTGTTGCGTGTGGCGACCGCGTCCCACAGGAGGGCCATCAGGGTGGCGTTGTAGGCAATCTCGCATTCCTTGGCGATGACCGCGTCCTCGCCGAAATACTTGGCGATCTCCACCGGCGCCACGATGGCCTCGGCGATGAACAGGACGCCGGGTGCGGTGACCTGGCAGCAGTCCTTGAACAGCTGCAGAATGATGTGCGCCTCGCGCTGGTTCTGGCTGGTGGTGCCGATCTTCTTCCACAGGAACGCAACCGCATCCAGGCGCAGCACGTCGGCGCCCTGGTTTGCCCAGAACAGCAGAATGTCCAGCATCTCGATGAAGACCGCCGGATTGCGGTAGTTGAGGTCCCACTGGTACTGATTGAAGACCGTCATCACCCAGCGCTGCATCTCCTCGTCGAAGGTGAAGTTGCCGGGCGCGGTCTCCGGGAAGACCTCCGGCATGGTCTCCTCGAACATGTCCGGAACGTTGCGGTCGTCGAAGGTGTAATAGTAGTCGCGGTAGGTCGTCTCGCCGGCCCGCGCCCGACGTGCCCACTCGTGCTGGTCCGAGGTGTGATTCACCACCACGTCCAGCGTGAGCAGCATCTCGCGGGAGCGCATGCGCCGGGCCAGGTCCTGCAGCTCCTCCAGCGTTCCGACGCGATCATCGACGTCGCGGAAGTCACTCACCGCATAGCCGCCGTCGCTGGCCCCGCGCGGGCACTGGAGAATCGGCATGATGTGGACCATGTTGACGCCCAGTTCCTGCAGATAGCTCAGCCGCTTGCCCAGCCCGGGAAGGCTCTTCGAGAAGGAATTCGCATAAAGCGCCATGCCGACCCATTCCTGGCTGAGAAACCACTCGTGGTCCTGTTCCCGCTCGATGTCGAGGCGGCGGAGGTCCGGGTCCCGGCGGATGTAATTCCGGGCCATGACTTCCGTGAGGCGCAGCATTTGCTCCTCGAAATCGTCCCGTTCCCCGTAGAGGAGGTGGAACAGGGAGTAGATCGCGTAGAAATTGGCCCCGAGCCGGGTGTAGAAATGGCGCAGATCTTCCTTGCGAATGTCGGTCGCGAGCTGGTCCAGGATGCGGTTCAGCAGGGAATGGGAAATCTGTTCGTACATCAGTCGGTTGCCTTCTCCAGTCCCCATTCGGCGAGGAAGCGTGCGTAGAAAGAGGGATCCTTGATGGTCGCGCCGCGCTGCCCGCAGATCGCCGATGCGAACTGCTGGGCCCGTTCCAGCAGATCGTCCAGGCGCCAGTCACGGGTCAGTCCAAAAATGGTCACTGCGGCAAACGCGTCACCGGCGCCCACCGTATCGACTACTTCGATTTGCCGGCGCGGTGCGACGCCGGCCGTTTCGCCGCCGGCGGTCAGGATACGCGCACCACGGGAGCCGGAGGTGACGAGCAGGCCTTCCAGGTCGCAGGACTCGACGAGCTCCGTTGCCGCGTGGTCAGCGCGTTGACCGGTAAGCTGTTCGAGTTCGTCCAGGTTCAGTTTCACCCAGTCCGCCCGGCGCACCCGGTCCAGTACACTCTCGCGCGACCACCACGGCGACCTGAGGTTGACATCCAGGAACGTGCGCCGTGAAGCGAGGCGCTCGAGGGCCTTTCGTGAGGCATCCGCGCGAAGGGCCAGGCTCCCGTGGTACAGCCAGTCGAACTCGACGGGGGACGATTGCACGGCAATGGCATCGAATGCCACCGGGTGGACGATCTCGTAGGCGGGTTCGCCGTCGGCAAACTCGACGCTTACTCGCCCGG
>JAWVZU010000107.1:0-12057 GCA_033722075.1 Lysobacterales bacterium
AGAGCAGCAGATTCCAGCGGGGCAGCGCTTCGCCGGGATAGCGCTTGCCGAAGACCTGCATCACCAGGGCGCCCGGGTAGGTGTCGGCCAGCAGCCGTGCGGCCATGCGACGCGCATAGCCCAGCTTTTCCGGGCCGACCGCTTCCGTGTGCCATTCGGGCGAATCGGGACTCCGGCTCACGAAAGTGGGTTCGCCGCCCATGGTGAGTTCGGCGCCGAGTTCTTCCAGGTGATGCTCGAGTCGGTCAGCGAAGCGCCGGATCGGCTCGCGGTCCGTCATTTCATGGCCTCGATGATCAGCTCCACGGTCATGTGGGAATCGACCGCGCCGGCGGCAAAAAAGCTGCCCTGCACCGGATCCACGTTGGTCGGCTCGTCGCTCACCGCCGAAGGCACGTAGCAGTGATCGGCCAGGATGCCGTTGGTGGGATCGAAACCTTTCCAGCCGGCGCCCGGCAGATAGACCTCGGCCCAGGCATGCATCGCGCCCTGGGCACGGTTGCCGACCCGTTCGCCGGTGTCGGCCGGCGGCTCGTAGAGATAACCGCTGACAAAACGGGCTGCCAGGCCCAGCTGACGGCAAGCCTCCATGAACAGTACCGCCATGTCGCGGCATGACCCCCGGCGAAGCTCGAGGGTCTCGTCCGGGCTCTGGATGCCTTCTTCGTCGCGCCGCTGATAGGCGATATCCCGACAGATCGCATTGTTGAGGTCCGAGAGAAACGCGACCACGTCCGGATGGCTGACCGGACTGGGCACCGCGCCGTGGAACCAGTCCCGAACCTGCAGCGAATCACCACACCGCCCCCGGCCCAGGTACGGCGCCAGGGAACGTTGCAACCGCGGCTGGTAGAAGAACGGGAAGGCGGTCGCGCCCTCGTCCAGGATGAAATCGAACGGGTTGTGATCGCGGATACGGACGATCGCAGAGCAGTCGAAACGCAGCTCGTCACCCTCGTTCATCCCAAAGCTCGCGACCAGCACGATGTTGTCGTGCCAGTCATGGACCCAGCGCTGCCGCGCGTCCGGAACCGTCGCGACCTCGAACGACTCGGTCTGTAGCAGGTGGCCGTCCCTGGGTCTCAGGAACAGCCGATGGTCGCTGAAAGTCACCGGCTTGTCGTAGCGGTAGCTGGTTATATGGCGGATGGACAGGCGCATGGTCCGACCATACGCGAAGGCCACGCGCGCTGGCCACCCCGGTGATCCGAACAGCTTGCGATTTCTAATCGAAGGGAAGCTCCAGCGCCTCGCCCAGCGCCTTGATCAGCGCCCGGAGCTCCAGGGTCATGAGGGCAAACTGGGCATCCAGGTTGGCGATCTCGTCATCGTCCGGGACGGTCTCCATCTGCTCGATCAGCATGTCCTGCGGCTTCAACCGGGCCAGCGCAAAATCCTCAGACAGGGTGAAGGCGAGCCGCTCGGCCCACACCAGGCCCAGCTTTACGGCCAGCTTGCCCGCTTTCAAATGCAGGCGGATCTCCGGCGCCTCCAGGTCCTGCTTGCGGCAGCGCACCGTGGAGCCGGCGTCGCGATCGTCGCGCAGATCGCACTCATCACCCAATTCGAAGTCGCCGCCCACATCGCCGTGCTCCAGCCAATGGGTCAGCATGGTCTTGATCTTGTTCGACGCGTCGATCGCCTGGACCTTCAATCCTTCCAGCGCATGGCGGAGGGCAGTCGATATCTCCTCGGCCCGCTTTGCACTGGCGGTGTTGACCACCAGCCAGCCGGCCTCCGCATCGACATAGCAATCGGTGTAGGCGGGCTTGACGAAGGCCTGGGGCAGCAGCTCCATCATCACTTCGTCGCGCAAGGTGACCTGCTGCCTTCGACCCGGGCGCTTGCCGGTCTTCTCTTCGAAGGCCGCACTGCGCTCGGCGACCTTCTCCTTCACTACCGCGGGCGGAAGAACACGCTCACGGACCGTGAACCGCAGCAGGTGACACTGGCCCACGCTGTGGACCATGCGCTCGTCCTCGATGCCGTAGGGCGAGGACCAACCCAGGGTCATCGGCTCATGATTGCCGCAGGGCCGCACGGCATGTTCGCCGAGGCGGGCCTGGAGATCTTCGGAGGTCAGCTTGGGCCACTGGACGATACGAAACAGGGTCAGGTTCTTGAACCACATGGTCTTTGTCTTGTTCTTGGGAAGAAGAGGTCAGGCGTCGACTTGCGCCACGAGCCAGTCGCTCCGCGCGTCGCCGCGGGCAGCCAGCCCGGAAAAATCGAACAGGTCGTGATCCGCAAGCTGGGACGGCGCGACGTTGCCGATGGCCCGGAAAATCGTCTCCAGCCGGCCCGGGAAGCGTCGGTCCCACTCGGCCAGCATGGACTTGATCGCCGCCCGCTGCAGGTTGGGCTGGGAACCGCAGAGGTCACAGGGAATGATCGGAAAATCGCGCTCGTTTGCGTAGGCCGCTATATCCTTTTCACGGCAATAGGCCAGCGGCCGAATGACCACGTTGCGCCCGTCGTCGCTGAGCAGCTTGGGGGGCATGGCCTTGAGTGTCCCGCCGTGGAACAGGTTGAGAAACAGCGTCTCGATGATGTCCTCGCGGTGATGTCCCAGGGCGATCTTAGTGAACCCCTCCTTTTCGGCGAAGGTATAAAGCGCCCCGCGACGCAGCCGGGAACACAGCCCGCAGGTGGTCTTGCCCTCGGGGACGACTCGCTTGACGACGCTGTAGGTGTCCTGCTCGAGGATGTGGAAGGGCACGCCGAGGGCTTTCAGATAATTCGGGAGGACGTGCTCGGGAAAACCAGGCTGCTTCTGGTCCAGGTTGACCGCCACGAGCTCGAAGTGCACCGGTGCCTTCTTCTGCAGCGACAGGAGGATGTCCAGCATGGTGTAGGAATCCTTGCCGCCGGACAGGCAGACCATCACCCGGTCCCCGTCCTCGATCATGTTGAAATCCATGATCGCCTTGCCCACCGAACGGCGCAGGCGCTGCTGGATCTTCGCCAAGTTGTAATGCTGCTTGCGAGCTGCGTTCGCCATGCCGTGGACTTCGTTGCGGGGGGCGTATATGTTACTCACATCGCCGCTCAAGACCACCGATGAACTACGATCCTGCAGAGATCGCCCAACAACTGGCCGAATTACGGATGGAGCACCGCGCTCTGGACGAGGCAATTTCCCGCATGGCCGAGCAGCCCGGGGCCAATGATCTGCAGATCCGACGGCTGAAGAAGCGCAAGCTGAAGCTGCGCGACGCGATTACCCGCCTGCAAAGCAAGCTGATCCCCGATCTCGACGCGTAACAGGCTCGACTGCAACCAGCGCCCGCACTTCTCGGGCGGCACCGCCTTTCTTGTCATCCTCGGGCGGCACGGCCTTTTTGTCATCCTCGGGCGGCACGGCCTTTTCTGTCATCCTCGGGCGGCGGGACGCCGACCCGGGGATCCAGAATCAAGTCAAAGCGCCCTGGATTCCCGCCTTCGCGGGAATGACGACGGAAGGTCACGGAACCGCCCTCTTTCGTCATCCTCGGGCGGCGGGACGCCGACCCGGGGATCCAGGGTTTCGAGCGAATTTCAATCGACCTCCCCCAGGAACTCCAGGATCGCATCCGCCACCGGCCGGGCATGGTCCAGGTGCAGGTGGTGAGCGCCCTCCAGTTCCACCACCCGCGCATTCGCCAGCGCATTGACCCGGCGGTCCAGGAAGGCCTGCGGCATCTTGTACTGGCTCTCGGCGGCACGAATCAGCAGCGTGGGCGCTTCCACCGCATTCAGCATGGAAATCACATGCTCCTCGGTGAAGCGGGTGATCGACGGCCAGTAGTGGCGCCGATCGGCACTCCAGCGCCAACCTCGCTCGGTCGCCTCGACGCCCCGCTCGGCCAGCCGCTCGGCACTGGCGCGATCCAGGCGGCGGGCCGCAACCCGCGCGTCGACCGCCTCGTCCCGGGTGGCAAAGAAGCGACCCTCGGGCACCGGCTGCATGCGCGCCTCCAGCGCCTTGCGGAGTCTTGAAGCCGCCTTGTCCGCGGGCTCACTCATGGGGCCGAGCGCATCGATGCAGATCAGCGAACGGACCTCTTGCGGAAAGGCCGCCGCATAAAGCGATGCCAACGCGCCACCCATGGAGTGGCCCATCAGGTGGGTGCGTTCACCGGGCAGCGCATCCAGGGCCGCATGAATGTCGTGGAGATGGTCGTTGAAATGATAGGACTGGCCCGGCGGCAGCGGGTCGCTCAGTCCCTGACCCGGAAAGTCGATGGCGACCACGCAGTAACCGCTCAGCAGCGGAGCGAGTTCGGAAAAAGTACCGGCATTGTCCAACCACCCATGGAGTGCGAGGATCAACGGGTCGGTCTCGTCACCCCAGACCAGCCCCTGCATGGTGACCCTCCCATCGATGGCGATCGGCTGTGGTTCCATCATTGATACCCGGTCATCTCCAGATAGCCCGACCCGGCGACGGGCCGCCCGTCACGAGTTCCGGTGACATCCACTGCACCCTCCCAATAATGAAAGCGTCCGCGGTGTTCCTGCGCAGCGTACTTGGCCCGAACTTCCAGCGCCAGATCCGTCCCTTCCAGGCGCCAGGCGATCGGGTAGGTGCGGCCGGTGACCGGGCTCTCCCACCAGTCCAGGGGATGGGCCGCCAGATCCGTCGCAGACAGCTTCCGGACAGCTCCATCGGCCGCCACGAGGACACCGGCGCTGTAGGGACCAAACCCGCCTGATTCCTCACGGAGCCCGTAGTACATCAGGTCCGTACCGTCGTCGAGGTGCAGGGCAAACCAGTCCCAACCGGACTGGTTGCCCTCGAGCGCGCTGGTCGACCATTCGCGATCAAACCAGGACAGTCCCGTCACATCGTGGTCCCGATCGCCGACCCGAACCGACCCGGTCGTCTCCCAGCGCGGCACGCTGTAGTAGTAGCTGGCATTGCCGGGGGTCGGGCCCTTGGCGCTCAGCCCTTGGTTCCCCTGGCGGACGATGGGCTTGACGGCGCTCAGCTGCAGATCGATGCCGAAACCCCGGTCCAGCGCGCGCAGCTGCACAGACTCCAGTCCCGAGTCGGTTGCCTCGATGACGAAATCCTCGACATGCACGGCCAGGCGATCATCTCGCGCACCGGCCAGGTCCAGGGCCCCTCGACTGATCCGCTCGGCGGTCAGGAACTGATCACCACCCAGGTCCGTCACCGCGAGCTGGGCCAACCAAAGCTGGCGAGTGGCCCAGGAACCGGCCGCCACGGGGCCTTCCGGTGCCAGGCCAAAACGGAAGATCGTGAGCTGATAGCCGAAGGACCGCCCCTCGCCCGTCAGGTTGCCGGTGACATACCACCATTCGGACTGGAAACCCGGGTGCGCACCATGGTCGCGTGGAAACCGGAAATCAGGGACTTCCCGGGGGCGCTCGAAGCCGTCGTCCACCTCTGTCTGGAGCAGCGCGATCGGCTCATTGCCGTCGCCTCCCGACGAGCCACCGCACGCGACCAGCAGCGCGGCAACCGCCCCGGTCAACGCCATCAAGAGGCGCATCATGAGGCGGCCTCGCCCACTTGGCTGGACGCGGCCAGTCCGGCGATCCAGGCGCCGAAGACCGCAATGCCCAGCGCCAGGACGACCGGGAACGGCGCCCAGATGAGTTCCAGCCGCCAGCCGAAGGCCCGGGGATTGATCACCGCGGTGAGCGACCACGCGAGCAGAATCCCGAGCGGCATGGCAAAGACGGCGATTACGCCGCCGAGCAGAAAAGCCTCGATCCGGACACAGCGTCGCTGCTCGGCCGCAGTCAGCCCAAGCGCCTCGAGCAGCACCAGCTCGCGACGCCGTTCCAGCTGCAGGGCCAGCAACGCTCCCGTCAGCCCCACCAGCGCCACAACGGCAGCGATCCACTGCATGACGCGGGTCAGGCGGAAGGTTTCGTCGAAGATTTCCAGCGACCGGGCACGGATCTCGCCGGTCGAGGCAAACCGATAGTCGGATCGCTCGGCCAGGAGCGTCGCTGCGACCCGTTCCACGGCTTCCCCGTCTGCCTGTGGCGCCAGATAGAGGCCGATGGACGTCGGCTCGGGCGCCCCGGCCAGTGCGCTGTACTGCTTCCAGCTCATGAGGACCCGGCCGGGACCGGTGCGGTAATCGCGAATCACCCCGGCGATGGTCAGCTCCAGGCTGCGATCATCGATCTTCACCGCGATCCGCTCTCCCAGACCGAGGTTCTCGAGCCGGGCCAGGCTCTCGGTCACCAGGCCGACGGGCTCGCGATCGAACCGCGCCCAGACACTCGAATCGCCGTCCAGGAGCTGGTACGAATTCCACCCCTCGTCGGTCAGGTCCTGGACCGCCAGGTCAATCGCCGTATCGCCGACGTAGGCGGTCCGGAGATTGAAACGCGACATGCCCTCAACCTCCGGCAGCGCGCGCAGACGGTCGATGTCGGCGCGAGAAACGACCCCGTCATCGGCGGCCAGGTAATAGTCGGCGCTGAGACTCTGGTCCAGCCAGTCGGACACGCTGGTCCGGAAGCTCTCGATCATCAACCCCACGCCGCACACCGTGGCCACCGCAAGCGTCAGCGCCGCCACCGCCGGCAAGGTTCGATCCAGTGAACGGGGAACACGCCGGGCACCGAGACCAACGAACGGAAAAGCGGCGACCGGGATGCGACGGATCAACGGCTCGGAAAGCAGCGCCAGAAAGGGCCCACCCAGCAACGCGTAGCCCAGCGAGGTGGCAAACACGCCGGCCAGACCGGTAAGCAGGGGGCCGGGCACGACCAGCAGGAACAGACCGGCGACCAGCGCGAGCGACGCGATGATCCCGACGCGCTGACTGATCCGCTGGGAAGCGCTGGAGACGGAACGAGAGGCCGCCCACCCGGCGACGAGACAACCGGCCAGGCCGACCAGCAGAGCCTTGATCGCCGTGAGTGGCGCGAGAATCACCTGCGCATCGCCTGGATCGTAGTAGAGATCACTGACCGTCTGGCTCACCAGCGACAGAGTGACCTGGCCGAGTACGAGCCCCAGCACGATTCCGATCCCGGTGCCGAGCACGCCCAGGGCAAGCGCTTCCAGCAATACGCCGCGGGTCCGTGCACCCGGCGATGCGCCCAGCGCAAACTCCAGGGCATAGACCGGTTTGCGCTGCAGCACCAGGAAGCTGAACGTGTTGTAGACGATGAAGATGCCCACCAGGGCGGTCAGCAGGCTCAGCGCCATGAGATTGAGTTCGAAGGCCCGGCTCAATCCAGCAGATTCCGTGTTTTCGCGGACCAGCCGCAAGTCACCGCCCAGCGTCCGGTTCAGCGCGTCCTCTGCGAGTTCGTCGGCCACGACCAGGACCGAATCCAGGTGCCCTTCCCGTCCCAGCCAGCGCTGGGCCGTGCCGATGTCGGCCAGGAGTACGCGGGCCGGGGGACCACTGACCGGATACGCCGCCGCGATCTCTACCGGAAACGCACGGCCGTCAATGGTCAGGGTCGGCTCGGGCGGCAGCGGAAGTCCCTCCGGCGCCAGCACCAGGTCATCGCCCGCAAACCATCGGTCGATGGGAAACCCGTCGATCCCACGCCAGCGCCCGCCGCTGCGCGCAACCGCCTCCTCGCGCAGCAGATCGACACCCAGCAATGTCCAGGGCAACCCGTCGGGGCCAACCACCTGGGCGTCGACGGTCGGCGCCATCGGAATCCAGCCCAGTTTCCGCCTCAACTCGACGTAACGGGACTGTGGGATGCCGGCCTCGCCGCCGACGATGCGGTGGGTTGCCCCTCCAACAGCCGCATCCAGCGACGCCTGGAACGATGCGCGAACGCTGATTCGCGCCAGATCGACCGCGACCACCGCAGCGACGCCAATGGCGACACCCAGCACGGCAAGCCACAGCTGACCGCGGTGCGATGCGAAGTGACGGCGGGTGCTCAGTCCCCGCAGACGGAGCAGCGAGGTCATTGCACCTGCAGGAGGCGGCGGTTCTCGATGCGAAGAATCCGCTCCATCGGGACGGTCAGGTCCGAGCTGTGGGTGACCAGCACGAGGGCCGCCCCGCGCTGTCGGCTCTGCTCGTGGAGCAGTTCGATGACCCGCTGCGCGTTCTCCAGATCGAGATTGGCAGTCGGCTCATCGGCGAGCACCAGGTCCGGTTCGTGAACCAGCGCTCGCAGGACCGCAACCCGCTGCTGTTCCCCGCCGGAGAGCTGTTCCGGAAACCGGTCCGCCAGCTTCTCCAGCCCCAGTCTGGCCAACCAGTCAATCAGCTCCCGGCGATCGACCGGGCGCCCGGCGAGTGCCGGCGGGAACTCCAGGTTCTCCATGACAGTCAGCGTGGGGATCAGATTGAACTGCTGGAATACGACCCCGATCCGGCGGCGTCGAACCTGGGCGCGCTGGGCCGCACTCCCCCTATCCAGTGCCGTTCCGGCGATGGCGACATCCCCCTGGTCGGCCGGGAGGAGGCCGCTGGCCACCTGCAGCAGGGTTGTCTTGCCGGAGCCGCTGCGGCCCAGCACCGCGATCGCTTCACCGCGCTCGACCTCCAGGTCCACATCGTCGAGCACCGGCACAGTCGCAGCGCCCTGTCCGTAATGTTGTCCCACGCCCCGCAGGCTCAACGCCGGAGATTCGCTCATCGGGAGACCGCTATTGCGGGGAGCCCATCAGGCGGGCCCGCTCCTTGCGGGCCAGGCCGGCGCTGCGGACAGAACGGGGATCGAAGTCCGCGGAGAACTCAGGCCAGTCCGCCGCCTGGGCCTCGACGAGCCCGGCCAGCACCTGCGCGTGATCTTCGCCGTCGTTGAGGGCGGGAATATAGGTGAACTTCTCGCCGCCGGCTTCCAGGAAGACATCCCTATTCTCGATCGCGATCTCTTCCAGCGTTTCGAGACAATCGACCGCAAAGCCCGGACAGATGACCTGGGCGTGGCGGCAACTCTGCTCCGGCAGGCCCTGCAGGGTCTCGTCCGTATAGGGCTGCAGCCAGGGCTCGCGTCCGAAACGAGACTGGAAAGTCACGCGGTACTCATCGGCATCGAGGTCGAGGGCCTCGGCCAGCAGGCGCGCCGTCTTCTGACATTCGCAATGGTAGGGATCGCCGTCGAGGAAATAGCGCTCGGGGATACCGTGAAACGACATGATCAGGCAGTCGGGCCGACCGTGGGCGTCCCAGTGGTTGCGCACACGCCCGGCGAGCGCGGCAATGAAAGCGGGATCGTCGTGATAATGGCTGATGAACCGGAGCTGCGGCATCCAGCGACCCGTTTGCAGTGCCCGGGCCATTCCGTCGAACGCCGCTGCCGTCGTGGTCGACGAATATTGGGGATACAGCGGCAGCACAAGGAGACGATCGACGCCACTTTCCTGCAGGGAAGCCAGCGCCTGCTCGAAAGACGGCTCTCCGTAACTCATTGCGAGTTCGACCTTGACCTGCTCCCCATAGCGCGCCTGCAGCCGGTCCGCGAGACCGTTCGAAAAAACGCTCAAGGGCGAGCCCTGCTCGGTCCAGATACTCTGATAGGCCCGCGCGACCTTGGGCGGGCGTACGCGGAGGATGATTCCATAAAGGATCGGCCGCCAGAGCCAGGCCGGCAGATCGACCACCCGCCGGTCGGAAAGAAATTCCGCTAGGTAGCGCCTGATGGCCGGCGCAGTCGGTTCGGCCGGAGTACCCAGGTTCACCAGCAGAACGCCCGCTCGTAGGGGCCGATCATGGGGAAAAGAATGGGTCACGGCTATGTTGTGTTTCTCCATCGTAAAAGACCCAATATCTTGTGCCCCATGGGCAAACTCGGTTGGCTCCATGAGCCTATTCGGGACCCCGTAACAATCACGTGACGGAGCCCATAAAGCTTTGATTCAACGAACAAAGCTGATACAGTTGAGCGGCCCGCAGTGCGGGCTGTCGATTACCGATAAAACGCATAGAATCAGAACGAATTTTTTGGTGCGATGTTGGCATTGCGCGGTCTGCTGCTCACTGTATTCCTGTCGCTGCCCGTTGTGGCGGCGGCGCAGGTGTTCGGCTATGCCGTCAATTCCGACGACCAGATCGACGCCGATCAACTCCTGAGAATCAACCTCGAAACCGGCGAGACCACGATGATCGGTCCTCTGCAGCCGGCATACCTCCAAGACGTCGAAGGTCTCGCTTTCGATTCACAGGATGCCCTATATGGGGTCGACAGCGCCACCAAGACGCTGGTGCGAATCGATCTGGCCAAGGGCAACGCAGAACTGGTCGACGCCCGCCAGGGCAATCTCGGGTTCCTGCCCGCCGCGCCCTTCGACTATGGGCTGACCTTCACCTGCAGCGGACAGCTGCTTCTGGTCGCGGAGCAAACCCAGTCACTTTATGAAGTCAGCACCGAGACCGGCCAGGCCCGGGTCATCGGCCAGAGCGGCGGCCTCGGGGACACGATGACTGCGGTGGCCAGTTACGGCACCGCCACCTATGCGCTGGCCGCCGACTCCGGAAACTTCTACCGCGTCGATGAGGAAGCCGGTACGGCAACCCTGGTCGGGGTGGTCGACGATTTCCAGTTTACCGATGCCGGCATGGCCTTCGACGAGGCCGGTACGCTGTGGGCCATCAGCTCCGATTTCAGCTCGGATCCCAGCCGCATCTTCACCATCGACCCGACCACCGCCGAAGTACAGATGTTCGGCACGACCCGCGCAGGCGTCGAGAGTCTTGCAATCAGCGGGCCCAGCGGCTGCAATTTCTCGGGTGCTCCGGTGACCACCGAACCCATTCCGGTCAACTCTACCTGGGCACTTCTGTTGTTGCTGTTGAGCATTGGTGCGGTCGGTGGCTATCACGCTGCGAGCGCCCGCCGCCGGTAACGCGTATCACGTTTCCACGCCCGTAGCGTTTATCATTGGCAGAACGATGGTTGGAGCGCATTCCTGGTCAGCTCCTGCCCCACGTAGAATCTGAGGAAGAACTCATGGGACCCAGCGGCATCGGAATTTGGCAACTCCTCATCCTCCTCCTGATCATCCTGCTCCTGTTCGGCACCAAGCGGCTGCGCAACCTGGGCAGCGACCTCGGCAGTGCTCTGAAGGGGTTCCGGAAGAGCATGAGCGATGACGACGAGTCGGAGCCGAAGCTGGAGGCCGATCCTCCGGAGCACGAGGCACCGGCCGACCAGAAGCAGGAATCGCGATCCGAGTGACCTGAGGGTCGACCCACGGCATGTTCGACATCGGCTTTCTCGAGCTGACGGTCCTGTTCGTTATCGGCCTGCTGGTCCTGGGCCCCGAGCGGTTGCCGCGAGTCGCGCGAACCCTGGGCGGCTATGTCCGCAAGGCGCGCCAGACCTGGTATTCGGTTCGGACCGAGATCGAGCGGGAATTGGCCGCCGAGGACCTCAAGCGCAGCGTCAGCGAGCCGGTCGAGGAAGTGAAGGACTCGGTCGCCCGCCCGGCGGAATCCATGAAAGAGGGACTGGCCAAGGACTTCGAGCGGGTCCGCCGCACCGCCGAAGGCAAGTCCGATCAGGAAGACGACGATGAGCGCTCCTGAAGAAGAGACCGACCAGGAACAGAGTTTCATCTCTCACCTGATCGAGCTGCGGGTTCGCCTGCTGCGCGCCCTCACCGCGGTCGCCATCGTCCTGGTCTTCCTGCTGCCCTTCGCCAACCGGATCTACTCCCAGCTGGCCGGACCCCTGACCCGGCACCTGCCCGAGGGCAGCTCCATGATCGCCATCGAGGTGGCTTCCCCGTTCCTGACCCCCTTCAAACTTGCGATGGTGCTCGCCATCGTGCTCGCCATGCCGGTCATTCTCTATCAGGCGTGGGCTTTCATCGCACCGGGCCTTTACCGTCATGAGAAACGCATCGCCATTCCGTTGGTCGCCTCGAGCGTGGTGCTGTTCTACCTGGGCTGCCTGTTCGCCTATTTCGTCGTGTTTCCCCTGATTTTCGGGTTCTTTACCTCCGTCGCGCCGGACGGCGTCTCGGTAATGACCGACATCGGCAAGTACCTGGATTTCGTGCTGGTCCTGTTCCTGGCTTTCGGACTGGCCTTCGAAGTGCCTATCGCCGTGGTCATTCTCACCTGGACCGGAGTGACCGAGCCCGCCGACCTGGCCGCGAAACGC
>JAWVZU010000108.1:0-12022 GCA_033722075.1 Lysobacterales bacterium
CCCCTGCCGCGGATGCTCGATACGCTCCGTCGGGTCGTGCTCCAGCCCCTGGCGGGACTTGAGGTGTCCGTAGAAGCGCCGCAGGCAGGACAGCATCCGGGCGTTGGAGCGCGCCGAAAACCCCAGCCGGGACCGATGAGAGAGATAGTCCAGCAGATCGTCACGCCGGGCAGCGGAAAGTGCTCGATCCCTCAAGAAGGCGCTGAAGGCCAGCAGGTCGAAGCGATAGCTCTCCAGGCTGTTGCGCGCCAGGCCATCCTCGGCCCAGATGCTGTCGAGGAAGCGCTCGATCGTCGCCTGATCCTCATCCGAGACGCAAAAAGGCCCGCGCGCGGCGGGCCCTTTCCGTTCAACGCCAGGTTCGCCGGTCACGGCCCGGTCTCGCCCTCCTCGCGTTTGGCGAGTTCGTCCAGATGGTTCAGCCACTGCTGGCCGGCCGAACGGGACTTCGGATAATTGCGCGCCTGGCGGAACGCCTGGCGAGCCGCAGTGCGATTGCCCGTGTTCATCTCGGCCATGCCCAGGAGCACGTACATGTTGCCGGTCTGGGTTTCGTTCAGCCCGCCCTTCTCGATGGCGTCGGCCAGCTGGGCCTTGGCATCCTCCCAGCGCTCCTGGTCGATCAGGATATAGGCCACCTGCATGTTCAGCTTGCCGTCCTGGGAAAGGTCAGCGGCCTTGGACAGGGCGCCGACGGCTTCGTCCAGTTCCTGGGCGGCGTAGTAGGCGTTGCCCAGCTGCTCCCAGATCCGCTTGTCCGGCTCCACAAAACCTTTCTGAATGCCCTCGTCGAGCACCTTGGCCGCCTCGTAGGGCACGTTCATGTAGCCGTAGAGACTGAACAGTTGCATCCAGTCCTGCTCCTTGTCGAGCATGCCCTTGCGGTGGGCCAGCGCCAGGATCGCCAGGGCCTCTTCGTCGTTCTTCAGGGTGACGTTCAGGGAAGCCAGCTGGACCCAATACTGCTTCTTGTCCGGCCAGCCACGGACCAGGATTTCCAGCACGTCCTTCGCTTCCTGGAATTCCTTGAGTTCGTAATGCATGGCCAGCTTGAGCTGGTACCAGGTCTCCTTCGGCTCATCGGACATGGCGATCGCCGTGTCGATGTTGTTGATCGCCTTTCGGTAATCTTCCTTCTGAGCGTAGATGGACGCCTTGAGCTCGTAGGCCTCGACCTTTTCCTCGCCGGAATCACGCATCCAGCGGTCGATCCACTCCAGCGACTTGTCGTAGTTCTCCCGCATGTAATAGAGCTGGGCAATCTGGAACATCGCGTCGAAGTGCGGCTTGTTCGGCAGCACGTCCATTTCCACGATCTGCTCGTAGAGCGCCAGCGCGGGATTGAACTTGTCGCGCATCATCATCGCCTGGGCGAGACCGAACATGGCCTGCGATTTCTCGTAGGGGTCGCCGATGCTCTCGACCAGTTCGGAGAACTCGGCTTCGGCCTCCGCATACTGCTCGTTGGCCACCAACTCCCAGGCCTCCTGAACGGCATTGAAGTTTCGCTCGCTCTTCCAGACCGCCGTCGGGGACTCACGGCCCGACTGATCTTCCTCCTGGGCAAACGCGACTGTCCCCAGCGCCACCAGCGCCAGGCCAAGAACCATGTGTCGAATCAAACGCATCCGGGGCCTCCGAATCAGGTATCCGCCAGTTTGAAGTCCAGGGTCTGGGTCGCGCGACGGGCGACCGGCTGACCATCGATGATCCGCGGCTTGAATTTCCACTTGAGGATGGCCCGTATGGCCTCCCGGTCAAACACGCGCGGCGGCTTGGCGTCGATCACCGTCGGATCCGTGACCGATCCGGTCTCGGTAATCGTGAACTCGATGGTTACATAACCCTCGATCTTCGCAATCGCCGCTCGGCGGGGATACATCGGCTGAATCCGCACCAGGGGGATGATGTCGCCCTCGGCGTTCTGGTCACCGGCCGCAAAAGCGCCCAGGAACGGACCACTGCCGGATACGGGAACGTCCAGCTTGGGCATGTTCAACGCCGGCATCGGCGATACCGTGCGCTGCACATTCTGCACGTTCATCTTCGGCGGCGGCGGCGGCTCCTTCGGTGGTGGCGGCTTCTTGGGAACGCGCCGCTCCTTGACCTGCATCTGGTCGTCCACCTTCACCGGACCGAACCGGATCGAACCAAGCTGATCACCGCGATCGCCGATGTCGTGCCCGCCTGAGATCAGGTAGGACATGAACAGGAACAGACCGATCGTCACCGCGAACGCGCAGACTAGAGAAAGGCCCATGCGTACCGTATGCATCTTCCTACCTCCCGCCGGGACGTTCTGCCGCAACCGAGATGGCATCCACCCCGGCAAGTTTCACCTGGTCCATGACCTCAACGAGAATCCCGGTGGCCGACTCGCGATCCGCGATGATCACGACACTCCCCTCCGGATTCTCCGCGTGGGCCTTCTCGACGTTGGCCCGCACCGCTTCGACCTCGATGCGGCGTTTGTTCATCCAGACTTCGCCATTCTCGCGGATGGCGATCATGACGTTGCCTTTCGTTTTCTGCTCTGCGGTGTTGGCGGTGGGTCGGCTCACGTCGATTCCCGCCTCCTTCACGAACGAAGTTGTCACGATGAAAAAGATCAGCATGATGAAGACGATATCGAGCAGCGGCGTAATGTTGATTTCCGCTTCGTCTTCCTGGCCGTGGCGGCGTCTCATAGGTATCTCCTAAACATTCAATGATGCTGCAACAGGTCCTCGACCTTCTCGGTCTCGGTGATCTGCCAGTGCTCCAGACGCTGCCCGAAGTAGACGCCGGACAATGCGGCGACCATTCCGGCCATCGTGGGAACCGTGGCCTGGGATACCCCTCCGGCCATGGCGCGGGCATTACCGGTGCCGGTGATGGCCATGATGTCGAACACCGTGAGCATCCCGGTTACCGTGCCCAGAAGTCCCAGCAGCGGGCAGAGCGCGATCAAAGTCTTGATCAGCAGCACGTTCCTGGCCAGATCCGTGGAAATCTCCGAAACCATCCGGTGACGGATCTGTCGTGCATACCAGGAGGTGGTGTCCACCCGGGCGTTCCACGCCGCTACGACCTGTCTCACCTTCCTGGGATGTACGACCTTGACATACCACAATCGTTCCAGGATCAGTGTCCACATCAGCAGCAGCGTGGCCATGATGGCCCACAGGACGTTACCTCCAAGCTCGATGAACTGAGCGAGGGTGGTCTGAACTTCAGACAGCCACACCATCTTGCTTCTCCGCCAGTTTGGCAACGATTCCCGCGCTCTGCTCTTCCAGGATCTGGATGAGGTTCTTGGACCGGCTCTGCAGCACGCTGTGCAGGAAGGTCAGCGGAATGGCAACCACCAGACCGAGAACCGTCGTGACCAGCGCCTGGGAGATACCGCCCGCCATCATCTTGGGATCGCCGGTACCGAACAATGTGATCGCCTGGAACGTCGAGATCATCCCGACCACCGTTCCGAGCAGACCCATCAGGGGCGCGATCACCGCCAGCATCTTGATGAAGCTGAGTCCGGCTTCCATGGAGCCCGTTTCCCGAAGAATCGCTTCGTCCATCTTCAGTTCCAACGTTTCCACGTCGGCATCGGGGTTTTCATGGAACACGGCCATGACCCGACCGAGGGCATTGTCGCTCTGCGGCTCTTCCTTCTTCAGCTGGGACTTGATCTTCATCCCCTTGAGGCCAAGGACCAGGCCGCGGAACAGGGCGACGAGGATGCCCAGGATGCCGACGCCGATGATCACCCAGCCGATCAGGCCCGCGTCACCCAGGTCCCCGGTTCCGATTCCGATCCGCTCGGCCCAGGTCTTGGTCTCCACGACCTGCTGCAGGATGACGCCGCTGGTGTAGTCGATGGCCATCGGAACCATTTCGTCCGGGCTGGCGTTCTCGAAGTCGTCCACGAGCGAAACGAAGCGACCCGCGGGCTGGCGCCCGAGTTCCTTCAGGATGCCGTTCTTGTGATCGATGGACGGCTCGTCCCAGACCAGGAAATGACCATTGGACACGACGTTGAACGGTCCGATGCGAGCAACCTGGCGACCGGCTTCGACTTCGCCGTTGGGCAGCAGTACGTCTGCGTTGTACTGCACGATGCCGGCCTGGGCGGTCAGCTCACGCTGCATCTCGAACCACAGCTGACGCAGCTCGGGGATGGTCGGGAGTTCCTTGCGCTGGGCCAGGTTGGCCAGGAACTGCTGACGGCCCGGGTACTGGGAGCTGATCGGTGAGGAGTTGATCTTGCCCCGCAGGTCGTTGGCCATCTGCTTGACCACGCCGAACATCTCGCCGAGATTCCCCATCCGCTCGTTCAGCACTGTCTCCAGGTCGGCGAGCGCTTTTTCGTTCTCGTCGAACTGGTTCTTGAGCTGGTCCGACCGACGTTCTGCCGCGGCCAGGTCGGCCCGCGCCTGGGCCAGCAGGTTGCGCTGCTGGTTGCGGTTGTTGATGAATTCCTGCTCGCGCTGCTGGTTGATCCGATTGGTCTGCTCGGCAGCCTGACGGGTCTGTTCCAGCAGCTGATCCAGGGTTCCGCCCTGCTGGGCGCCCGCCATTCCGGCAGCGACCAACGACAGCAATGCAATTGAGATCAGCTTTTTCATTGTGCGCTCCTCGGGCCGACGACCGGCAGCTTGACCAGGTTAGGCGCTTCTTGGTTCTTGGCGATTCGCACCGCCCGCGCGATGGACGACTCGTATTCGGCCGGCAGTTCTTCCCAGTTCCGGGTCACCGGGTTCCACCATCCGACCTGTTCCTGGTCGAGGGTCTGATAGATCAGGAGCACGCGGCCGACCTTGACGAACGAGACGGTTCGGTCCGTGCCGGGCAGCTTCCCTTCATAGGCGCTGACGTTGCGGCCGAAATCGATCTCACGCTGGTAGGCTTCCATCACACGCCGGTATTTCTCCGAGGTCGTGACGTCGGCCCGGTAAACCATGTCCTGAAGATCGAAGATGAGGTTGCGCCGGGTATCCAGCAGGAACGGCGTATCGGCCTCGACGATCTGCTCCAGCATGTCGATCATCTCGAGCAGCAACGGCACCACGCCGCGATTCGTTTCCTCGAGCTCGGCAAGCTGCTTGTTGATCGAGTCGATCTCGACCCTCTGATTGTCCACGACCCGCGAAAGCTGATCGTTGTAGACCTGAAGCGCTTCCGTCTCGCGCACCACCCGCCGGTATTCGGCAAGCAGATCCTCCGTCTCCTCGGAAAGCCGGTTGATGCGCTGCTGCGAATCCTGCGACTGTTCGTTGGTTTGTTGTTCGGTCTGAATGGCCGTATCAAGCACATCCGCGTTGGCGGCAACTGCCATAACCAACGCCAGCACTAGCGTGAACGGGCCCCCGAATGTTCTTAATTCACGATGTGGCATACCCGGAATCCAGTTGTTATTGAATAGCAAAAAAATCGCGGCACCACTTGCCCGCGCACTTTATGTCCATGCACACTTGACAGGCGGCTTACCATCGATTCCCAAATCGTCGAGGGGCGTTAGGATAGCGCCTGGCTTGGGAAAAGGAAACCCGAGCCGGACCGGGCGCAAAGCCGCGCCATCAGAAGGCTCCTCGAACATCCGTTTGTTGAATGATGTGGAATTGAACACCGGGAAGACCGTGTACATCCGCCCGAGCCGATTGCGCCGGGTCGGCGCCTACGTCTACGAGCTGTTGCCGCTGGCGGCCGTGCTCTACGGTGCCGCGTTCCTGGCGCTGCCGCTCACCGGCGGCGAGGCCGTCGGCGCCGGCAACCCCTGGTTTCAGTTCTATCTCCTGGTCTGCGTCAAGGGCTATTTCCTCGTCACCTGGCGCTATGGCGGGCAGACCCTGGCGATGCGCGCCTGGCGCCTGCACGCGCTCAACGCGGACGGTACGCCGATGAGCTGGAGACAGGCCATCGTCCGCTTCTGGGTGGCCGTGCTAGGCTGGGTCCCGGCGGGCCTGGGCCACCTGTGGATGCTGGTCGACCGGCAACACCGCACCTGGCATGACCGATTGGCCCGCACGGTGGTTCTCCAGCGCGAATAGACGCGCAGTCTCAGGCCTCCCGGCGCAGGCCCCACACCGCGATGCCGATCAGCGCAAGGCTCGGTGCGAACGCCATCAGCGCAGGGTCGATGCGGTATACCTGCCCGATATTCACGGCGATCCGGTTGGCCAGGTAGAAGCCGACGCCCAGCAGCATCCCGAGGAACAGGCGCTGCCCCAACCCCCCGCTACGCAAGGACCCGAATACGAACGGCATTCCCGCAAGAATGATCACAATGGCGGTGACCGGATAGGCCAGCCGAGCCCAGAGCGCCGCCCGATAGGCGGAGGAATCCAGTCCGTTGCGTTCCAGGTAATCGACATAGGGCTTGAGTTCGGCCAGGGCCAAGTGCCGAGGTCGCGCCACTGCCGTGGTGAGCACGTCGGGCTCGATCAGGCTGGGCCAGCGCTCCTCCGCCACGACCTCGACGGTGACCCGCTCGGGCGTCAGCCGTGAACGCCGCACGCCCTGCAGGACCCAGGTGTCGCCGTCGTGGACGGCGAGATCCGCCTGCGCCATGTCGGTCAGACGGCCCTCCTGGAACTGGAAGATGTCGATGTCCGCGAGCGTCACCGAACCCGCGGGCGACGTACCGACGACCGGCCTGCGGGCATTGATGAAACGCTGCCCGTCCCGGACCCAGAGCGAGGTATCGCCGGCAATCGCAAGGTCATCCGACTGGGCCGAAATGCGCAGCGATTGAGCCATTCTCTCGGTGGTGGGGGCCAGCAGCTCGCCAAGCATCACCACCGGGACCAGCAGCACCGCGGTGCTGAGCACGACACCCAGGGCGATCCGCAGCCGGGACATGCCGGCCGCACGGTAGGCCACGAGTTCACTACCGGCGGCGAGCCCGCCGATTCCGAGCAGGGCACCGACGACGGTCGCCACCGGGAACAGGTCATAGGCGCGCCGGGGCAGGGTCAGGGCAACGAATCCCATGACGTGACTGATGCCGTAGCGACCCTTGCCGACATCGCCCAGTTCGCCGATCACAGCGAAGAAGACGTCGAGCGCCAGCAGCACCGCCAGGGCAAGGAGAATCCCGGCCGCCGCGGTACGTCCCAGGTGCCGGTCGGAGATTCGGCCGATCATGCGACCGCCGCCCTACGGCCCCGCCGCGACGGCGGACGCAGGAGAATCGCCACCGCCACCAGGGCGATCAACGGCAGCCAGGAAAGCCCCAGCCAGACCGGGACCTGGCCGTTCTCGATCCATGTCCGGCCGAGCGCCAGCAGATTGGCATAAACGACATAGACCGCAATCCCCAGGGTCAGGTTGCCGTAATAGCCGGAGCGCGGGCGGCTGCGCGCCAGGGGCACGGCCAGCATGGAAAGCACGATCAAGGCCAGCGCCGGCGCAAAGCGCCAGTGGATTTCAGCCCACGCCGCCAGGTCCGCTTCTTCCAGAAGCCTCGACAGGCGTTTCGCTTCCTGCTTGTTGGTCGAGCCCGGCCCGGTACGCTCGGGTACGCGTACGTCATTGCGCGCAAAACGCATCATCCGGAAATCGGCTTCCCCCGGCACGCCTTCACTGCGCGTACCGTCGATCAGGGCGAGATATTTCGCACCGCTCACCGGGTCCTGGTACTGGAATCCCTCGCGGGCGGTGATGATGTCCTTGCGCCCGTCGCGATCGATATGAACGAAGGCATTGTGGAAAACGCCGCCCGGCTCGACGGCCTCGACATAGACGACACTGTCCTCGGTGGCGATTGCCTGGAACCGGCCCGGCTGCAGGCCGGAAACGGACACCCGGGTCGTCGCCTCCGCGACCGCCGTGCGGGCAGTGCGCTCGGCCCAGGGTGAGATCCAGAATCCCAGCACCAGCAATACCACCGTCAGGGGCATCACCAGGCGAAACAGGGGGCGCAGCAACTGGACTTCCGATACACCGCAGGCGGTCATGACCACCATCTCGCTGTCCCGGTAGAGTCGTCCCAGCGTCATCAGGATGGACAGGAACAAGGCCAGCGGTACGAGGACGGTCAGGGCGCCCAGGCTGCGCAAGCCCAGCTGGCTCAGCAGCAGATCCGCCGGGACCTTGCCCCTGGCGACATCGGCCAGCGTATCACCCAGGAACAGGCCCACCGTCGTCAACAGCAGGATGGCCGTTACCGCCAGCAGGCTTCGGCTGATCTCGTTCAAGAGGTAGCGGTCGAGAATCGACATGGCGGGTTATGGTAGCGAAACTGCCTCGGCAAGGCCCGGGCTGGTTTTCTGGCGCATGGCGGATAGACTATGCTGCTGGCCAGCAAATCCGCTGTGAATCCCCTGCCCCGCAGGCGGAATCCCACCAGAAATACGGAATTCGAAGAGGTATCGATGGAATACGCCACCAGCTCTGCGCCCCTGTCTGAACTCGAGGTCGATTGCGCCGTGATCGGCGTGACGCCCGCAGGCCCGCTACCCGGCTCCGGGCCGCTGGGCGAGGCGGCAACGTCCGAACTGGCGCGCATGATCGAAGCCAGGACGATCGACACCCGCCACGCCAAGGTCCAGCTGCTGCCGCTGCCGAAGGGCCAGCCGGTGCAGCATGTATTGGCCGTCGGACTGGGCGGCAAGCCCCTCTCCCCGGCGGAGTTCCGGAAGGCCTGCGAGGCCGCAGGAAAGGCCCTGCGCGACCGGCATTGTGCCCGCGTGGTCAACCTGCTGGCTCACGCGGAGGTCACCGACCGGGCGGAAGCCTGGAAAGTGCGACAGGTCCTGCTCGGCTTCGACGCCGGCGCCTATCGCTATGTCGCGACCAAGAAAAAGCCCAGCGAGGCCGGGCCGGGAACCGAGTCGGTCCTGATCCACTCCAGCGAGGCGCAAGCGGAGGCACTTCGCGAGGCTTCCGCGATCGCCCGGGGGATGGCACTGGCACGGGAACTGGGTAACCTGCCGCCCAACATCTGTACGCCCGAACACCTGGCGGTCCAGGCCCGGGAAATTGCCGATCGCTACTCCAGCGTGAGCGTGGAAATCCTCGATCGCCAGGAGATGGAGGAGCTCGGCATGGGCGCCCTGCTGGCGGTCGCCTCCGGCAGTCGCAACGAACCGCGCCTGATCATCCTGCGTCACCAGGGTACGGGCAGCGATGACGCACCCTACGCCCTGGTGGGCAAGGGAATCACCTTCGACACCGGGGGCATTTCGATCAAGCCCCGCCAGGGAATGGAGGAAATGAAATACGACATGTGCGGCGGTGCGGGTGTATTCGGAGCCTTCCTCAGCTGCGCCGAGCTGAACCTGCCGATCAACGTCGTCGCGGCCAGTCCCGCCGTGGAGAACATGCCCGACGGCGCAGCCTGCCGGCCGGCAGACGTCGTCACCACCCTTTCCGGGCAAACCGTGGAGATTCTCAACACCGATGCGGAAGGTCGCCTGATCCTGTGTGACACCCTGACCTACGTCCAGCGCTACCAGCCCCGGACCATCATCGACACGGCCACCCTCACGGGCGCCTGTGTCGTGGCCCTGGGCCAGCACGCCAGCGGTCTGATGACCCCGGACGATGCGCTGGCCGACGAACTGTTGAGTGCCGGCGAGGCCATCCACGATCGGGCCTGGCGGCTGCCTCTCTGGGACGAGTACCAGGAGCAGCTCGACACCCCCTATGCCGACTTCTCCAACCTCGGCGGCATGCCGGCGGGGGCAATCACGGCCGGCTGCTTCCTGGCGCGTTTTTGCGAGGATGCCCGCTGGGCTCACCTCGACGTCGCCGGATCGGCCTGGATCGGCGGGACCCGGGATGGGGCGACGGGAAGACCGGCGGGTATCCTGGCCCAGTACCTGATCGATCGCGCCGGGGGCTGACCCGACGGAGGACCGCGCCATGGACAAGAGCTTCGATCCGCACAAAATCGAACAGCGCTGGTACGCCTTCTGGGAGGAGAGCGGCCATTTCGAACCGGGGGCGGAGGGCGAACCCTACTGCATCATGCTGCCGCCGCCCAATGTCACCGGTCGGCTGCACATGGGCCACGCCTTCCAGGACACGCTGATGGACGCCCTGGTGCGCTTTCATCGCATGGAAGGCGACCGTTCCCTCTGGCAGTGCGGAACCGACCATGCGGGGATCGCGACCCAGATGGTCGTGGAGCGTCAGCTGGCGGCGCAGGGCCGGCACCGCCGCGACCTCGGCCGGGACAAGTTCGTCGAGGCGGTCTGGAAATGGAAGGGACAGTCCGGCGGCGAGATCACCCGGCAAATGCGTCGCCTGGGGGCTTCCGTGGACTGGAGCACCGAGCGCTTCACCATGGACGAGGGCCTTTCCGCGGCAGTTCGCAAGGTCTTCGTCGACTTACATAAGGAAGGACTGATCTATCGCGGCAAGCGCCTCGTGAACTGGGACCCGGTGTTGCATACGGCCCTGTCCGATCTGGAGGTCATCTCGGAAGAGGAAGACGGCCACCTGTGGCATCTGCGCTATCCCTACGCCGACGGCAAGGGCCACGTCATCGTCGCGACCACGCGACCGGAGACCATGCTGGGGGATACGGCCGTCGCGGTGCATCCCGATGATGAGCGCTATGCGAATCTCGTCGGCCGCTCGGTCATCCTGCCGCTGGCCGATCGCGAAATCCCGGTCGTCGCAGACGAGCACGTGGATCCGGAATTCGGCACCGGGTGCGTCAAGATCACCCCTGGGCACGATTTCGACGACTACGAGGTCGGTCGGCGCCACGACCTGCCGGTCATCAACATCCTGAACGACGACGCCACGCTGAACGAGAACGCCCCGGCACAGTTCCGCGGCATGGACCGCTTCGACGCGCGCCGAGAGATGGTGGCAGAACTGGAGCGGCTGGACCTCCTTGAGAAGATCGAGAAGCACCGCCTGAAAGTGCCTCGCGGCGACCGGTCGGGCGCCGTGCTGGAGCCGTACCTCACCGATCAGTGGTTCGTCGATCTCACCCGAGAGGAAACCGCCGACGGGCGACCCGGCGGCCATCGCAAGATCACCGAGCCGGCCATCGCGGCAGTCGAAACCGGCGCCATCCGCTTCGTGCCCGGCAACTGGACCAAGACCTACTACGAATGGATGCACAACATCCAGGACTGGTGCATCAGCCGCCAGCTGTGGTGGGGGCATCGGATTCCGGCCTGGTACGACTCGGACGGCAACGTCTACGTCGGTGAATCGGAGGCGGCCGTGCGCGAACTGTACGACCTGGGCGACCGCGAACTGACCCGGGACCCGGACGTCCTCGACACCTGGTTCTCCTCCGCCCTGTGGCCTTTTTCGACCCTGGGATGGCCGGAAGACACCGACCGACTGAAGGTGTTCTATCCCACATCGGTGCTGGTAACCGGTTTCGACATCATCTTCTTCTGGGTGGCCCGGATGATCATGATGGGTCTCAAGTTCATGGGCGACGTCCCGTTCCGGGAAGTCTACATCCACGGTCTCATTCGGGATGCCCATGGGCAGAAGATGTCCAAGTCCAAGGGCAACATCCTGGATCCTCTGGACCTGATCGACGGCATCGACCTGGAATCGCTGGTGGAGAAGCGAACCACCGGCCTGATGCAGCCGCAGATGGCTCCGGCCATTGAAAAGGCCACCCGCGAGGATTTTCCCGACGGCCTCAAGGCTTACGGCACGGACGCCCTGCGCTTCACCTTTGCCGCGCTGGCCACCCAGGGCCGGGACATCCGCTTCGACGTCGGCCGAATCGAGGGCTATCGCAATTTCTGCAACAAGCTCTGGAATGCCGCCCGCTACGTGCTGATGAATGCGGAAGGCGAACCGGTCGATCCGCGCAGCGAACATCGATCCACCTTCGATCGCTGGATCCTCAGCTGCCTCGAACAGACCATCGCCCGGACCCGGGAGCACCTGCGCGATTACCGCTTCGATCTCGCGGCCCAGGCCATCTATGAATTCACCTGGAACGAGTACTGCGACTGGTACTTGGAACTGACCAAACCGGTCCTTTACGGCGAGGACGAAGCCGCCAAGCGGGCGACCCGCTTCGTCCTCCTGACGGTGCTGGAGAACCTCCTCC
>JAWVZU010000109.1:0-12000 GCA_033722075.1 Lysobacterales bacterium
AGGCGACCGAGGGCGCCGGTCAGCATGTTCTCCGCGCCGGCCAGTTCCTTCATGGCGGACTGGCTGCCGGGGTCGGCGGAAGCGGCTTTCAAACCGGCCACCGCCTGGTTGCGTGCCTGGATCACGGCCTCCAGCGTTTCCCGCTCGTGCTTGATGTAACCCTTGGCCGTTTCCACCAGGTTCGGAATCAGGTCGTGGCGGCGAGTCAATTGAACGTCGATCTGGGCGAATGCATTCTTGTAGCGATTGCGTTTGCGCACCAAGCCGTTATATAGGGAAATGGCGTAGACGATGGCCGCAATGATCAGCCCAAAAAATACGTATTCCATGACCGAAGTCCCATCCACAAGACAGTGCATTAGAATAACGTAGAGTGTCGGGACGTTGCGAATGAATCAGACGACCATGCGCAGACTGCTGTTGACGCTGTGGCTGATCTTGCCCATCGGGACGGTCGGCGCGGCCGAGCCCGATGTGGCGGGTGCCGTCGCGCGCGTCGCCCAGCAGGTTGACGAACTTGCTTCGCGGCGAGAGATTGCCGGGCTGGCCATCGTCGTCGCCGATTCGGAGCGAGTGCTTTACCAGCAGACCTACGGGGTCCGTCAGGTCGGCGAGAAGGAAACCGTGGATCCAAAGACGCGGTTTCGGATCGCATCCCTTTCCAAGGGCTTCGCCAGCACGCTGGCTACCATGCTCGTGGCCGAGGGAGTCATCGGGTGGGAACACCGGGTGTCGAAGGACGTCGACTACTTTCGTCTGGCCAACGGTCGCCAGGCCAGCCTGGTCAACGTGGAGCACCTGCTGAGTCACCGGGTCGGGCTGCCGCACAACGCCTACGATCGACTCCTGGAGGCGAACTGGCAGGTCCCGACGATCGTATCGCGCTACGAGCGTGTCGAACTCATGTGCCCGGTCGGAAGCTGCTACGGCTACCAGAACGTCAGTTACAACCTCATCACCGATGTGGTCGCAGCCCGGACCGGCTTACCCTACGAAAGCCTGGTTAAGTCGCGCATTCTCGAACCGCTGCAAATGAGAGGCGCCGGCCTGGGTGGTGACCACCTGGAGCTGGACGACAACTTCGCCCGGCCCCATGTCCGCAAGCGCAGTCGCGCGGTCCCGGTGGGCGTCAAGTATCATTACTACCGCGTTCCCGCCGCCGCCGGCATCAATCTCACCCTGGATGACCTTGCGATCTGGCTGCAGGCCCAGCTGGGAACCTATCCGGACGTCCTGTCGCCGGAACTGCTGGATGAGATGCGCACGCCCCGAGTCCGGACCCGGCGCGAGATGATCTATGGCGGCTGGCGCGGTCGCCGGCTCGAGGATGCCTGGTATGGTCTGGGCTGGCGGGTGTACGACTATGCGGGCCACCCGATGGTCTACCACGCGGGCGCGGTCGAAGGCTATCGGGCGCAGATCGCGATTCTGCCGGAGGCCGACATCGGCATCGCGGCCATGTGGAACTCGGAGAGCAGCAAGGCCTGGGGCATCGTGCCGGTCTTTGCCGATGCGCTGTTCGGGCTGCGCGCTGAAGACTGGATGAAGCTGCGCACCAGCGGTGCCGGCCGCTCCGCCGATTGAGAGCGGTCAACGCTGCGCGGAGAAAGAGCGGTCAACAGGAAAACAGGAAAAACAGGAAAGGGAGGCGCTCTCGCGCCGGTTTAAAGCGAATAAACCGGAAGCGCAAGAAGGGCCAGAAGAAAAGCAAGAAAAAATGGTGCTTCTTGGGAGACAGGCTCTTCCCTCAAGTCGCTGTTGTTCGCGCCAGCGCTTCTCGCCCAACTGGCGATTCCGCTGATCTGCTTTGATTTCTCGGAGGCCGATGCCGCGTAGCGAGCACTTTCCTGCCTTTCCTGTTTTCCTGTTGACCGTTTTGGGCAAGCGGCCTGGTCAGTCGAGTTCGGCGAAGGCCTCGCGGCTGAGATTGCGGGGCTGGTCTTCGGTCACCAGCACGTCGTCTTCGATGCGGACCCCGCCGTAGGGGGCCAGCGCATCCACCTTGTCCCAGTTGATCTTGCGGCCCTGCGGCTCGTCACGGATCGGATTCAGGATGGCCGGAATGATGTAGAGGCCGGGTTCGATGGTCGTGACCATGCCGGGCTCGAGGACGCGGGTGAGGCGGAGAAACGGATGGCCTTCCGGCTTGTCGATCTCGCCGCCGTCGGGCCCGGCCTGGAATCCGCCGACGTCGTGAACCTGGATGCCCAGCAGGTGGCCCAGGCCGTGCGGAAGGAACAGCCGGCTCAGTCCGGTTTCGTAAGCCTCGTCGGCGCTGGTATTCACCAGCCCGAACTCGCTCAGGAGTTCCGCCACATGGCGATGGGCGGCCAGGTGCAGGGCCTTGAAGTCCTTGCCGGGCACACAGCTGTCGGCGAGCTGTCGCTGGCGCTCGTCCATGGCCGTGATCAGGTCGGCGAATTCGCCGGCATCCCGAGCATAGGTGCGGGTGATGTCGCTGCAGTAACCGCGGTACCGGGCGCCCGCATCGATCAGGAACGATCTTGCATCGGCGGGAGCGGCCCGGTCCAGTGCCTGGTAATGCAATACCGCGCCATGCTCGTTGAGGGCGACGATGCTGCTGTACGGGAGCTCGGGGTCGTTCAATTCGGCGGCCCGAAGGTAGGCCATGTGAATCTTGAACTCGGAGGCGCCGGCGCGAAAAGCCTGCTCCGCCGCGCGATGGGCACGCGCGGCGATCCGGTTGGCCTCGGCGAGACATTCGACCTCGTAGTCGGTCTTGTAGGCGCGCCGGTAATGAATCGGCAGCAGCACGGCGGGCGGATTGACCTGACCGAACCCGAGTTCACGACCGAGGGTTTCATCTTCGCCGATGAAGGCCATGTCGCGTCGGTTGGGCGGAAGCGCCGCCTGGGCTTCCTCGGCGGACTTCACGACGGTGACCTCGAACTCGTCCACCCACTCGCCTTCGGGATCCGCCGGCGGTAGGTGCCAGTAGTCGTCAGGCTGGACGTAGATGGCCCGAGGCGTCTCGCCGGAAGCATAGACCACCCAACTGTCCGGGTGGTGGTCCAGGGGTAGCCAGGCCAGGAAGTTGGGGTTGGGGGCGAAGGGGTAGGGGCTGTCGTCCTGAAAGCGGATCCTCAGCGCGCCTGCATGGATGGCCACGCCGGACAAACCGGCGGCGGCGAGCGCCTGGTCGTGAATTTCTTTCTGGCGGGTGACGTGTTGAGCGTAAGGACTGGCCATGAATCGATGATCCTGAGCGAGTTGATCAGGCGCACATTATAGGCAACAAAAAACGCCGGGGCGGGCCCGGCGTTTCTGGGATAACTCCGGTCAGGAAGCCAGCCGGTCTTCCACCGGGAAGGTCGGCGGATGCATCCCGAGCTTGCGCGCCTCGCGGATCAGCGAGAGCAGGTCCATCTGGGCCAGGTCGAACAGTTCGTCGAAGCTGTCGATGACGAAGTAGACGGTCTGATAGATGTCGATCCGGTACGGTGTCCGCAGCGCGTCGACGGGATCCAGCGGCTTGCGGATCGGCACGTCGCTCTCCACCGAATAGACCAGTTCGCCCGGCGACGAGTTGATGCCGGCGCCGTAGCTTCGGACACCGTCCGGCGTATTGATCAGGCCGAACTCGACCGTGAACCAGTACAGGCGCGCCAGCATGGCATGGTCCTTCTTGTCGGCTGCCAGGCCGGCCTTGCCATAGGCGTGGGTGAACTCGGCAAACCGCTCGTCGGTAAGCATCGGCGTGTGACCGAAGATCTCGTGGAAGATGTCCGGCTCTTGAAGATAGTCGAAATCCTCACGCCGCCGGATGAACGAAGCGGCCGGGAATTTCTTCTCCGACAGCAGTTCGAAAAAGCGGGTGAAAGGAATCAGGGCCGGAACCGGCTCGACCTGCCAGCCGGTATGCTCCATGAGCACCTCGGAAACCTCCGGGCATTGCGGCACACGGTCTTCCGGAAGGTCCAGCTTTTCCAGAGCACGAATCCATTCGGGATGGACACGGTCCGGGAGGTATTCCTTCTGGCGGACGATCAGATCATGCCAGACGGCGTTTTCTTCTTCCGTATAGTGGATAAAACCGCGCTCGTCCGGCTGTTTGGCTTCGTAGGTCGATTGCTTGGCCATTGCGTACGCTGCAGTGTTTCGAATAGGGTTCCCATTCTAACCCATTCAATGCGCATTTTTGTTGCGGATTGAGGCACTAAGGCGGATATTATTGGTATATAATTTCATTATATCGACTAATAAAGGCACAAAATATCATGGCTGAATTGGACCGGATCGACCGTCAGATCCTCGCTGAGCTCCAGCGTGACGGCCGTCTCTCGAACCAGGAACTGGCCCGCCGTGTCTCCCTGTCGCCGTCACCGTGTTTGCGGCGGGTACGACAGCTCGAGGAGGCCGGGATCATCGGCAGCTACGTTGCCATCCTGGACCCGAAACGGGTGGGGCTGCCGGTAATCGCCTATGCCCATATTTCGCTGGACAACCATCATCCCGATACGGTCGAGAGTTTCGACGAACTGGTCGCCGAATTGCCGGAGGTCATGGAGTGCTGCGCGATGGCCGGCGAGTACGACTATCTCCTCAAGGTGCGGGTGGCCAGCATGGAAGAGTACGAACGGTTCCTGCGACATGGACTTCTGCAGCATGTCGGGGTCCGGGCGGTGAACACGAGTTTTGTGCTCAGTCAGCGCAAGTACACCACCGCCTTGCCGGTCGAGGAACTGCGGGTTTGACCCGCGGGCCGATGCGGTTCACTGTTCGGGATATCCGTTTGCTGCGGGAGGCGTCATGGCCAAGCAGAGCTTCGAGGGCACCTGCCAGTGCCACACCATCCATTTTCGCATCGAGGCGCCGACACTGTGGTGCGCACACTGCCATTGCTCGATGTGCCGCAAGGCCCATGGGGCGGCATTCGTGACCTGGGTTGGTGCCGCCGAGGAAGGGTTTTCCATCGTCACCGGAGGCCGGGCGCTTCGGTGGTATTCCTCCTCGACGGAAGCCGAGCGGGGGTTCTGCTCCGAGTGCGGAAGCACCCTGTTCTTTCGCTCCGAGCGCTGGCCCACGGAAGTGCACGTTGCCTTGGCCAACATCGATGAGCCGATCGACCGCGACCCCGAGGCCCACGTGTACTACGATTCGCACGTTCCGTGGGTCGACCTGGGCGATGACCTGCCCCGGAAGGCCGGCTCCTGACCCGCATCGGGGTCATTTCCGTCAGCGGATTGGCTCGTCCCCCAGCCCTGAGGCGCTAAAGCCCGAAGCATCGCTCCTCGAAGCTGGAGTAATGGACGACTTCGGCGCTGGCATCGACCTGCAGGGTGAACGATTGCTCTGTTCCATCGCTCGCCGACACGGTCACTGCGAAGGGCGAGTTGGTCGCATCCTCGGCGATCGGCACGCCGGTGATCAGCCCGGTGGCGGAATCGATGGAGAGTGATGCCGGCAGACCGGAGGCGCTGAACGTCAGGCCCGTGCCGGCGAACTCCGAGGCCGCATCGATGGACACGTCGAAGCCGACCACGACCCGTCGGGCAAACCGCGCACATTGGGCAAAGGTCAGCAGGTTCCCGATCGTTACATTGACCGTGCCCGCCGAACACGCGGGCGGCAGGTTGTCGTCGCAGACCTCGTACTCGAAGCTGTCGCTGCCCTCGGTAGTGCCGGTGTGCGTGTAGCTGAAGGTGCCGTCCGGATTAACCGTGGCATTGCCGTCAGTCGGTGCGGTCAGGACCTGGGTCACGGTCAAATTGTCGCCTTCCGGATCGCTGTCATTGGCGAGCAGGCTCGTTGCCCCGCTGGTGGTCATGGTGGCGGTGCCGCCGATGTCGACCCGGACCTGGTCCTGGGTTGCCGTCGGCGGATCATTGACCGGCGTCACGGTGATGGCGACCGTCGCAGTGCTGCACAAGGGCGATGCGTCGTCGTCGCAGACCTCGTACTCGAAGCTGTCGGTGGTCGTCTCCGATCCGTCATGGATGTAGTCGAAGGTGCCGTCAGCATTGAGCGTCAGAGCCCCGTTGGAAGGCGCATTGACCGGGGTGGTCGTGACCGCCAGGGTGTCGCCGGTGTTGGGGTCGCTGTCGTTGGCGAGCAGGCTGGTTTCGGTACTGTCGAGCGTGTTGGCCGTCCCGCCTTCACTCACGGTCAGCGAATCGTCCATGGCATTCGGGGCCAGGTTGGCTGAACTGATGGTGACGGTAACCAATCCCGTATCGCAGGCCGGCGGAAGTGCGCTGTCGCAGACTTCATACTCAAAGCTGTCGGTTCCTTCTGCGCTTCCCGTGTGGACATATTCGAACGTGCCGTCCAGATTGACCGTGGCAGTGCCGTCAGTGGGTGCGGTGACTATTCGCGTAGCGGTCAGCGTGTCGCCTTCCGGATCGCTGTCGTTGGCGAGCAGGCTGGCCTCCCCTGCGTCCGTCATGGTCACCGTGCCGCCGATGCCCACGGTTGCGAGATCGTCGACGGCAACCGGCGGATCGTTGACCGGATTGATGGTGATGGACACGGTGGCCGTGCTGCATTCCTGCGGCGAGCCGTCATCGCAGACCTCGTAGACGAAGCTGTCGGATGTGGTCTCCGAGCCGTCATGGATGTACTCGAACGTGCCGTCGCCATTGAGCGTCAAAGCACCGTTGGCGGGGTTGCTGACCGGCGTGGTCGTGACGGTCAGGTTGCCGCCGTCCGGGTCGCTATCGTTGGCGATAACGCTGGCGGCTCCGCCGTCCAGGGTGGTCGCGGTGCCGCCTTCATCGACGGTCAGCGAATCATTGACGGCGGTGGGCGGCAGATTGCCCGATGCGGAGATCGTGATCTCCACCACCTGGTGGGCACAGGCTTCCTCGCCCGTTGCGCAAACCTCATAGGTGAACGCGTCTTCGGTCGCCGAACCGCCGTTGTGGGTGTATTCGAAGGTCCCGTCGGCATTCAGCGTGACCGATCCGTGGTCGGGACCACCGAAGGCGGTGGTGCTCATGACCAGGCCCAGGGCGAGGGCACTCTGGTCCGTATCGTTGGCCAGCAGGGAGGTGTCGCCGCCGTTGACGGTCGTTGTCGAGCCACCATTCGCTACGGCGCCTTGATCAGCGGCGGGCAGGGGAATGCGCGTGGCAGAGAAAAACCAGTTGTTGGTGTTGTTGAAGAATACGGAGGCGGACTGGATTATTGCCGACTCATTACCTGCGGTGCTCAGATCCAGGCTTGCGCTGGTCTGGCACACGGCGAAGCCGGTCTCTGCATCATCGAAATCCACGGCGATATCGCACTGCGTGGGATTGTTGGTGAATTCAAGGACCACCGTGTAGTCATCACCGCCGGCGCCTGCGACTCGATCAGTACCGGATCGCGCATAGCGCAGCGTCACGATGTCGTCCGCAGCCAGGCTGCGCTGGGTTTCGTCGTTGAATGTCCCTTGCTGCATGACGGCCTCAGTATCAGCCACGCCGTAGACACCCTGACCCACCGTCCGGTCTGCGTTGGCCGCAAAATTGTCCCCTTCCGGCAGGTCGGCCGGATCACGGCTGTAGCTCATGGAATCGACTGTGCCCAACCGGCGAACAGGGTTGTTCACGCCGATCTCGCACTCGTGAAGATTGACGTCGTCGCCGCGCAGATCATCGGGCGAGCCGATGATGCCGTCCGTGCCGGGATCGCCTTCCAGAAGATCCTCGTTGCCCGCGAGTGGCGTATCGGGGGCCGGCAACGCCTTCGTGTACTCGCTTTCCCCGGCACCGCATAGGCCGCTGGTCGCGGAACACGACTCGTTGGCGGCATTGGGATGGTTCAGGCCGATGCAATGACCGAGTTCGTGCAACGCCACGGACTCCCAGTCGAACTGGTCCGAAGCGATTTCGCTGTCCGCGCCGGTCCGGATGTTCGGCGTGACCGGCACTGCAAGGTTGTACCGGTCGATAACGTTCCGCAGCGGTATTTCCATCGCGCCCTGGTTGGGGGAGCCGTTGGCGATGCAGACCCGGACGGTAACCGTTCCTCCCGTGCTCGGATCGTAATTCTGTGGATGAGTGACCAGATCCGGGAACGGCCCAAAGGCGTTCATCATGTTGTCCATGAACTCGGACTCGGTAAACAGGAACGTGCCGCCGGAGACGCCGAGCGGTAGAAACAGTAATGGGGCGAGCAGCAGTCTCGGTTTTTTCATTGCTGCGCCTCCGGCACCGCCGCATCCTCGATGCGAACAAGGTCTTCTGAATTGGCCAACTCAAGCAGAATCTCCTCCGCGGTAGCCAAGCCCTCGAGATCGGCGATTCCCAGTTCGCGAGCGCGGCTTTGGAGATTCGAAACAACGAGTTCCAAATCGCCGGCGGGGGCGCTCTCATGAGAGCGGAACACCGTCTTGACGCTCTCGGATCGCGTGGTGACCACCCCTTCCATGGCCGTTTTGCGCCGGTTGGCGGCTTCGATCGCCTGCTCGAGCAAATCGCCATCTACGCTGAACACCCCGTTAGCCTGCAGCGTGTCCAGCAGGTTCTGCACTTCACCCAGCGTCAGCCAGTCTTCCCATAGGCCGGCACGCTTGGTGTAGAACGGAAAGTGAATCAGGAGCCGGCCGGACTCGTAAAGGCGCAGGAGTGGAATGTCATCCTGGACTTCCGCGGCAATGCCATCCGAACGGCGATCGAATTCCAGAAGGAGGCGGGTGGAATCGGCAGCGGTTGCCTTCAGCAGCACGCCTGCGACGAAAAGCAAGATGACCAGGATGCGCACGGTTCGCCTCCCCAAAGAAAATCTGGTTTGGCGTCAAACGCTACAGAATCAGCAGGAAATTGGAAGGTTTTGGCACACGAGCGGGCGCACTCCGCCGATATGCGGCGCGCCCCACGGCTGGTAACGCTTCAGCCGGTTCCTTGTTTCCCTTCCAGCCTTCTCAGCAGACTTGATGTGTCCCAACGTCCGCCCCCGAGATTCTGGACTTCGGCATAGAACTGATCGACGAGGGCCGCGACGGGCAGGCTGGCGCCGTTTCGCGCCGCTTCCCGGAGGGCGATCCCCAGGTCCTTGCGCATCCAGTCCACGGCGAAACCGTGCTCGTATTCGTCGGCCAGCATGGTGGCGTGGCGGTTGTCCATCTGCCATGACTGGGCCGCGCCCTTGGAGATCACATCGACGACGGCCTGCGGGTCCAGTCCGGCCTGCTGCGCGAAATGCAGGCCCTCGGCCAGGCTCTGGATGAGCCCGGCGATACAGATCTGGTTGACCATCTTGGTCAGCTGGCCGCTCCCGGCCGGGCCCATGAGCCTCAGCTGGCGGGCGTAGGTCTCGATAAACGGTTGGGCTTTCGCAAAGGCCTGTTCTTCTCCGCCCGCCATGACCGTCAATCGGCCGTTCTCGGCGCCGGCCTGGCCTCCGGAGACGGGGGCGTCCAGCCAGCCAATCCCGCGGTCGCCGGCCGTCTCGGCGAGTTCCCGGGCGAGTTCGGCCGATGCCGTGGTGTGATCGACGAAGACGCTGCCTTCCGCCATGCCGGCAAATGCCCCGGTGGCGCCGCCGGTCACCTCGCGCACCGAATCATCGTTGCCTACGCAGGCGAACACGACCTCGGCGTCTCGTGCCGCTTCGGCCGGCGTCGGTGCCGAGCGACCGCGGTGCTCCGAGACCCATCGATCGGCGACCTTCGAGGTGCGGTTGTAGACCCAGACCTCGTGGCCCGCACCGCGCAGGTGGCCGGCCATGGGATAACCCATGACCCCGAGACCGATGAAGGCCAGCCGCGCCATCAGGCGGCGTTCTCGTTGTAAACGTGCAGGTCGCGCTGCGGGAATGGAATCGACACGCCTTGTTCGTCGAAGGCTTTCTTGACCTTCTCCGTTACATCCCACTTGACCGGCCAGTAGTCCGCCGTGTTGACCCAGGGGCGGACGACGAAGTTGACGCTGGAATCGGCCAGCTCGTTCAGTTTGACCACCGGGGCAGGGTCTTCGAGGACTCGCTCATCTTCGGCGATGATGCCCTCGATGATGCCGCGTGCCTTGTCGATGTCGTCGTCGTAGCCGATGCCGAACACCATGTCCACGCGCCGGGTGTCCCTCCTTGAATAGTTCACCAGGATGTCGTTGAAGATCTTGGCGTTCGGAATGGTGATCTGCTTGTTGTCCGGTGTGCGCAGCACGGTGTGGAAGATATGGATCTCCTCCACCGTGCCGGAAACCCCGGCGATCTCGACGAACTCGTCCTTCGCAATCGGCTTGAACAGGACCAGCAGGGCGCCGGAAGAGAAGTTCTGCAGCGAGCCCTGCAGGGCCAGGCCAATCGCCAGTCCGGCAGCACCGATGAGGGCCACCAGAGAGGTGGTATTGACACCCAGCTCGTTGAGCGCTGCGATGATGACCACCAGCAGCAGGATCGCCTTGAGAATCGAGGTGAGGAATGTCACCAGCGTTTCATCCAGGCGGCTGCGGTTCATGATCCGGCGCAGCAGGCCGACCAGGCCGAGGGCGATCCATCGGCCGACGACGAAAATGACCACCGCCTGGGCAAGGGCAATGCCCCAGGGGATGGCGTACTGTTCGATGAGGGGCTGAACTTCAATCGATTCAAACATGATGAGACTATCCGTTTCTTCTGATGATCGGTGCCGCAAGCCGGCAAGGCTAACGCCTGGCCTTCTGGCTTACCAGCCGAAAAATCACGGGCTCGTGAATTCCCGCGGTTGTCTTCGGTCGCCGCATGTAGCAAAGTCGGCCGCCAGTCAATTTTGAATCCAACCCATGAATGAGAAAGTGAACGGCGACCAGGAGGTCGGTGCGCCCGGGGACCGGGAGGTCCATCGGCACTACGATCGCGCGAAAGCAGCTTTCGGCGGGGGCGACCTGCCCGAGGCCGCACGGCATTGCGCCGAGGCGCTGGAGCGTGAACCCGACTTCCTGCCGGCTCTCGAACTGGGGGGCGTGATCGCCTGCAACCAGGGCGACCTTGCGACCGGTATCGAGCGTTTTCGGCGCCTGACCGAACTGGTGCCGGACAATCCCGGTGCCCATTTCAACCTCGGCAACGCCCTGCTGAACGCCGGCCGTCCGAAAGACGCCCTGCCCGTACTGGGCGAGGCCGATGAGCTCGAACCGGGCAATCCCGGCGTCCGGGTCACGATGGGAATCTGTCGGCGTCGCATGGGTGAGTACGAGGCCGCCGAGGCCCTGCTTAAGTCTGCGCTGGAACGCTCGCCGCGCAACCTGGCGGCGCTCAATGCCCTGGGCGCGACCTATGCCGAGCAACACCGTTACGAGGACGCGCACCGGGTGTTCAAGGAGGCGGTGTCGATCGAGCCCCGATCCCCGCAGCTGCGGCAGAATGTCGGGAGCATGCTGCTGGAAATGGCGCACTATGCGGAAGCCGCCGACGAATTCAGGGCGGTGCTGACCCTCGATTCCCGGGATGCGGATGCCCGGGCCGGTCTGGGCGCCGCGTTGGCAGGTCGGGGTGACTACGACGAGGCGATGCATCACTTCAGGCGCGCGCTAAGGCATGCGCCGGATCATGGACGGGCCCTTTATGGATTGATCGACACGCTCGAACACGAGGGGCGCATCGCCGAGGCGCAAGAACTCCTGGAGCCGGCCCTGGAGGCGAAGCCGGGTGACGCCAACCTGCTGTTTCTGAAGGCCCGCCTGGCGCGCCGGAACGGGGATGACGAAGCGGCAGCGGAAGCGGTTTCGGCAGCGGAAGCCGCTGGCGTTCCCGCCAGCCTCGAGGACCGGTTCTTTGCGGAAGCCGGTGCCATTCATGATCGTGCCGGCAACCGGGAGCGGGCCATGCTGGCCTTTACCCGGGCCAATGCGGCGACGGAGAAGCGTTGGCGTGCAGCCTCGCCCGGGCCGAACGCCTTCATGGCACGGGTCGAGCGGATCGCGCGCGCACTGGAGCAGCGGGAGACCGACGGCGATGCCGCGGCCGCCGGCGACCTCGGGGCCGTGGATTTACCGATCTTCCTGGTCGGGTTTCCGCGTTCCGGGACGACGCTGCTCGGTCAGATGTGCAATGCCCACCCGGCACTGGTCGCCGTGG
>JAWVZU010000110.1:0-11999 GCA_033722075.1 Lysobacterales bacterium
AATAGGAAAGCAGGAAAACCCGGGAAGGAATCGCATTCGCGATAGTCAGAGCGGCAACCGTGAAGGCATGGAGGCGTGAAGTGCTTCGCGGACAGTAAGGAAAGGGGCCATCGTGTGTGGGATGGCCCTTTTTTTTGTCTGGTTACCGCTCTTCAAAGTTCCCGGGTCAGCGAGTAGCCCGTGATTCATCCGAGCGCAAGCCCTGGATCCCCGGGTCGACGCATCGCCCGAGGATGACGACTTTACTCGGGGTGCGGCATCAGTAGATCGCAGGGGCGATCCCTTTCATGTTGCTTCATGATTTTCATGGTTCCCGCTTTTCGTTTTTCCGCGCCAGCGGCCGGATTCAATCTTCACGCCTCCATGCCTTAATGGTTGCGCTGCAAATCTCCGCGTAGCGGGACCCTTTTCCTGTGTTTCCTGCTTTCCTGGTTCCCGCTTTTCCGCGGAAGCGGGATAGCTAGCGGCGGGTGAGGGCAGCGCCGAGCATGCGTCGGCGCAGGTAGGCGTACATCTCCAGCAGCGGCAGTTCCTTGGGGCAGACGTCCTGGCAGGCCATCAGGCCGATGCATCCGAAAACCCCATCCTCATCGGCCATGAGTTCGAACCAGTCGCCGCTGCTGCGATCATCGCGCGGATCCATGTAGAAGCGGCCCATGCGGTTGATTCCGGCGGGCGCCAGGAAATCGGGACGGGTATTGGCCGCGCCGCAGGCAGCGACGCAGCAGCCGCATTCGATGCAGCGATCGGCGTCATAGATTGCCCGGGCGAGGTCGTCGTCCATGCGTTCTTCTTCAGCTTCCGGATCGAACGGCTTCTGCTCATGAATCCACGCTTCCACGCGCTCGTTCATCCCACGGAACCAGGTGCCCGTATCCACCGAAAGGTCGCCGATGAGCTTGAAAGCGGGCAGGGGATACAGGCGAATGGGACTGGTCAGCTGACTGGTCAGCGTCTTGCACGCCAGGTTCGGACGCCCGTTGACCATCATGCCGCAGGAACCGCAGACCGCGGAGCGGCAGGCAAAGTCGAACTGGAGGTCCGGTTCCTGCTCCTCGCGAATTCGGGTCAGGGCCCGGTACAGCGTCATGTAGGGCTCTTCGTCGAGCTGGTAGCTCGCCATGTGCGGACGCGACTCGCTGTCCTGTGGGTTGTAGCGAAAGATCTCGAAGGTCAGGGTTCGGGGTGCACTCACGAGCTGGCTTCCTCTTCGATGACCGGGCCGAGGCCGGCGCGGTATTCGGCGTCCCGCCACGCGCCGCGCTGCATGGCGCTGCCCATGGGCTCTTCCGACGGCAGACGGCCCTGGGCAAGTTGGGCCGGCTCGACTTCCTCGTTGTAGTTCTCCAGCGTCACCGCCATCGGGACGCGCTCGGTCATGCCATAGCCCCGGTCGCCGGGTGGAAGATCAAGCAGGCCGACCGGCTCATAGGTGATCGCCGGTTCCGCGTCGTCCCTGGACCAGCGCACCAGCGTGCGATTCAGCCACTCGGCATCGTTGCGCTCGGGGTAGTCGACGCGACAATGGGCGCCGCGGCTCTCGGTTCGCGCCAGGGCGCAGGCAGCGGTGGCCAGCGCCAGGCGCACCATGCCTTCGAGGCGCAGGGCCAGTGTAAGCTCCGGTGAACTTCCGGGTGAGCGGTCCGTCAGGCGGGCTCCACGCAGGCGTTCGTTCAGGTCGTCGAGTTCGGAGACGGCCTCCTCGAGGTCCTTGCCATCGCGGAAGATGCCGACCTTGCCGATCATGATCTCGCCCATGCGGTCGCGAATCTCGTAGATCGACGCGCCGTTGCCGGGCCCGTCGAACCAGGCATTGACTCGGCGGGTCTCGCCGGCGAGGAAGTCCTCGGCGAGACGGGCGTCCGGCAAGGTGGGGTGAGACGTGACGTACTCGGTGGCCGCCATACCCACCAGGCGACCGGCCACAAGCGTCTCGGCCAGGCTGTTGCCGCCGAGGCGGTTGAACCCGTGCATGTCCCAGCAGGAAGCCTCGCCGGCCGCAAACAGACCGAGCAGTCCGTAGGCCTGGCCGTCCTTGTTGGTGCGGACGCCGCCCATGGAGTAGTGCTGGCTGGGTCGCACCGGAATCAGGCTTTCCCAGGGCTTGATGCCGAGAAAGTCGCGGCAGATCTCGTAGACCTCGCGCAATTTGGTCGTGAGGTGTTCCTCGCCAAGGTGCCGCAGGTCCAACCACAGGTGTGGTCCTGCCGGGTGGTCGACGCCCTTGCCATCCTGGATCTGCGCCATCATGTGACGCGAGACGACGTCGCGGCTGGCGAGTTCCTGTTTCTTCGGCTCGAGTTCCACCATGAAGCGCTCGAGGTCCCGGTTCAGGAGGTAACCTCCATCGCCGCGACAGCCCTCGGTCACGAGGATGCCGCTGGGCCACAGGCCCGTCGGGTGGAACTGGACCGCCTCGAGATTGCCGAGGGGCACGATACCCGTATCGAGCGCCAGAATGGCGCCGCCGCCCTCGTTGATCGTGGCGTTGGTGGTGTATTTGCCGTAGATGCGACCGTGGCCACCGGTGGCGATGACCGTTGCCCCTGCCAGGTGATACCCGAGGGCGCCGGTGCGCAGACAGCGGGTCACGACCCCATGGCACCGCTCTCCATCATGAATGAGGGCGAGCGCCTCCATGCGATCCAGGACCTGCACACCGAGACGGACGACCTGGCTGTCCATCGCATAGAGCGCTGCATGGCCCGTTCCGGCCGCCGCATAGCACGCCCGCCACTTGGCGGTGCCGCCGAAGTCGCGATGCATGATCAGGCCGGCCTTTTCTGCCGGCTCGTCGATATCGACCTTCTCGCCGCGGATGAAATAGCTGTTGGTGCCCGGGCGCACTCGGGTCCAGGGGACGCCGAAATGGGCCAGTTCGCGGACCGCAATCGGCGCATTGTCGGAAAAGATCCGGGCCACCTCCTGATCGGCGCCCCAGTCGGATCCGCGCACCGTGTCCAGGAAATGGAGGTCGGGGCTGTCGCCGGCTGCCTTGACGCAGTTGCCCAGGGCCGCCTGCATGCCGCCCTGGGCCGCGCAGCTGTGGCTGCGCCGCGGGGGCACCAGCGAAAGAATCGTGACGGTGAGCCCGGCGGCGGCGGCTTCCATGGCACAGCGTTCCCCGGCAAGACCGCCACCGATGACCAGCAGGTCGCTACGCGCAAACTTCATGAGCCGCCCCCCAGCAGGAATGCCAGTGGGGGCGGGATCAGGCCCGCGAGCACGATGAGTACGAGGGCGCCAAGGCCCAGGAAGAACCAGAACAGGATCTTCTCGGCCTTCCATAGTCTGGCCCGGCTGATGCGGCTTCCGATACCCCACTTGACGGCAAGCCGGAAGAGCCCGACACCGGCGTGGAATTCAACGCAGACCAGCAGGACGGCATAAGCCCATACCAGGCCTGCTGCGGTTCGGTCCATGGAAGTGATGGCCTCGATGCCGACCCGTTCGCCGAAGAGGCCGGTGAAGATGTCCAGCGCCATCAGGACCAGGTGGAAGCTGCCCAGAACGAGGATGATCAATCCGGTCCGGACCTGCCAGATCCACAGCCAGGATTCGACATGGTGGGGCAGGGGCTCCACCGTTGAGTCCAGGTAGGCTCGATGGGATTTGTTCAGGGACTTGGCGAGCGAGGTAAAACGCCGGCGCTCGCGCAGCTGGGCCGGGATCTTGCGTGCGGCCGCTGCCGCGTGGATAAGAAACAGGGCGAAGATGGCCACGACCGTCGGCTGGGCGATGTAGACCTTCTCCATCCCATACGCAATCCAGTCGAAGCCGCGTGTGCCGAGAAGGATGGATGCGACGAAGAACATGTGGCCCCACATGAACACGGCCAGGGCCGCGCCGCTGCCGCCGCTGATCAGTTCCATCAGCAGCTGCCGTCTCGCCGCACCCCGGTCGGTTCTCGGCGTGCCGCGCAGCCGTCCGCCATCAATGATATCGGCCGGTCTGCTCATCGTTGCGCCAGCAGGCAGCGGAGGACGTCACGCCGGCTGATCACGCCCACGACGCGGTTGTTCCGGACCACCGGGTAGCGGCGGTAGGGCTTGGTCATGAACAGGTGAGCGATGTCGACGATGTTCGTGGTCGGGTCGACGGACTCGACCTGGGTTGCCATGTAGTCGCGTACCAGTCCGGATTCCTCTCCGTGATAGCCGGTGTGAAGGGTGAGCTGGAGGCAATCCCGTTCGCTGAGGACGCCCACCAGATCGCCGGTATCGTCGACGACCGGTGCGCCCGAGATGCGATTCGTCACCAGCGTGTGGATCGCGTCGAGTACCTTCTGGTCGGGGTGCAGCGTGATGACCGCTGCCGCCATGAAGTCTTTGACCTTGATGCTTTTCATGAATCGGTTTCTCCGGTGCGTTTCGGGCACTGATTCCGGCAATGGCCGCAGTTGCCTAGCCCGCCGCAGCTGCCGCGGATCGGTTCGCGGCCGGCCAGCGCGCCGATGGCCATGCCGATGATGGCAATCAGGAATATTCCGAAACTCAGCAGGAAGACGGTCATGGTCCGGTCTGCTCCTGCGCCTGGGTATATCCCCTGAAGGCGCTCGTGGGACGTTCCTGAAAACCCCCATCGGCGTCCCGTTCGATGACCAGGGCTGCGATGGCGTGGCGTTCTGCAAATGCAAACCCATCCGCTCCCATCGCGAGCAACGCCGTCGCCAGGGCGTCCGCGCGCATCGCAGAGGGATCCAGCACCGAAACCGACGCGACCTGGTGGCGTACCGGGTGACCGGTGCGCGGGTCGATCGTATGAGAGTAGCGCTGGCCCGAGACCTCGAAGAAATTGCGGTAGTCGCCCGACGTGGCCAGCCCCAGGTCGTGGATTCCGATGATGCGCTGGGCCGTGCGCTGGCCGCTCGCCGGCTTTTCGATGGCGATCCGCCATGGAAGTCCCGCCTTGTTTGTGCCGGAAGCCTGGATCTCTCCACCGATCTCGACCAGGAAGTCCTCGATGCCGGCAGCGGCGAGCAAGGCTGCGACCTCGTCGACGGCATAGCCCTTGGCAATCGCCGACAGGTCGACGTGGAGTTCCGGTTTCCGCTTGCGTAGTGCCGGCGGGTCCTCACGCAAATCGAGGAGCCCGTAACCGACTCTTGCTAGGAGATCGGAGATGCGCTGGTTCGAGGGCGGCAGTTCGGCGGGCATGGCGGGTCCGAAACCCCAGAGGTCGACCAGCGGTCCGACGGTCACGTCGAAGGCGCCCCCGGTCAGGGCACTGATCTCCTGGGCGGTACGCACCACCTCCAAGGTTTCTTCGGAAACCGGATACCAGTCGGTGCCGGTGTGCGCATTGAAGCGCGACAGTTCGGACTCGGGATCATAGGTGGACATCCGGCCGTTGATCCGGGCCAGTGTGGCCTCGATATCGACGGCAAGCCGGGTACGGAGGGCTTCGCCGGGGTCGGTTGCCAGGGTCACATGGTAGCTGGTGCCCATGGTCGGCCCGGAAAACCCGTAGGCGGTCGTCGGCGCCGGTCGCTGTTGCAATCCCATCAGCAGCAGTCCCGCGGCGGCGAGTGCCGCCAACGCTCCGATCCACTTTCTGGGTGCTGCGCTCATCACGTCAGCCGAAATCGTCGTAAAGAATGCTCTCGGGTTCGACGCCGAGACTGTCGAGCATATCCGTCACCGCGGCCACCATGATGGGCGGACCGCAGATGTAGTATTCGCAATCTTCCGGGGCCGGGTGGTCCTTGAGATAATTGTCATAGAGGACCTGGTGGATGAAACCGGTCGGTCCTTTCCAGTCGTCCTCGGGCAGCGGCTCGGACATGGCAACGGTCCAGTTGAAGTTCTCGTGCTCCAGGGCCAGCCGATCGAAATGCTCCTCGTAGAACAGCTCGCGCATGCTCCGCGCCCCGTACCAGAAGGTCATGGTGCGCTTGCTGTTCAACCGCTTGAGCTGATCGAAGATGTGCGAACGCATCGGGGCCATGCCGGCGCCGCCGCCGATGAAGACCATCTCGTTTTCGGTTTCGCGGGCAAAGAACTCACCGTACGGCCCGGAAATCTCCACTTCGTCGCCCGGCTTCAGGTTGAAGATGTAGGACGACATCATGCCCGGCGGGATCTCGGGACCGGCCCCCGGCGGAGGCGTGGCAATCCGGACATTGAGCATGACGATGTCGTCTTCCAGCGGATAGTTGGCCATGGAATAGGCGCGGGTGACCGGGTGGGTGACCTTGGAGTGATAGCGCCACAGGTCGTACTTGTCCCACTCCGGCCGGAATTCCTCCTCGATTTCGAAGTCCTTGAAATCGACTTCATGGGGCGGGCAGTCGATCTGGATGTATCCGCCGGCGCGGAAGTCCAGGGTCTCGCCCTTGGGCAACTCAAGGATCAGTTCCTTGATGAAGGTGGCCACGTTGTGATTCGAGCGGACCCGGCAGGTCCACTTGCGAACGCCGAAGACCTCGCTCGGCACCTCGATTTCCAGCGGTTGCTTGACCTTCATCTGGCAGGCCAGCCGGACGCCCTCTCGGGCCTCTCGCTTGCTGATCAGGGATGCTTCCGTGGGCAGCATGGCACCGCCGCCTTCTAGCGCCTTGACGCGGCATTGGCCGCAGGTGCCCTTGCCGCCGCAGGCCGACGGAAGGAAGATATTTGCACCGGTCAGAACCGTCAGCAGTTTGGAACCCGCGCCGGCGGTCAGGGTCTTCTCGTGGTTGACCTCGACCGGGATCTCCCCGGTGATGACGAGGTGACGTCGAGCCACGATGATCACGACGGAGAGCACCAGGATGATGCCGGTAAAAACGCCGACGCCGAGGAAAATCTCAAGCATGTTGCGGTCCTCCGGTCATAACTGAATCCCCGAGAAGGCCAGGAAACCGAGCGACATGAGCCCGGTGATGATGAAGGTGATGCCCAAACCCCGCAGGCCCGCCGGGATGTCGCTGTAGCGCAGCTTTTCGCGGATTCCGGCCAGGGCCGCCAGCGCCAGCGCCCAGCCGAAGCCCGAGCCGAGGCCGAAGACGACACTTTCGCCGAAGGTGTAGTGCCGCTCCACCATGAACAGGGAGCCGCCGAGAATGGCGCAGTTCACGGTGATCAGCGGCAGGAACAGGCCTAGCGCGTGATAGAGCTTTGGAGCGAAACGATCCAGGAACATCTCGAGGATCTGCACCAGGGCCGCAATCACGCCGATATAGCAGACCAGCCCCAGGAAGCTGAGGTCGACGTTGGGCAGGCCCGCCCAGGCGAGCGCACCATCGGCGAGCAGGTAGTTGTAGATCAGGTGGTTGACCGGGACGGTGATGGTCTGCACGGCAATGACCGCAGCGCCCAGGCCAAGGGCGGTGTCGACCCGCTTCGAGATGGCGAGGAACGTGCACATGCCGAGAAAGAAGGTCAGCGCCAGGTTCTCGACGAAGGCCGCGGTGATGAACAGGTTGAAGTAGGCGTCCATCAGGCCGGCTCCTCCTGCTCGAGTTCCTGGATCTCGAACTCGGGTTCCTCGACCTGGGCAGTCTTCCAACTGCGTATGGCCCAGATCAGCAGGCCGATGATGAAGAACGCGCTGGGCGGCAGGAGCATCATTCCGTTGGGCTCGTACCACCCGCCCTCGGCGGCCAGCGGCAGGATCTGGTAGCCGAGCAGGGTGCCGGCACCGAACAGTTCCCGCAGCGTGGCGACGATGAGCAGCACCAGGCTGTACCCGATCCCGTTGCCGATTCCGTCGAGCACGCTCAGGCCGACCGGGTTCTTCTGGGCAAAGGCTTCCGCGCGTCCCAGCACGATGCAGTTGGTGATGATCAGACCGACGAATACGGACAGCTGCTTGGAAGTCTCGTAGGCGTAGGCTCGCAGGACCTGGTCTACGACGATTACGGCCGAGGCGATGATCGTCATCTGCACGATGATCCGGATGTTGGTCGGAATATGACGCCGGATCAGGCTGATGGCAGCCATGGAAAAGGCCAGGACGCAGATCACGGACGCGGCCATCAGAAGCGAGGGCAGGAGCGCCGTGGTCACGGCCAGGGCGGAGCAGATCCCGAGGATCTGCAGGGTGACCGGGTTGTTGTCGACCAGCGGGTCGAGCAGCGCCTTGCGGGCTTCGACCTTCACGATGTTTCCTCCTTCCGCCAGTGCCGGTTCAGATAGGGACCGTAGCCATGCGGACCGAGCCAGTAATGCAACAGGTTGGTCACGCCCCGACCGGTGAGCGTCGCACCGGCCATGCCATCGACCTGGAAGGCCGGATGTCCCTCGGTCAACGGTTTACCGGCTGCGCCTGATTCATCGACCGTGCCGCGGATCACCTCGATCAGTGGTTCGCCTTCCGGCCCGTAAACCAGCTTCCCTTCCCACTTGTTGAGCCATTTCGGCTTTTCCACGCCGTCACCGAGGCCGGGGGTCTCCGCGTGCTCGTAGAAAGTCAGACCCTTGATGGTGTTTCCGTCGCTTTCCAGGGCCAGGAACCCGTACATGGTGGACCATAACCCCATGCCGTAGACCGGGAGGACGATATAGCGGACTTCCCCGTCCTCGGGAACCAGAAAGACCTCCCCGTAGCGAGCCCGACGCTGGATCGAAGCAATGTCTCGCTCATCCGGTATCGAGACCGACATGTCGGGTTCTGTGGCGGCCTCGAGCGGATCGAAATTCGCCGGGTCCATGTCCTCGACATATGCGCCGGATTCGAGATTGACCAGCCGGGCGTCAATGGCCTCGAACTGCTCGGCGATCGGGCGGTCCGGATCCAGTCTGTCCACCACCCGGAGGATGTTCTGCTGCCGGTTGGCGGCTTCGTTCCGGGCCTGTAGCGGCTGCAGCTGGACCGAGACGGCAGTCACGACAACCGAGCAGACCAGGCTGACGACGACCGCCATGCCCAGCATGCCGGGAACGGTGTCCTTGCGGGGTTGCTCAGGCGTTGCCACGGCGACGTGCCCTCCTGCGGATATTGGCTTGAACCACGAAATAGTCGATGAGCGGCGCCATCACATTGGCAAACAGGATCGCCAGCATGATGCCTTCCGGGAAAGCGGGGTTGATGACCCGGATCAGGACCGTGAGGAACCCGATCAGGAGGCCGAAGATCCAGCGGCCGGGATTGGTCTGGCAGGCCGACACGGGATCGGTCGCCATGAACATCATCCCGAAAGCGAAACCACCGAGCACCAGGTGCCAGTGCCAGGGCATGGCGGCCATGGGGTTGCCTTCCGGGCCGAACCAGTTGAACAGAAGCACCGTGCCGAGCATGCCGAGGAAGACCCCGGCGACGATTCGCCACGAGGCAATGCCCGCATACATGAGGAACAGGCCGCCGACGACGCAGGCCAGGGCGGATGTTTCCCCGATGGAGCCCTGGATGTTCCCGAGGAAGGCGTCCATCCAACTGATGCCGGCGCCGACCACGGCGGGGAGTCCTTCGATGGCGCTCAGGCCCATGGCCGTCGCCCCGGAAAAGCCCTCGACAGCGGTCCAGACCGCGTCGCCGGACATCTGGATCGGATAGGCAAAATACAGGAATGCCCGACCGGCAAGGGCCGGGTTGAGGAAGTTCTTGCCGGTGCCGCCGAACAACTCCTTGCCGATGACCACGCCGAAGGAAATGCCGAGCGCACACTGCCAGAGCGGCGTCGTCGCAGGCAGGATCAGCACGTAAAGCCAGCCGGTGACCAGAAATCCCTCGTTGACTTCGTGGTTGCGCACGCTGGCAAACAGCACTTCCCAGAAGCCGCCGACCGCCATGGTGACGATGTACAGTGGCAGGAAGTAGAGCAGGCCGTGCACGAAGCAGGCGAGTACGTTTTCCGGCGCATAGCCGAGGCCCAGCAGGCCCATGACCGTGCCGCGCCAGCCGTCGGCGCTCGCGATCCCCAGTTCCTGCATGGCCAGGTGGGCCTGGTAGCCCGTATTCCAGACGCCGACGAGCATCGCCGGAACCGAGGCGATGACCACCAGGATCATCACCCGCTTCAGGTCGATGCTGTCTCGCACGTGCGGGGCCGCCGGCGTGACGGTCGACGGGGAATAGAACAGCGTGTCGAACATCTCGTAGACGGTCTCGAACTGTTCGAAGCGCCCGCCCTTGGAAAAGTGCGGCCGGAGCCAGTCCATCATGTCGCGAAGCTTCGACATCAGCCTTCCTTCTCGATCAGAGTCAGCGTGTCACGCAGGTGCCGGCCGTACTCGTATTTGCTGGGACAGACGAAACTGCACAGCGCCAGGTCCTCCTCCTCCAGTTCCAGGCAGCCCAGGGCCTGGGCGGTATCCGTGTCCTCGACGATCAGGGACTTGAGCAGCGGCGCCGGCAGGAGGTCCAGCGGCATGATCTTCTCGAAGTTGCCGATCGGAACCATCGCCCGGCGGCTGCCATGCAATGAGGTGGTGAGGCGGAACCGGGCCTTGCTCAGAAGGCTCGAGGCATAGGCCTTGCTCGCGGAATACTGGTTGAAGCCCGGCCGCATGTAGACCGCGAACTCGCGCGGGCTCTCTTCCGGGAGCAGGGTGACCTGCGAGTGGTAGCGGCCGAGGTAGGCCGACCAGCCGGAGGCACGGTGCCCATTGAGGATGGAACCGCTGACGACCCGGCAACTGCCTGATTTCAGTTCGCCGTCCAGCAATTCGCGGATGGAGGCGCCCGCCCGCGTACGGAGTTGACGTGGACGCGCGGCCATCGGTCCGCCCAGAGTAACGATCCGTTCCGGGGCCAGCTTGCCGGAGGTGAACAGTTTGCCGATTGCGATTACATCCTGCAGGCCGAGGTACCAGACCTCGCGGCCGGGGCCGACCGGGTGCAGAAAATGGATATGGGTACCCACCAGTCCGGCCGGGTGGGGGCCGGCGAACTCGACTACCTGGGCGATTCTCTCCGCCTCGCCTGGTACGGTCGCTCCCGGGGCACAGCAGACGAAGCAGAACCCCTCGGTGAGTTTGCTGACGATCGTCAGCCCATGAACAAAGGCGTCCGCCTGCTCCGCAAGCAGCCAGTCCAGGCTTCCCGCCAGCGGATTCGTGTCCATGATATTGACGAACACCGCGTCGGGGGTGCCTTCAGGTGAGGCCACTTTTCCGAAGGGTCGGGTTCGCAGGGCCGTCCACAGCCCGGACCGAAGCAGGTTTTCGACGATGGTCTGTCGGGGGAGACCCGCGAGATCTCCCGCGGCGAAATGCTCGAAGGTCATCTCCGAGTCTCCGGACAGCTCGATCACCACGGAGCGCAGGGCGCGCCGGGCGCCGCGATTGATCTCGAGGACCTTGCCGGCGCCCGGTGCCGTGAACTGCACACCCGGGTTCTTCTTGTCGGTGAAAAGAGGTTGCCCCAGGCTCACGCGGTCGCCCTCAGCGACCTCCATGGACGGCTTCAGGCCGCGGTAGTCCGAGCCCAGCAGTGCGACGCGGGACACTTCGGCGCCGTCAGTGACCTCGCCGGCAGCAACGCCGCCAATCGGTATGTTCAGGCCTCGCGCGACCTTGATTGTCTGTCGTGTCATGCCCCGTTACCGGATCCTTGTTAAAGAACGCCTTGCACGCAGATTAAGGGTCTGGCAAACAAGGCTCTTGACTCTGATCAATATTCCGGGAGAAAACAAGGTAATGGGATCACAGACTGACATACCCGATTGGATTCGGCGGCTTTTCGCCGATATCGACCGGGCCGGTGTCGAAGGCATCAAGGATCGGCTCCATGAGCAGGTGGCCTTTCGCTTCGGGAGTTTTCCCGCGGGCGCCGGTCGGGACAACTTTGCAGCCCTCTGGGCGCAGCTTTCTCCGCTGGTCGAATCACTGCACCACGAACTGCTGGAAGCCTGGGAACTGGAGGACCGGTCGGTCTGCCGCGGCAACGTCACCTACCGGCGCGTGCAGGGAGGCCCGGCCACATTTCCGTTCTGCAACGTATTCAGGCGGCGGGACGGTCGGATCGTCGAGTACTTAATCTACGTTGATGCCTCACCGGTCTTCGGGGTGCCCCCGGTTTCGGGCAGTTAGTTGCCATATCTTCCGATCACCGGTGCTATAATCCGGCGCGTTCGATTC
>JAWVZU010000111.1:0-11966 GCA_033722075.1 Lysobacterales bacterium
GAAGACGTCTTCGGGCTTCAGGTTCGCATTCGATTCCGCGACCTCGTCGGCTTTTCGGAAGAGGGACTGAGAATCTGGAGCGAGCAGATTCCCGCCCGGATGGATGAGACGTTTCCCGAATGGCGAGAGGAGGATGACTGGGCGGTCTACCGGTTCGTCCATGGGCTCCCGGGCCTGGATCCGGCAGCAGAAGCCCTGGCCCGGGATATCCTCGAGGACGACGATTGGCGCCAGCCGGATCGGCTGCGCTATGCATACCCCGCCTATCAACCACTGATGGATCATCCCGCCGTCCAGGCCGCCGTAGCCGAGGCCAGGGCCCGCTACGACGAGCAGGCCGAACTGTACCTACAGCTCGCCGCCAACGGCGAGATTCCGGGGTTGATCGACTGATGCGGTTGCGTTCAACGCGCGCCGCGAGGACCGACTAAGGCTCCTCAGAGGCCTCCGGCGCTTCCACTAACCGATCCTGCGGCGGGCCGACGGGGGAGAATTTCCCGTCGGCGTAGCTGAGGGTCAGGATCGACTCGTACTTCGCGTCCCCGGCATTTCGGTGCTGCCGCACCTCGATCTGGCCCTCGTCCGTGACGGTCACACCAAAGCAAGCGTCGCCTTCACACCAGCGCAGCCGGGTGTCGTCCTCGTAGTCATAGATCAGTCCATCGGGCCCCGGCACGAACACGGCGATCATCGTCTGGTGCTGCTTTGCCCGCTTTCCGCCGGTGCTCTCGCTCGGCGCAATGGTGAAGCTGTTGCGATAGACGCCCACGAATTCCTCGCGGCCGTCATTGCCCACATCGCCCCGGGCGAAGTCCACGATGGTCGTTTCCACCGGGAATGGGCCATAGCGGGACTCGAGGTGCGACTTGAAAAAGTCGGGGGCCTCCGGCTCGGCACCCGCCGAAGAAGCGGCCCAGGCCAGGGCCAGGACCTGAATCAACGCTTTCACTCCGTTCATCGATGGGTCTCGCAGATCATCCAAAACGGCGGAGCTTACCCGATCTCCGGGCAGAAAGTCGAAGGTCACGACGGGCCGGTACCTCCCCGCCCCCGGATGACGTAGAATCCTCGGCCAGTTTCTTTCGAGAACCAAAAACCATGCGCCTACTGATCCTCGCCCTCTACGGGGCGGTCCTGCTTGCCGCTTCCCATGCCGCGGTCGCAACGACGGTCACCGTTGAAACACCCCTCGGCAGTTTCAACGTCCGCCTCTACGACGACATCGCTCCCGACACGGTGGCGAATTTCCTCAACTATGTGAACGACGGTGACTACGACGGAACCTTCATTCACCGCAGCATTCCCGGGTTCGTCATTCAGGGCGGGGGTTTCTTCTTCGACGGTGAGGAGGCCCAGGCAATCGAGACCGACCCGCCGATAGCCAACGAGTTCTCTGAATCCAATGTCCGGGGCACCATTGCCATGGCCAAGCGGGCCGACGATCCGGACAGTGCGACCAGTCAGTGGTTCATCAACCTGGTCAACAATCCGGACCTGGATACGCAGAACGGCGGCTTCACCGTCTTTGGCGAGGTCATAGGCGACGGGATGCAGGTCGTGGACGCCATCGCAGCGCTGCAGCGGTTCAATTTCGGGCCGCCCTTCGACAGCCTGCCGCTGATCGACTTCGATGGCCAGACCGTCGTGGCGGAGAATTTCGTGACCACCCAGATCAGCGTTCGTCCGGAAGGCCAGTTCGCGGCAAATGAAGGCCTCAGCGGCGCCTGGTTCGATCCGGATACGCCAGGGCAGGGGTACCTCCTGGACGTATATCCCGGCAGCGACGGCCTCGAGATCTTCGTGGCCTGGTTCACCTATGACACCGACGAGCCGGACGACAGCGAGACGCTGACCTTCGGCACCGAACAGCATCGCTGGTTCACCGCCGGCGGCACGATTGCCGGCAGCGAGGCAAACTTGACGATCAACCTCAATACGGGCGGCGTGTTCAATGACCCACGCATGACCTCGCTGTCGCCGGTCGGAACCATGTCGATCCAGTTCCAGAGCTGCACCAGCGCCTCGCTCACCTTCGAGTTCGATTCCGGCGAGAGCGATACGATCGAAATCATCCGCCTGACTCCCGACACGTTTTGTGGCGCCCTGGCGGAGACGTCTCCGGAGTAGATGCGTCGGCTTCAACTTCCCAGGGAGGTTTCGGGGCGGCTGTATCTATCGTCCATGCCCGGGCTGAACCGGTCCATCAGGGCCGAGTTCGAGGCCTGGAAGCGGGCCGACATCGGCCTGCTGATCAGCCTGACACCCATGGAAGAGATCGCAAGCCGTTCTCCGGCTTTTCATGCCGCCCTGTGCGGTGATGGCGTGCCTGTGGAGCACATCCTGTTTCCGATCCTGGATTTCGATGTGCCCGGCGATCGCGGAAGCTATCTCGAGCTGGTCAAGTCCGTTTGCGAGCGCCTTGGCGAAGGTGAGCATGTCCTCGTTCACTGCTTTGGCGGCATCGGTCGCACCGGGATGACGGCCACCTGCATCCTGCTCTGGCTCGGCGTCGAGTTGCACGAAGCCCGCACCCGCGTCCAAGCGGCCGGGGGCGGGGCGGAAACCGCATCGCAGAAGGAACTCATCGAGTGGGCTCATCGGTCCATCGGCGAGATTCGATGAGCCAGATCCTCTCGGGCAGATCGGAGGATCGGGCCGCCAGGGCGCCGTTCAGCAGGGCATCGAAGCGCGTCGGCTGAAGCTGTCCGTGCACGCAGCCCACGCGCTCGAGTGCCAGGGCCTGGGCTCCGTGTTCGTCGGCCAGGGTAAACACGCGTTCCAGGGCCATGGAAATCCAGTCCTCGCACCAGCTCGGCTCACGATCGAAATCGTGAACCACGGCAAGGAAGCGGCGGGGGCTGCCGTCCCGCACGACCACCGAACCCGGCTTGTACAGGCGTTGCTCCTGAAGCTCGCTCAAAGTCCGGGACAAGGACTCGCCCGGGTCCCGGACGGTTGGGTCGGCCGACAGGACCAGTCCCGTATCCTCTTCCAGGGCGAGGGCATCGACGGGGAACGGTGGGTTGTCCGGTGCCGAGCGTATGAGGAGTGGCCGGATCATGTCAGCGCAATTCAGTCCTTGCGACGTGCGTCATGAGAGTCCAGGATTTCCAGGGTGCGGTCGATCGGAAGTGCATCGATCCGGCCACGGTGGCCCTCGGTCGTTTCGGCCTTGAAGAGCGCATTGTAGATCGCTTCTTCGGTCGCCTCGGCAACCGCCTGGAACAGGGGAGACATGCGGTCGTTCGACACCAGCGCTTCGGCCTTCCCGGTGGTTGAAAAGGCGATCACATAGTCCCCCGAACCGTTGGTCATGGCCGCCCCGGTTCGGGCAAGGCCCGCCAGCGAACGCCTGGCCAGCCGCTCCAGCAGGCGCGCGTCCAGCGGGGCGTCGGTTGCGACGACGATCATGATACTGCCATCCGCCGAGTCCCCGATATCGTCACGGAAAGCGTACCGGTCCAGAGACCTGCCGACCGGTGCACCGGCGATGCTCAGGATTCCTCCGAAGTTCGCCTGCACCAGGACGCCGATCGAATGTCCTCCAAGGTGGTCCGGCAGTACCCGCGAACTCGTTCCGATACCGCCCTTGAAGCCGAAAGCCACGGTTCCTGTCCCGGCGCCGACATTGCCCTCCGCAACGGGTCCGTCGGCGGCAGTGGTCAGCGCTTCCACCACGTGCCGGGGCTCGATCGCCCGGCTTCGAATGTCATTCAGATAGCCGTCGTTGGTCTCGCCCACGACCGGGTTGATCGACCGAACGGTTTCCATGCCCGGTTGCTCCAGGAGGAATTCGACCATCGTGTCGGCGGCGCGCCACACGCACAGGGTGCAGGTCAGGAGAATCGGCGTCTCCAGTTCGCCGAGTTCCCGGACCTGGGAGATCCCGAGCAGCTTACCGAAGCCGTTGGCAACGTGAATGGCGGCCGGAACGCGCCTTTCAAAGAGATTGTCACCGTGCGGCAGAATCGCCGTCACGCCTGTGTGGATGGCCTGACCGCTGGTTACGGTTACGTGTCCGACCCGCACACCGCGCACGTCCGTGATGGCATTCAGAGGACCGGGACGGAAAACACCGACTTCGATTCCGGCGTCCCTCGCCCGAGGCCGCTCCTCGCCATGTACGGCGGGCGCAAGAAGCAACAGGAAAGCCAGCCAAAATCGTTTCATCTTCACCTCGCCTGTATTGGGTCTGTCGCTATCATGCCCAGCATGTTGCTGCGAGCGGACTTTGACAAGGTGGAACACGTGGAGACGGGCCGCATGGAGTGGGTGCCGTCCCCCGCGCCGGGCGTCGAGCGCAAGATGCTCGACCGGATCGGTGAAGAAGCGGCCCGGGCCACCAGCCTGGTGCGGTACGCACCCCATTCGTCCTTCCCGCGCCACGGCCATCCTGCGGGCGAAGAGTTCCTGGTATTGGAGGGGACCTTCTACGACGATTACGGCGAATTTCCGGCCGGCACCTACGTCCGAAATCCACCGGGTACGGAACATGAACCGTATACCCGGGAAGGCTGTGTCATCTTTGTGAAATTGCGCCAATTCCTGCCCCGTGACCTGGAACAGAAGGTGGTCGACACGCGGGATTCCACGGCCTGGACCGAATTCGCTACGGGTATCGAAGTCCTTCCATTGCACAGCTTTGGACCGGAGCAGGTCCGGCTGATCCGCCTGTCGCCAGGAATGGACTATCAGATTCCGGACGGTGACCAGGGCACCGAGCTGTACATCCTCGGGGGCGAGGTCAAGGTCGCCGGCCAAGCCCTGGCGACCGGGGACTGGTGGCGCAGCCCCGGAAACCGGGCACCCATCGTGTGTTCAAAGTCAGCTTGCGTGATGGCCAAGACCGGACCGGCGGCGCTTTTCGGCGCCCATTGGCTTTAGCCTGGATGTTGCACAAGCTACGCGCGTTCCAGGCTAGCCTGGGTTGCTCAGGGAGGTAGCAGCTACTCCGCCTCGATCCAGCTGACCGTGAACGCGCCGCGCAGATCGCCGATTGCGAAACCGGTGGCCTCATCTTCGGGGTAGTGCGCCTGCAGAACATCCTTGACCGCGGGATCCAGAGCGCTTCCATGACAGGCCAGGCAAAGCGGCTGGGTCATGATCGGTGCCATGTACCGGTGCTGCATGCCGCTCGCGGTCTGTTTCGTGTCCACAGCAAACAGCTCCTCCGCGGCGGCTCCGGCGGCCAGTTCGGCTTCGAAGCGGCGCAGGACCGCCATTTCCCACTCATCCGGCTGGTTGCCCGGGTTTCGGACGCGCAGGGCGGTGCGGCCCATATCCACGCCCGCCTCCCGTCCGATCTCAGCTGCGATCTCACTCGCACGGTTTCGGCAGACTTCGATGGCTTCCACCGGGCCGCCGCTCTGCATGGCACCGCCCAGGGCGGCCTTGAGTTGCGAGGCGTAGGCATCGACCGCGGCCGCAGCCCGGTCCGGCACGCCGTCACCACCAGCTGCTGCGGCAATGACCAGGATTGCGCCCAGGAATCCGCTCACGAGGCGCCACTCCGCGCGAGTTCTGCGCGGGTCAGCTCCGCCTCACTGCGGATGCCGAGCTTGCGCATGACGATGGCCGCGGGACAAAAGCCGGTGAAAGACTGCTGAAACAGGTTGGCCCCGACGAAGACGGTCAGCCAGACAAAGGCCGGATGCACGAATACGGTAAGGACAACCGAGAGCAGGACCATGAATCCTGCGAAGGCTTCAACGGATTTTTCGAGTGACATGGTTTGGTCCTCCGTGGTGATATGTCAGAAGTTGTAGCGCGCACGGACAAAAACGTTTTCATTGCCGCTGAGATGGTTGAAGAAGGTATGGCGGTCGTCGCCCCCAAAAAGGTTCGCCCCCGCCGTGAAGGTCCATTCGTCGCTCCAGCGATAGGTGATGCTGGGGCGAAGGTGGTAATCCCCGTCGGTGGGTGATGCAAAAGTGAACAGCCCGGCAGTCAACCGATCGCGGAAAGCGCGATAGGTCAGCCGCGCCGTCAATACGGCGCGGTTGTGTTCCGGTTCGAGCGATGGAGCCGGCGAGGCGGCGAGGAGCGCCGAATGATCCAGGGTGCGCTCCAGGTAGCCCTGCAGGCCCAGGGTCAGGTTCGTGATCAACTCCTGCTCGTAGCCCAGGAGGAAGCGGAGCTGGTCATTCGGGACGCCTGGGTTCGTACCGTCCGAGTCATCTCTTGAGTCATAACAGGCGACCTCGGCATTGATCAGTCCCGGGCCCAGCGGACGGCGCAGGCTCGCGCCCCAGACGTTCAACCGGGGGAAGAAAAGCTGCCCGTTCATGGCCAGCCCCTCCGGGCCCTTGAAGAAGCCTCGATAGCCATACAGGGCCCACTCGGCCCCGCTCGCGTTGGCGAAGATCCGCACGGCGATCTCGCCGTCTTCCGGGAATTCATCCGGCGCACCAACCCGCCCGGAATCTGGCGCGACGATCGTGCCGGCCGGCGGCGAGAAAAACGAGAACCGCTCACCGGTGAGATAACGGTCCGGCTCGAACTCCGGCGACCAGGCGACGTCCACGTTGAACGCATCGCCAAACCAGCTCGCGCGGATCGTATCGGAGGGCGCCTTCAGATATTCGTCGTCACGGCCGGAGAAGAAGGACTGAAAGTCCTTTGGGAACAGGTCGTTGAGAAAGACGAAATCGCCGGTTCCCCAGGTGAGAACCTGGCGTCCGATCTTCAGATCGGCCGACGATACGGGGCTGAAGGAGAGGGCCATTTCGCGGAGTTCTCCCTCGAACTGGTCCGTCACCGCGTCGTAGTAGACGTCGCCCTTGAAGCCGAGGCGGGCTGCGCCCAGGTCCCGGTCCGTTTCCAGGCGGAGTCGCAATTCCCCGAGAGTCAGGTCATCGTCGATGACCGGGTCGCTGCCGGTACGTGCCCCGAGTCCCAGTTCCAGAAATCCGGTCCAGGGGCTGGGGCTGAGACTCTCGTCACCCCAGTCATCGCCCCAGTCGTCGTCGTCCCAATCACCCTCCTGGGCGAAGGCAACCGGGCCCGCGATCAGGAAAACGACTGTCGCAAGCGACAAGAGTCCGTGGAGAACGGCACTGGGCATATCAGCCTTCCGGCCGCTCCAGCCACTCGCGAGGCGGGCTGCGCAGTGACCGTTCGCTGAACACATCTTCGGGAATACCGATGTCATAAGCGATGAACCGGAATTCCATGCGGGTGCGCCCGCCGGACTCCAGGTTGCTGATCTGTGAGCGGACCACGGTCGGGTGCCCTTCGATTTCCTGCACTTCGACGACCTCAACTCGCCGATAGGTCTGTCCCCGATCGTTGCGGTACTCGATCTTCATCGGCAGGAAGGTCTCCCGGTCGATCCAGGTGGTGTACTCGCTGAATTCGACGGCCCCGGCATCCTTCGGTCGATGGACCAGGACGTACTCTCGATCGGTTGTCTCGACAAGCTCGTGCGTGTCGGCATTGGGATTGCGGCCGGAGACGTCCTCATAGAAGAAGTGGGAACCGACGAAGCTCGTCCGCTTGTCGCCGGCGGCAATCCGCTTGACCAGATCCAGGCCCGGCAGATAAAGCCACCGATCGTCGTCCCGGTCCGGATGCTTCTTGACCAGAAACACCGTGCCGCGGACGTCCGACGGACGGCTGAAGAAAACCAGGAAATCCTGATCGCCGCCATCTTCACGATCGCGACGCAGCACGACGAACTGGCGCAACTGCTCCCGCCCCTGTGCATCGGTGATGATCATCCGCGCGTCACTGCGGCCGTCAGCGCCCGCATAATAGGCAGCCAGGTTCGCCCGTCGGACGATTTCGTCCGCGTCGGTGAGCGGTTCCTGCGCAGGGGAAAGCGCAGGAATCAGAAGCATCAATGTAAGTGCGAGGTTTCGCATTTCAGACCTCCTCAAGTCGCTTCGGCTTGCCGTCCTGAACCGTGCTCGGTCGGATACATCCGGTTTCCGAGCAAGCGGGCCATTGCCGGCAACAGAATCAGGGTGACGGCCCCGGAAACGGCCATGATGGCCGCCAGGAAGAACCCGACCGTAATGTAGGGCACTAGCGGTGCAAACAGGAGCGGCGTAAACCCGACCGCAATCACGATGGCATTGCGGGTGATTGCGCGGGCGGGCTCCTCGAACATCTCCCGGAGCGTCTGCTCCAGCGAGCCGGTGCGCGAGAAGATCTCGCGTGACCGCTGGAGAAAGTGGATGGCAAAATCGATGGACAGCCCGAGTGTCAGCGCCGACAGCACCGCGATGGGCATGTCGTAGTCCTTGCCGACCCAACCGATCAGGCCGTAGATGAACGTGATCGTGACCGTCAACGGGAGCATCGCGATGAGGCCAAAGAGCAGCGAGCGGAACAGCACCACCATCATGATGAGCACGATGACGAAGGCTCCGAGCAGACTGTTCAACATGCCGGCGACCATGGCCTCCTGCCAGACCACGTTGATGTAGGTCTTGCCGGCCCAGCGGCCCCTTACGCCCTCGGGTATGGGGTTCTCGTCGAAGAACTTCTCGGCCGCCTGCATCACCCGCCGCATATCCTGGTTGTCGCCGCTGGTCAGCTGGAGCCAGACGACCGCCTCGCCGTAATCGGGCGTCACCATGTGCCACAGATCCTGCGGCCGATGGGAAGACTGGTACTGGAGCAGCGTCTGGGCGACACCCGCCTGACTTTCGGGAATCCGGAAATCGTCCGCCTCGCCACTGCGAAGCTCGCGATTTACGGTCTTCACCAGGTCGGTCACCGCGTTGGTCTTGCCCACCTGACCGGTCGCGAGCAGGGCATCCTGGAATCGTCCCAGGTAGGCCAGCGCCTCCGGGTCCAGGAAATAGCGGGTTTCTTCCTGCGTCTGCTCCAGTGTTGTACGCGCTTCCTCCAGCGGGCCGGCTACCGATGAAGACACCTCCCAAAGGGCATCATCGAGGACGGTCAGGGCATTCGTGAGCCCACCGCTGAGGGAGTCTGCCTGCTCCAGTTCCAGCGCGGCAGACTCCAGGGCATCGGCCACCGCCGCATCCGTGGTGTCTTCTGCCTTCGCTCGCAGGTCCGCGACCAATTTTCCGGCCCGCTGCGGGTCAACCTCGCGCTGGAATACGTAGAACGCGTCGTAGGTGCCGGCGAAGTGGTCGTTGAGTACGCGGTCGGCCACCCGGATGCGATGATCCGACTTGAACCAACGGACCGGGTTGTCATTGATCTGGATCCGCAGGATACCCGCCACGCTGACCGCGAAGATCAGGACGACGATTCCGATGATTGCCGGCCCCCGTTGCACAGCGAAGCGGCCGGTCGGCCTTAGAATCCGGCTGAGCAGTCCCGCATCATCACCGGCGTGCAACGCCTCCTGCATGGAATCCAGGCTGCCCGGCTTCATGCGCACGATGTAGGCCGGGATGAATACAATGGTGAGCACGAAGGCGAGGATGATCCCGACCGCCACGAATACCCCGAAGACCTGCACCGGCGGTATCGGGGTCAGGGCCAGCGACAGGAAGCCGACGGCCGAGGTGATGGAGGTGAAAAGCATCGGCTTGAAGAGGTTGTCGACCACCTCGACGATGACCGTTCGCCGGTCCGATCCGGGGCGATAGGTGTCGGCGAACTCGGACATGATGTGAATCGAGTCGACCACGGCAATCGGCATCAGGAAGATCGGAATCATCGAACTCATGATGTGCACCGTGAAGCCGAGCCCGATCAAGAGGCCCATGGTGGAAATCACGGTGGCCATGGCCACGATCATCGGGGCGATCACCAGACGCAGATTGCGAAAGAACGCCCACATGAGCAGGAAGATCACCAGGGCGGCGAGAGGGGCCGAAATCCCCATCTGGATGAACATCTCCACACCAAACGTGTCTTCGGCCACGGGGAGGCCGGTCAGATAGTATTCGTCGGCCGCCGGCGTCTCTTCGGTCAGGACCCGAATCTCGCTGGCGATGCGATGGCTCTCATCCTTGTCGGCAATCGGTACATAGATTGCCGCCGCCCGCCCATCGTCGGACACCAGGGTGTTGCGGAGCAGGGGCAGCCGGGCCACCTGCGCGCGGATTTCGTCCGCCTGGTCCTGGGTGTCCGGAGCCTCGCGCATGAGCCATTGAAAGCTGACCGTGCCGGGACCTGCCTGTTCGATGTTGTCAACCGTGCCGAGGGCCATCAGGTCCGGCCCGATGACACCATCGATGCGGAGAATGCCCCGGGTTACACGGTTCATCGCGGCCAGGGAGTCGGGGTTGAAAACGCCCGCTGGATCCGACTCATTGACGACACCGACGACTATTGCGTCATGCAATTCAAAGGTGGACTTGACCTCGTTGTGAAATACCCGATCGGGCTGATCGGCGGGCAGCATGTTTTCGGGATCCGTATCGACCACGATACCCGGAAGCTGAGCGCCCAGGACGAGGATCAGGGCAAGGGTGAGCAGGTAAACGGCTCTTGGAAAGCGGCACCCGAGCTCCGTGAGGTGGCGTTTGATCATGTTGTTCGAGATTCTTTTGCCAGTCTGATGTTGCTAATCATATTAGTATTTGCTAAATTTAGCAACTATGAATATAGAAAAAATGACCAAGAACGCTGCGTCGGTAGAAAGACTCCTGAAATCAATGGCTAACACCAATCGTCTGCTGTTGCTGTGCGAGTTGATTCATGCCGAATCGTCCGTTGGCGCGCTGGCCGATGCGGTCGGAATGAAACTCCCGGCCGCATCCCAGCAGCTTGCCTTGCTGCGCCGGGAGGGCCTGGTCAAGGCCAGGAGGGAAGGGCAGACCATCTACTATTCGATTGCCCGCCGCGATGTCCAGGAGATCATGCGTTTCCTGTATCGCACATTCTGCGAAAACCGCTCGCACGAGGAGCCGGCGAGCTGAACCGAGGCCGCAGGGGCTAGGCGATCGGTTGCTCCGCCGGATTGATGTTCAGATCCGGGTCATGGGTTTCCTCGAAGGCGTCCATCACCTCTTCGGCCGTGGCGTACTGGCGTAAGTGGGCGACGTGTAGCAGTGCTTCTCCCTCGTGGACCAGGGGCAGGCGAGACGCCCCGATGATGATCCCCGAGCGCTGGGCCTTGATGGTCATCTTGTTGCCACCCACCGGATCGGAGATCTCGCCGAGCGGATCGCCCCGACGGACAATATCGCCGAGGCTGCGATGGACGCGCACGATGCCGCTCCCCGGCGCCCGGATCCAGCTTGATCGATTGGCGATGAGCGGCTCGAAAGTGCGCTTCTTGCGGCTGGCCGGCAACATGCCGGTGTAGCGCATGACGCCAATCACGCCGCTGACCCCGGCACGGATCGCCACCTCGTCGAAGCGTAACGCCTCGCCGCCTTCGTAAAGCAGCATCGGAATACCCTCGGCCAGCGCCGCGTGGCGTAGCGAACCATCCCGGAGGTCGGCATCGATCATGAGTGGCGCACCAAAGGCCTTCGCCATCGCCCGGGTTTCTTCTATGTCCGGGCTGGTCCGCACATGGGGCAGGTTGGCCCGGTGGCGCGATCCCGTATGCAGGTCGATTCCGTAGTCGCTGCCGGCGACGATCTGATCCATGAACAGGTGGGCAATCCTGGAGGCCATGGATCCGCCGGAAATTCCGGGAAAGAGCCGGTTCAGGTCGCGACCATCGGGCAGGTATCTCGACCCGGTGAGGCATCCATAGATATTGACGATGGGGACCGCGAGCAAGGTGCCGCGGAGGCGCTTCAGCGCCCGATGCTCCAGGACCCTCCGGATGATTTCCATCCCATTCAGTTCATCGCCGTGGATCACGCCACAGACGAACAACCGGGGTCCGGCGGAGCGACCGTGCATCACCGTAACCGGCATGCTGGTTTCCGCATGCGTATACAGGTCCGGAAGTCGCAGGCTGACGTCCGCGCGTTCCCCGGGGTTGATCGTCTGCCCGGCGAACTCGAAGGGTCTGGGTTTGCGGCGGGCCATCAGGGCAACAGGGCGCTCATCCCCATCCCTTTCATGGCTCAGCCCGTACC
>JAWVZU010000112.1:0-11924 GCA_033722075.1 Lysobacterales bacterium
ACGACGCCCGCCGGCGTGTTGCGGCCGAACAGGGTGCCCTGGGGGCCGCGCAGCATCTCGATCCGAGCGACGTCGAACACGGGGAAGCCCTTCAGTAACGCGTTCTCCTGATGGACCTCGTCGACGACCAGCGATACCGGCTGGGATGCGTTGAGATCGAAATCGGTGTTGCCGTAGCCCCGAATGTAGAAGCGTGGGAACACGCGACCGAAGGACGACTCGATCTGCAGGCTCGGCAGGCGGCCTCGCAGGAACCGGATATCCTCGCCGCCCGAGGTGAAGGCCTCGATCTTTTCCTCGTTGAGGGTGGAAACGGAGAGCGGAATATCCTGGATGTTCTCGGTGCGCTTCTGGGCGGTCACGACGATCTCTTCCAGGGTTCCCTCCTGGGCGACACTGCCGCCGGCAAAGAGGGCGGCGAATACCGCGGCGGCGAGCGCTGGATAACGGCTGTTCGAAGGCATGGCTGGTCCCCTTTAGGATCAAAGCAACGATCGAGATCAATATACTAACGCGGCGTCTTGCGCGCCAGAAGCAAAGGTCTTGTTCAGGTTGCGTCTTTCAGGAGCAGGTCCAGATAGGCGCCCTGAAGCAGCCAGTCACTAGGTATTCCGAGTTCGGCCATGAGTCGTTCGGCCTCGCGTTGCCCGGTTTCCGGCGACTCGCCATCCTCGAGCACGACCTCCAGTTCCAGGAAGCTCCCCAGGGCTTCGACCCGGTCGAGGTGGATGCGAGTCCGCCCTGCCCAGTAAACGGTACGATGCTTGCGGACGCGGCCGATCGTACCGTAGGCCAGCGTCAATGCCTCGCGCAGGGAATCCGGTGAGGCGGTGGGCGAGAGGACGTAGAAAGACTCTTTGGGACCGCTTTCGTCGGCGCGTCGATAAAAGATCAGCTGGCCGTCTTCCGGCGCGAACCTGCGCAGTTTCAGCCGGCCTTCCGGACAGGTAAAGAAGGTATCGTCCTGGACCAGTTCCTGCGGCCCCCGATCAGCCACCTCACGGACCCGGGTCAGCATGTTTTCCAGATCGGGCAGACGGGCCTTGATTTCGATGTTGCGGGCCATGATCGGATTCTCCCTCTGTTCCCGCCGGCGATGGTCGCAGAATCCAACCATTCCTGAAAGCAGAAAGCCGCCCGGTCAACCGGGCGGCTTTCGTTTGCCGCAGGGATCCGACACACCGGCCGGACCTTTCGTTCAGGGACGCTGCAGATAGAAATCGTAGCTGCCGCTTCCCGAGTAGGAAAGCACCCGCCACAGGTAGTAGCCCCGGGTGCCGCTGTAGCTGATCTGCTCGGAAGATGTCGAGCTGACCGATTCGGCCACCTTGGACCACCGGCTGCCATTCCACTTGTACAGCTCCAGGTCGAAATCGGCGCTTGCCGGGCCTTCCAGATAGCCGTCGTGGGTCCCCGAGCTGCCCGAGTAGTAGTAGGTGCCGTCCGGCTGGTAGTCGTCGTCGCCGCTACCCGACAGGTTGCCGCTGTAGGCCTCGCAGGTGCTGCACGGACCGCTTCCGACCGGCGCCGTGACGCTCACATCTGCCGACGCGGCATCGGTTGCGCCATCGTCGTCGGTGACCGTCAGCGTCACGGTATAGGTTCCCTCAGAAGCGTAGCTGTGGGTGGGATTGGTCGCACTCGAGCTCGCGCCATCGCCGAAGGTCCAGCTGCGGCTGACGACGGAGCCGTCGGAATCGCCGCTGGCATCGAAGAAGGCGACGCTGAGGTCATCGACCGAGTAGGTGAAATCGGCCGTCGGAGCCACGTTGGGCGCCGCCGTCGCATAGCTGCCGGTCAGGGTGACGTCACTGAACGTCGACCAGGCTCGGACCATCACGTACCAGGTTCCGTCCTGCGGAGACGCAAAGGAGCAGGTCTCTTCGTTGCCGCTGCGATAGGGCCGGCAGTCATAGCTCGAGGTGGTCGGCTGGCTGCCGTAGCGAACGTAGAGATCGGCGTCGCCGGAGCCACCGGTGATGGAAAAGACCAGGTCCTCGGCATCGGTCGGAACCGCCATGGTGTAGTGCAACTCGTTGCCCTGGGCGGCCGCAAGACCGCTTTCGGGGACACCATTGTCCAGTTCGCTGTCACCGCCGGGATCGGGGTTGCCCCCGCCGCCGAGCTGATCGACCGCCGCGAGCGCGTCGACCCGCGGTGTGGTCCTGCCGTTCTTGCCGTCGACCACGGAGACACCCGAGCTGCGCAGCAGGCTCCGCATGTCGTCGTTGTTGAGCGACCCGGACCCGCCGGCAGCCTCGATCAGCGTGGCGGCGACACCGGCTGCATAGGGGGTAGCCGACGAGGTGCCGGAGAAACAGCTCTCGATACCGCCACCGGTTGCGGCTGTCGTCGCGCAGTTGGACGGCGCCAGGATGTCGAGAAAGGACGCCGAATTCGAATAGCAGGTCACCCCATCTGCGGCGCTGTCATCGAAGCAGGCCACCAGGCCCATGGAGTCGCATGCCTGGTGATACTGGGTGTTGCCGCAGGAATTCGGGCTGACACAGGAGCCCGAACTGCCCATGGCGGAATCGTAGACCGCGCCGACGCTGATGACGTTGCTCATGCAGGACGGGTGCGAGATCTCGCTGCAGAGACCGTCGTTGCCGGAAGCGGCCAGCACCACCATGCCCGACGCGTAGGCCGCATCGACTGCATTGCGATAGGCGGTCGATGCACTGTCGCACTGGTTGCTGAAGGAACCGCCGCCAAGGCTCATGGAGATGATGTCGATGTCGTAGGTGGCCTGGTTGGTCACCGCCCAGTCGATCGCCGCTGCCACGTCTCCCGACAGGGAGGGCTGACCGCACTCGGACTGCTTCTGCACCTTCAGGAACACGAGCTGCGCATCCGGCGCACTGCCGACCACGCCACCGCCGTTGCCGGCTGCAACGCCCGCCACGGCCGTACCATGGCTCTGGTCCAGGCAATCGATTCGCGGATCCGAGTCATTGTCCGCAAAGTCCCAGCCGCCGAGGATCTTGCTGTTCGGGAAACCGGTCTCTCCGCCGAAAGCGGGATGATCGTGGTCGATTCCGTCATCGATGATCGCGATCACGCTCCCCTGCCCCGTGTGGCCCTGCGCCTGGGTCTGGTCGATCCCGGTCAGGGCGTGGGCTTCCGAGTCCATCAGGTGAAACAGGGGGCGCTCCTCGATAAACTCGACTGCCCCCAGGTCCGCGGCGCGGGCGATCTCGTCCGCGGTCAGGTCGGCGGAGAAGGCGAACAGGTTGTCGTATTTGACTCGGACTCGCGACGCGGCCCCCGGCGCGAGCTTCGCGATGGCCCGGTTCTGGGCTTTCCGGATCTGGCCTCGCATGGCCTGCAGGGCAGGCGAATGCTTGAATGCCTGGCGATAGCTCTGCGAATCCGCATAGGGACCCGCGTGCAGGTTGATGATCACCGGGAAAAGCTCGTTCTCCCGGTCCTTGGTCAGTTTTCCCGCGGCCCGGTCCGCGAAGATGGCCGCGAGTTCTGCTCGCAGTTCCGGTTGCACTTTCCGGGCGTTGCTGAAAACCAGCTGATGGGCTGGTACGTGATGGTTGATTGCTTTGGTGCTGACGAGATGCTTTTCCGGCGCGACTTCGGCCGCGGCCGATGCGAGCACGACGATCCCCGCCAGCAGGCCTGAGGCTGCTTGCTTGTTCACTGAATTTTCCTCCCACTAAAACTGAATCGGCGGCCGTTGCAGCCACCGAACCCCACTGTCCCTGACCGGCCAGCGCCGGTGGTATAGACAAGTGGTCGCGGAGTCTAAGTCAGATCGGAATCGGATTGCAAGCGGCGAATCAGATCGATGGTCGAGCCATCGACATCGTCCGCATCGACGGGCCCGCCCTCGAGCCAGGGAAGTACCCGATTGGCGAGCGTCTTGCCCAGCTCGACGCCCCATTGATCGAAGCTGTTGATGCCCCAGATCCATCCCTGCACGAAAACCCGGTGTTCATAGAGGGCAAGCAGGGCGCCCAGGGCTGCCGGATCCAGGCGTTCCAGCAGGAACGTGGTACTGGGACGATTGCCGGGGAACGCCATGTGCGGAGCGAGTTCCGGAGGCCGGCCGTCGGACGCCAGCAGCTCGGCGGTCGCCTCGTGGCTTCTTCCGGCCAGGAGCGCCCAGCTCTGGCCGAGCATGTTGGCCATCAACTCCCGATGGTGCACGGGATGGTCGTGGTCGGGATTGCGGACGCCGACGAATTCCAGTGGCATCACATCCGGACTCTGATGCAGCCATTGGAAGAAAGCATGCTGGGCATTGGTCCCGATGCCTCCCCAGCAGATCGGTCCCGTGGCGCGGGGCACAGGCCGACCGTCGCGGGTGACCCGTTTGCCGTTGCTCTCCATGTCGAGCTGCTGGAGGTATTCATGGAGCCGGCCCAGGCGATCGTCGTAGGGCACCACCGCGTAGGCCGGGAGGCCCTGGACGTTCCGATACCAGATGCCGATCAAGGCCAGCATGACCGGCAGGTTGTGCTCGAAGTCGGCCGAGGCAAAATGCTCGTCCATTGCCGCAGCGCCCGCGAGGAACGCGTCGAACCGGTCGGGTCCGATGCCGGCCATGAGCGGCATGCCGACCGCCGACCAGACCGAATAGCGACCGCCCACCCAGTCCCACATGGGCAGGATGGCATCTTCGCGGATGCCGAAGCGCATGGCGCGTTCCGGATTCGCCGTAACGGCAACGAACTGGCGTCCGGCGACGGTCTCTTCGACGCCCAGCCTGGCGGCCAGCCAGCGCCGGGCAGTCGAAGCGTTCAGCAGCGTCTCTCGGGTTCCGAAACTCTTGGAGATTACGCAGAACAGGGTGCGTTCGGGATCCGCATCGGCCAGCAGGCGACTGACCGCAGTGCCGTCGACGTTGGCGAGGAAGTCCACCCGCATGCCACCACCGTCGGAAAGGGCGTCCACCGCCAGGCGCGGCCCCAGGTCCGAACCGCCGATGCCGATGCTGATCAGACGATCGATGGGCTTGCCGGTCACCCCGGCGAATTCCCCGGCGTGAATCCGCTCGACCAGGGCGCGGATGCGCTGCACACCGTCTTCTGCTTCGCGCCGAGCGGAGTCGGCGATCGCGCCCCGGCCCACTGCCGAACGCAGTGCCGTGTGCAGGGCCGGTCTTTGTTCCGTCGAGTTGACCTCCGCCCCATCGAGCAGTGATCGCACGCCATTTTCCAGATCGGAGTCCCGTGCCAACGCCACCAGGGCATCGATCGCGGCCTGGTCCAGGAGATGCTTGGAGTAGTCGGCGTACAGTGGTCCGACCTCCGCGGACATGCGGCGAACCCGGCTCGCATCGGCGCGGAAAAGATCGAGAATGCTGCGTCCACTCAGCGCCTTGTTGCATTCTTGCAACAAGGCCCACGGATCAGCGGAACCTGCCATGGCGATCAGGCCGCTTGGGGCGGAATGCCGTTCTTGACGTGGGAGATGGAATTGTCGCGATTCATGTACACCAGCGTGGGCTTGAAGCTCGCGGCCTCGGCCTCTTCCAGCTGCGCATAGGCGGCGATGATGACCAGATCGCCCGGATTGGCAAGATGCGCCGCAGCGCCGTTGACCGAAATGATCCCCGAACCGGCATCTGCTCGGATTGCGTAGGTGACGAAGCGCGTTCCGCTGGTGATGTTGTAGATGTGAATCTGCTCGAACTCGCGGATCCCGGCCGCATCGAGCAGATCGTCGTCAATCGCGCAGGACCCCTCATAGTCCAACTCCGCGTGGGTCACGCTGGCACGATGAATCTTGGCCTTGAGCATCGAGAGGTGCATAACTTGGCTGACTCCTGGAAATACTCGAAAATTGGACCTGCAGGGCCCCGGGACCCGCCTGGGCCAGGCCCTTAGAAGTAAGGAGGATTCCCGGGATTTTCAAGAGATTATCGTACCCCAGAAAAAAACGAGCCCCCTCGACTTTCGAAGAGGGGGCAGAATCGGAGTGACGATTACCTTAAACAAATGCGCCCTGCGTCTATCGAGAATGCAGAATCGGAGTGGAAACTGCCTCTCTCAAGATGGAGTCGATCTTACCACTCGGATTCCAAAAAAGCCAGCATTTCCGCCACAAAGTGTCTCTTTTACCCAACTGTTGTTTTTTTACAACAATCAGGCGCCCCGAGAGGCAACCCGGCAATTGTCAATAAGACGTGCAGAGCCGACACGCACGGCGCCCAGGATCACCAGTTCCACGGCCTCGGATCCGACCGGACCAAGATCGGCGGCGCGGCGCACTTCGAAGTACTCGGGAGCCAGTCCGGCCCCGCAGAGACGGGCCATTCCTTCGTCGGTCAAGGCCGCGTCAGGGGTGCGCCCCGCGAGGATCTCGTCGCGCGCCCAGCTCAAGGCAGCGTACAGCGCCGGCGCCTTGCGGCGTTCCTCGGGGGTCAGGTAGGCGTTTCGCGAACTCATGGCCAAGCCATCCGGCTCACGGACGATGGGCGCCCCGATGACGCTGATCGGAAATCCGAGATCGGCCACGAGGCGGCGAATGACCAGCAGCTGCTGATAGTCCTTCTCACCGAAGACCGCCAGATCCGGCTGGACCATCGCGAACAGTCGTGTCACCGCAGTGGCAACCCCGGCGAAATGACCGGGACGGCTGGCCGCACAAAGCCCTTCGCTTACCTCGGGCACATCGATGGTCACCGCAGCGTCCGCGCCATAGGGATACATGTCCTGCGGCTCCGGCGCGAAGACCAGATCGCAGCCGCGTTCGCCGAGCGCATCCAGGTCCGCCTCGAAGGTGCGGGGATAAGCGGCATAGTCCTCACCGGGGCCGAATTGCGTCGGGTTGACGAAGATGCTGACGGCGACGCGGTCGGCCTGGGCGCGGGCCAGGTCCACGAGTGCCAGGTGCCCGGCGTGCAAATTCCCCATGGTCGGGACGAAACCCAGGGCGCCCCGACTGCGCAAAGCCCGGCGTTCGGCGTACAACTCCCCACGCCGCCGTACGACCTTCACCCGTAGCTTTCCTCGGATCCGGGATAATGCCCTTCCTTGACTGACGATACATAGGCCGAGAGCGCTCCGGGAATATCTTCGGCATCGGCCATGAAGTTGCGCACGAACCGGGCTTTCGGTCCCGACCCGAGGCCCAGCAGGTCGTGGAGGACAAGCACCTGTCCGTCGCAGGCAGGACCGGCGCCGATGCCGATGGTCGGAATGCCCAGCGACTCGGTGATGCGGCCGGCAAGCGCGTCCGGGACACACTCCAGGACCAGCAGCGAGGCACCGGCATCCTCGAGACTCCGGGCGTCTTCGACGATCCGCTCGGCCTCTTCTTCCGCCCTTCCCTGCACACGGTAGCCGCCCAACTGGTGGACCGACTGAGGCGTCAGACCAAGATGCGCGCAGACGGGAATGCCGGCATCGACCAGCCGGCGGGTAATGTCGGCGATGCGACCACCCCCCTCGAGCTTGACCATCTGCATGCCGCCCTCGGCCATCAGGCGACCGGCATTCTCCAGCGCCCGATCCACGTCGCGGAAACTCAGAAAGGGCATGTCACCGATCAGGACCGGGCGGGACGCCCCACGCGCCACGGCGGCACAGTGGTAGACCATGTGATCCACGGTGACCGGCAGGGTGGACGAGCGACCCTGCACCACCATGCCCAGGGAATCTCCGACCAGGATGACATCCACCCCGGCCGCGTCCAGGGCTTCGGCAAAAGTCGCGTCATAGGCCGTCAGGCAGGCAATCTTCTCGCCGGATGCCTTCAGTTTCGTCAGACCGGGAATGGTCAGCGGTTGGCCGCGGTCTTTTCCGTACATGCTTCGTCCTGAGACAAGGGTTCAACGCCTGCTGCGTCCGCACAGTCTTTCAGCAGCTCCGCCACCGAGGCAAGCCCGGGCACCTGGAACTCCGGGGCAATCTCTGCCCAGGGCACCAGCACGAAGGCGCGCTCGGCGATGCGCGGATGGGGAATGGTCAGCCCGACCTCGTCGCTGATCCGGCCACCGAAGGCCAGCAGGTCGAGGTCCAGCGTTCGCGGGCCCCACTTGAGCTCCCGCTGCCTGCCCTGGCTTTCTTCGATGCCCCTCATGCAACGCAGCAGAGCCGACGGCGACAGCGAAGACCGCAATTCGGCGACGGCATTGATGAACGACGGCTGATCGGTGATGCCCCAGGGCGGCGACTCGTACATTCGGGAAACCCGAACGACGCTAACGCCCGGATCGTCGTCCAGGGCAGCCAACCCCAGCCCGATCTGCCGCAACGGCTCACCCACGTTGCCGCCGAGGCCGATAAAGACGCGCTCGTCGCTCACTGGCCCGTTTCGCCGGACTTCTGCTTTCCCCGGCGGCGCGGTCGGCCGCCCTTGCCGGACTGGGGCGCAAGCGCATCCTTCAGCGCCTTTCCGGACAGCTCCTGGAGCTCCGTCCAGTACTGGCCCAGTTCGGCCAGGGATTCGTCCTGTTCCGCTCGCAGCAGCAGGAAATCGTAGCCGGCGCGAAACCGTGGATGCTCGAGCAGCTTTCGGGCCTTCTTCCCCACCTTGTGCTTGAATCGCGGCTGAAGGTGCCAGATGTCCCGCATGGGAACGCTGAAACGCCGCGGCACCGCGATCTGCTCGACCTGGCGCGAGATGACTTCCTCGGCCGCGCTGTGGATCGCGTCATGCAGGGGCATGCCGTCGGCCACCGCCGGTTCGACACGGGTCTGCAAGGGAGCCCAGAGCAGAACCGCGAACAGGAATGCGGGTGTCACCGGCTTGTTCTGCGCAACCCGTTCGTCGGTGTTCTCCATCGCCCGCTGAAGCATTCGGGCGTAACCGGGTTGTTCTCGCGCGCAGCGGGCCGAGTCCGGAAACAGTGCTTCGAACAGGCCATAATGCTGGAGCAAGCGAGTGGTTCGCTGCGCGTGGCCGGTCAGGAACAGTTTCAGAACTTCATCGAAGAGACGGGCCGGCGGCACCTGGTCGAGCGACGCACCGAGCTCGGTCAGGGGCTTTTCCGTGGCCGGATCGATGTCCAGCTGCAGTTTTGCCGCGAAGCGCACCGCCCGCAGCAGCCGGACCGGGTCCTCGCGGTAGCGCTGTTCCGGATCGCCGATCAGTCGCAGCCGCCGCGCCTTCAGATCCTCGAACCCGCCGACGTAATCCCTCACCGAGAAATCCTCGATGTTGTAGTACAGCGCGTTGATCGTGAAGTCGCGCCGCTCGGCGTCTTCTTCGATGGACCCGTAGACATTGTCGGAGATCAGTCGCCCGTCGCGGACCTCCCGGTCGCCTCCGTCATCCCCGTCATCGTCTCCGCGACCGCGGAAGGTCGCTACCTCGATATAGTCCCGCCCGAAGTGGATGTGGGCCAGGCGAAATCGCCGTCCGATCAGACGACAGTTTCGGAAAGCCTTGCGAATCTGCTCCGGTGTCGCATCGGTGGCCACGTCGAAGTCCTTGGGCTCATGGCCGAGCAGGACGTCGCGAACACACCCACCGACCAGGTAGGACTGGTAGCCACAGTCCTTGAGCCGGTAGAGGACCTTCAGTGCATTCTGGCTGACACAGCCCCGGGACAGCGTATGTTCGGGGCGCGGGATGATCCGAGGGCTGTTCGGTGGCTTGTGCGGATCCTGGCTGGTGCCCAAATCGATCGCTTCCAAGCTGGTGAAGGCACGTATGCTACCAGCCCGACGCTTGCCTTGTCATCGCAGCCCAGATGGAGACAATGGGGGCAGTGTCCCGGTTCCGGAATCTTGAATGACCTTTGTAGTTACCGAAAGTTGCATCAAGTGCAAGTACACCGACTGCGTGGAAGTCTGTCCCGTCGACTGCTTTCACGAGGGCCCCAATTTCCTGGTCATCGACCCGGAAGAGTGCATCGACTGCACCCTGTGCGAACCAGAGTGTCCGGTGGAGGCAATCTACCCCGAGGAGGACCTGCCGGCCGACCAGGCGCATTTCCTGGAATTGAACCGGGAACTGTCGTTGGAATGGCCCGTCATCACGGAAATGAAGGAAGCGCCGCCGGACGCCGCCGACTGGGAGGACGTTCCGGACAAGCTCGAGCACCTAGAGCGGTGACGGAGACCCGCCCCGGCCAGCGGTAACGCGAGTAGTCCAGGCTAACCGAGACGCTCCTCCAGTGCACCGAGGACGTCGTTCACGACCCGCTCCGGCGCCTCGCCCCCTTCCTCGGTCATGAGACGCACCCGGCTGGCGGCACCCGCCTCTTCGATCGACACGCGATAGACACCACTGTGGTCGGTGGGCCCTTTCCGCCGCAGGATCCAGCGGGCGAAGACGCCGGGACGGTTGTCCCGAGCCTCCCGGTCGACGTATTCGACCAGGTACGCGCTGGTGGAGTCGTCCCGCTCGACGATCTCGACGCCGATCCGCTCCAGGGCGAACCCAAGGCGCCGGTAGACGCTGTCCAACGCGTCCGGGACCAGGAGCGTTGCCCCCTCTCCCGTGTACTCCAGGCGAACATCGGTCGGCGTCTCGGAAGGTGCATTGGCGGGCCGAACCGGCCCACCCGCGACGCGCGAGTAGGTTGAATCCGGCACGCGCATGGAACGAGTCGTATCCGGCGCGTCCAGGTCCGGCGGGACTTCCAGCGGCCGTCCCGCGCCAACTTCGTCGTATTCGGTGTTTCGATTGAACAGGCCACAGCCGGCCAGCAGAATCGCCAGACCGACGATCACCGCCAGCCGCAACGGCCGACCTCGTATTGTTCTTTTGTGCTTGTTGTTCATAACAATTCCGATTGATAGTCCTGCCGGACCATTTGCATGAGCTCTTCAACCAACGCGCCGGAGGCCGGGACCAGCGGTCTCCGGATGCCCGGCCCGATTCGACCCAGCCGATGCAGCAGTGCCTTGACCGGGATCGGATTCGGCTCAGCCATCAAGGCTCGGTGCAGCGGCGCAAGATGCGCCTGTATCTTTTTCGCCCGGCCCCAGTTTTCATCCCGGGCCGCGTCACACAGTTCGACCATCGAACCGGGCACAACGTTCGCCGTGACCGAGATGACGCCCACACCACCATGCTGCAGCGTGTCCAGGCAACTGGCATCGTCCCCGCTCATGATCGCGAATCCCACCGCACAGGCATCGACCAGGGCATCGATTCGAGCCGGGTCCGCCACGGCCTCCTTGATGCCGACCACCGATTCCAGCCGGGAGAGCGCCCCGACCGTCTCGGGAAGCAGGTCGACGCCGGTTCGCGACGGGACATTGTAGAGCACCAGCGGCAGATCCACAGCGTCCGTCAACGCATGATAGTGTCCTTCTAGGCCCTTCTGCGTCGTTCTCAGGTAGTAGGGCGTCACGCAAAGCAGCGCGTCGACCCCCAGGCCCTCCGCGATGGCTGCCAGGGATACGGCCTTACGCGTCGCCGGCGAACCCACGCCCGCCATCAGGGGCAAACGCCCGTCGGCGCAGCGAATGGCTGCCTCGAGCAGCGTCGCGTACTCGGTCTCGTCCAATGCGGCCGACTCACCGGTGGTGCCCGCAAGGACAATTCCATCCGTCCCCGCCGCCACGTGAGCGTCGATGAGGCGACCCAGGGCGTTCTCATCCACCCCGCCGTCCTCCTGCATGGGAGTCACCAGCGCAACCCAACTGCCGCGCGGGGAAAACTGCATTGCAGTCCTCTCGTTGGACCTGAACCCGCGCATGGTACTTAGGGGTGGTTCCTGCTTGCAACCTTGACGCGCTTACGATTCGAGCAAATCGTGGAGCGCCTGGTGCGACTCAGGCTGAGGCAATGCCACCCGCGCGGATCAGGGATCCGGGTCACCCTCAAACGAGTCTTCGTAGATCGAATCGCTCTCCAAGGTCACTGTTGCGACCGAGGCACTCGCGGAATCCACCTCGAATCCGGGTGGGCCGGTCGCCGACGCGATGACCTGCACTTGCTGCGCCGGCAAGGTCAGCGGCCGAAAGGACAGCGTGAACTCCAGCGTCTCCCCGACGCCGAGAGAGTAA
>JAWVZU010000113.1:0-11713 GCA_033722075.1 Lysobacterales bacterium
GTTCGCCGACCCATTCCCGCATCAGCCGCGTGTTCACGAGACGTTTCACCCGGTTGCCGGACAGGAAATAAACCGCCCATGCGCAGTCCGCCGGATCGCCTCGTTGGAAGTAATCGACCATTGCCGCGACCTTGCGGTTGGTCGAGGTGGTCTGGTCGAGTTCCCGGAACAATGCGCTGAAGTCACGCATCGCTACGCGCTTCCCTGAGTCGCTCCGCGGACAGACCCATTTCCTCGTTGAGATAGCGGACCAGGATCTCGGCCTGGCCGTGCATGCAGATGATTCGCCTCGCCCCGGTTTCGCGAATGGTGCGAATCAGGCCCGGCCAGTCGGCATGGTCGGAGAGGACAAAGCCCCGGTCGTAGCCACGGCGCCGCCGGTTTCCGCGGATCCGCATCCAGCCCGAAGCGAAGCCGGTTGAACAGCCGGCGAAGCGGCGCATCCAGGGCGTTCCGGCTGCCGAGGGTGGGGCGATGATCAGTTCTCCCTTGAACTCATGGCCACGTTTTTCGCCGGAAACCGGCGCAGTCTCCGGCAGTGCCACACCGGCCCTGCGGTAGCAATCTACCAGCGGCACCATCGCGCCATGCACGTAGACCGGGCGATCCAGCGCCCCGGCCAGTTCCGCGAGCAGCCGCTGGGCTTTTCCCAGCGCGTAGCAGAAGAGGACTGCCGGTCGGTCCGCTGCGCGAGCTTCCTCCCACCAGGCCAGTACTTCCTGCGCCACCTGCGGCGTATCCGGCCAGCGGTAGGCGGGCAGGGCGAAGGTGGACTCGGTGACGAACACGTCGCAACGGACCGGTTCGAAATCATCGGCGGTCGGGTCCGGTGCCCGCTTGTAGTCCCCGGACACAACCCAGACCTGCTTGCCGTCATCGATTCGTACCTGCGCCGAGCCGAGAATGTGGCCTGCCGGATGCAGGCTTACCGACACGTCGCCCAGTTCGAACGATTCGCCGTAGCCGACCGGCGAGTAGTCCTGGTCGGAACCGAGGCGATGCTCGAGTATCGAAAGCGACTTCTCGCTCGTCCAGTAGCGCCTCGAGCCGGATCGCGCATGGTCGGCGTGCCCGTGGGTCACGATCGCCCGGTCGACCGGGCGCATCGGATCGATGTGGAAATCGCCGGCGGGGCAGTAGAGGCCGGCGGGGCTTGGCACGATCAGGTCTTGCATGGCCCAAAAGCTACCGCATGGCGGTGAACGGCCCGTAGATCCCCGCCGGCCGGCGCATCTGCTATTCTGCTTTGAGGATGGATGGGGTCCACGACATCGACTGTTCGCGCGCCGAGATCCTGGTGGTCGACGACACCCGGACCAACCTCGAGATCATGGCGGCGATCCTCCGCGAGGAGGGCTACGGAGTGACGCTGGCCCCGGACGGCAAAAAGGCCCTCGAACTCGCGCCAGAGCTTGAGCCCGACCTCATTCTGCTGGACGTCATGATGCCGGGCATCGACGGTTTCGAGACCTGCCGGCGACTCAAGGCCATGGAATCGACCCGCGAGATCCCGGTGATCTTCGTCACCACGAGGACTCAGCAGGAGCATATCGTCGAGGGATTCGACGCCGGGGCCATCGACTACATCGGCAAGCCGATTCAGCCAGCGGAGGTGTGTGCCCGCGTCCGGGCTCATGTGCGCAACCAGTTCCTGCTCAAGCTCATCAAGGATTACGAGGCCCGTCACCGCTGCATCATCAACGAGGTTTCCGACGCCCTGATCACGCTGGTCCCGCCCGGGACCATCGAGTCGGCCAATCCCGCAGCCCTGTTCCTGTTCGGGTACTCGCTGAGGTCGATGATCGGCATGCCCCTGACCGAGCTGATGCTCCCCGAGTATCACTCTCTGTGCGAGCGGTTTTTTGCCGAGGAGGCCGACCGGGAGAGCGGCGAGGAGACCCATGGCCTGGCGCCGGTCGAGGTGGTCGGGCAAAGACGTGACGGTTCGACCGTGCCGCTGGATTTCTCGATCCAGCGGCTCAGTCTCTCCGAGCCGCTTTATGTGTGCCTGATGCACGACCTGACGATCCACAAGAACATCATCAACGAGTTGCAGCGGGTCTCCAACCTGGATCGGCTCACCAACATCGCCAACCGGCGACGCTTCGAGACGGTGTTCGAGCGGGAGTGGCTGCAGGCCGCCAAGCGGGGTACCAGCCTGTCGCTCGTTCTGCTGGATATCGACTATTTCAAGACCTATAACGACCAGTACGGGCACCGTGCCGGTGATTCCTGCCTGCAGGAGGTCGCCCGCGCAATCGCCGATTCGGTCACTCATCGCTCCGACCTGGCGGCCCGCTATGGGGGAGAGGAGTTTGTCCTCGTGCTCGCCGATACGGATGGCAAGGGCGCCCGCACGGTCGCGGAGAATGCGCTCCGGCGGGTGGCCGAGCTGGAGATTCCTCATGCCGAGTCCATGGCCCGGGACGTGGTGACCGTAAGTGCCGGAGTGGCGACCGTGCGGCCGCGGGATGGCGGGTCGCCGGAGGGACTCGTCGACGCGGCGGATCAGGCTCTCTATCAGGCGAAATCGGCCGGACGGAATCGGATCGAAGTCGCCGCCGAGACCTGATACCGGAACGGCCCTAGGCGGGGACCGTGATCGAGACCGCTACGCCTCCCTGCGCCCGGTTTCTGATGCCCAGCGTGCCGTTGTGGGCTTCGACGATTTCCCGGCACAGGGAGAGACCGATCCCGCTTCCTTCCCGCTTGGTGGAATAGAAGGGCACCAGGGCCTGCCCCAGGGTATGTGGATTCATCCCCTGGCCGCGGTCGGCGACCTCGATCCGGAAACCGCCGCCCACCGCGCGGCAGGAGACGGTGATCTCATCCGGATCACTGCCGGCCTCCACCGCGTTCTTCAGCAGGTTGATCAGGACCTGTTCGAACTGGGTCCGGTCCAACCGGCCCGGCTGTTCCGGCAGGGGGCGGATCAGCTCGAACGCGTGGGTATCCCCCAGGCCGGCAAAGAAATCCGCCCAGTCGATCTCTTCGAGCTGGGGCTCGGGAAGCCGGGCGAACTCGGCGTAGCGATCTATGAACCCGGCGAGGTGGCGGGCCCGGTCCGCAACGGAGGCCAGTGCCTTGTCGAGGCGCTGGACATCTCCGCGCTGCGCCAGAGTACGGCTCGAGTGCGCCAGGGACGTGATCGGAGCGACCGAGTTGTTCAGTTCGTGGCTGATCACGCGGATGACCTTCTTCCAGGTGGCGACTTCCTGGCGGTTCAGTTCTCGGGTCAGGCGTTGGATCAGGAACAGTCGATGGACCCTGGCGTTCAGGCGGAAGTCCTTGTGGGTCAACAGGTACGTCTGGCGTTCGCCCGCCTCGGAATCCTCGACGCCGAACAGCCCGTCCTGGGCGGCTTCGAGAGCGGCCGCGGCCTCCTCGGGCTGACCGGCGACCAGTTCATCCCAGGCGAGACCTTCCAGCTTGCGGCCCTGGGCAAGGATGCGGCGTGCAGCGGCGTTGGAATAAATGACCCGGTCACGCGGATCGATCAGCACCATCGCGACCGGCGTGGCCTGTATGACCGTATCTAGCAACAATTCGCGCTGGTGAAGGTCCTGGCGCTCGCGGCGCAGCACTTCACCCACTTCGTTGTAGGCGGAGATCAGTTCGTCGATCTCGTCAGCGCCCCCTTTCTTGACGCTGATGGCAAAATCGCCGTCCGCCAGGCCATCGACCGCCGTGGCGAGTCCGCGCAGCCGGGCGCGGATCGGGCCGGTCCAGGCGCGGGATACGGTCAGGGCGAGCACCAGCCCGACCACGATTCCCGCCCATGCCGCAATGTCCCAGCGCCCGGTCCATGCACCCAGGCCGGCGGTCACCGCGGCAGTCAGCGCCATGGCCAATCCGCTCAGCGCAGCCAGTCGTCCCTCGAGGGAGGTGAGTTTCATGCAGCGGAAGTCTACTCCGAATGGGAACCGAATTGGCCGGGCACTCCCGGCACCGGATCATTTGTCGATGCCGTGCTTTTCCATCCGGCGATACAGTGCCTGGCGACTCAGGTTCAGTGCCCGGGCGGCCTTGGCGATGACGCCGTCGGCATCTTCGAGGGCTTGCCGGATATCTTCGGCGCCGGGTCCTTCGTCGTCCATGTCCGACGCCTCCAGGCCCAGATCGGAAGGCTGAATGGTCGAGGTGTCGGCCAGGAGCACCGCGCGGCGCACCATGTTCTCGAGTTCGCGCACGTTGCCGGGCCAGTCGTGGGCGGTCAGCGCCCGTTCTGCGGCCGGGGAGAACCGGTAGCCATCGGCCAGGAAGTGAGCGGCCAGGGGCAGAATGTCCGCGGGACGGGTCGCCAGCGGCGGGATATCAATAGGAATGACATTCAGCCGGTAGTAGAGGTCTTCGCGGAACCGGCCCTCCGCCACGGCACGATCGAGGTCCGTATTGGTGGCGCTGATCACCCGCACGTGCACCTTGCGGGTCTTGCTGGAGCCTAGCCGTTCGAACTCGCCGGTCTGCAACACCCGCAGCAGCTTCATCTGTCCCTCCGGCGGCAGGTTGCCCATCTCGTCCAGGAACAGCGTGCCGCCGTCGGCCGCCTCGAACCGGCCTTCCCGGGCCTTGTTGGCCCCGGTGTAGGCGCCCGCTTCGGCGCCGAACAGCTCTGCCTCGATGAGGTTCTCCGGCAGGGCCCCTGCATTCACCGTCACGAACGGACCGGAGCGCACCGATGAGTTGGCCTGGATCACCTCGGCGACCTTCTGCTTTCCCGAACCGTTCGGTCCGGTGATCAGGACCGGAACGTCCGCGCGCGCAACGCGTGTCGCGATGGTCAGGACCTGGTGCATGGCCTCCGAAGCGTAGACGATTCCGCACAGGTCGAATTTTTCCGCGAGCGCGCGTCGAGAGGAGTCGAATTTTTCCCGGCGTTCCCGGTTCGCCCGCTTCTCGGCCCGCAGGTCCAGCAGGTTGCGCACGGTGGTGAGCAGCCGCACATCGTCCCAGGGCTTGGACAGGTAGTCGGCCGCCCCCGACTTGACCAGTTCGACAGCCTGCTCCAGGTGGGTCCAGGCGGTCAGCAGGATGATCGGCAGGTCCGGATCCAGCTCCCGCAGCTCGCGGAACAGCGCCACGCCTTCCTCGCCGGAAGTCGTGTCCGAACTGAAGTTCATGTCCTGGATGACCAGGTCGATCGTTCCGGTGCGAACGATTTCTACGCCTGCTTCGGGATCGGCAGCAGTCGCAACGTCCAGGCCGTTGACGTCAAAGAGCAGCTCGAGGGCGTCCCGGACGCCCTCGTTGTCATCGATGATCAATAGCTTCGGCATGGCGCAAGGATAATCCCTAGACCGTTCGGGTTGCGACTGCCGGTGGGACCCGCGATGCACGCCGCGCCGGGCCGAGGGCGGAACCGATCCCCAGGGTCCAGATCAGCACCAGGCCGATGGGAATGTAGATCCAATCCAGCCGCTCCATGTCGAAGCTGTGCACCATCCAGTAGTTGAGGCCCACGGTCATGGCGAGACCCAGGGTCAGGCCGATGGAGGTGATGAGCCAGTTCTCGACCAGGAAGTAGCGCACCACGTGGAAACGTTGTGCACCAAGCGCGCGGCGGGTGCCGATCTGCTTGGTTCGCTGGTTGACCAGGAAACTCACCAGGCCGACGATGCCCAGCCCGGTGACGATGATCAGCAGGCCCATGACGGTCGAAAGGACCACCGCCATGGTCCGGTCCGAGTTGTAGCTGTTGGCGCGGTATTCCTCCAGCGTACGCATGCGGCGCAGGATGCGTTGCGAATCAGCCTGCGCCAGGGCTTCCTCGACCAGCGGCATCAGTTCGTCGCGTTTGCCCGGCTCAGTCCGGATCATATAGCGGACATAGCCGTCCAGCAGCAGGCCCGGCACCAGAAACACGCGCTCCACGCCGCTCCACCCGAGCCAGGATCCCTGCATCTTTCTCAGGATGCCGACGACCTCGACCGGGTCCTCGCCGGGGTAGATCAGCTTGCCCAGGGCGTCATCGTCCGGAAAGAGTTCGTCGGCCAGCGCCTGGGTGATGATCCCGACCTGTGGAAGCTTGGAGTCGTTGCGGCCGCGGATGTAGAGCTCCGTTGGGTCGAAATCCCGTCCCTTGGCCAGCTCAACCCCCAGCGTCTCCAGTCCCTGCTCGTCCATGAAGTAGAGATTCGCGGTAATGCTGGCCTGCTCGCGATCGGGGCTCGGCCGCAGGCCTTCGCCCCAGCCGCCGCCGGACAGCGGGTAGGAGTTCGTCGTCGTCGCTGCCACCACGCCCGGGATCGAGCGAATGACCTCCAGGTCCCGCCAGGTCGCGCTTTCTTCGTCGTATTCGGAACCAATCGGCTGGCTGTCGATGGTGAAGATGTTCGCCACGTCCATGCCCGTATCCCGGGTCATGGTCTCGATCCGCTGGTAGACGATGAACGCGCCGTTGCAGAGGATGGCCATGGTCACGGCAATCTGCAGGGCCACCAGCGCGGCCCCCAGGTGGTTGCGCATCAGCGCGCTCAGAATCGGTCTGATTTCCATAACTTTGTCCTCTACTGCGTCTTGAGGAAACTTGCCGGCGCCATGCGACCGACCCGGAAGGCCGGATAGGCGCCCGCCACGGCACTCGCCATCAGGGCGATCAGGACCGCGGTGCCGGCCATGGTCCAGTCCATCCGGAAGATGGCCAGGTCTTCGCCCATCACCTTGCGGATGCCCACCAGGCCCAGCTGGGCCAGGCCGAGACCGACCAGCCCGCCGACGGCGCCGATCAGCAGGACCTCGGTCAGGTGTTGCCAGAACAGCGTCGCGCGCGAGGCGCCCAGCGCTCGGCGCAGGGCGATCTGTGGCGCCCGACCGATGAACTTGGCCAGAATCAGGCCGACGGTGTTCAGCAGGCAGACCAGCAGGAACAGGAACGACAGCCAGACCACGACCTTGATATGGTCATCGGCAACCTCCTCGGCTTCCAGCCATTCACCCACGGTGCGCAGGCGATAGTTCGGCGCGCGCTCGAAGCGGCCCAGGGCCTTCTGCTCGGTGATGTAATTTTCGATGAATGTCCGGAAATCCTCCTGCGCTGCCCGGTCCGGGAGTTCGACCCAGTAAGTGATCCAGGTGCATTCGGAGGCCAGGAACTCCGCGTAGCTGTTGATCTGCTGATTCCCCGAGCAGTTGGTATTGCCGGACGTGTCCAGTTCCAGCGGCTCCACCAGCGAGAACGGGACGAAAGTGTCCTCGACGTCAAGGAACGCACCGTTGGTGAGGTCGTAGAACTTGGGGCTGGGCGCCCAATCGTCGATGACGCCGACGACGCGGAAATCCCGGTCGCCGAGGCGAACCTCGCGACCTACCGAGTTCTCGCCGCCGAAGACCTGATCGTTGGTGGACCTGCTCAGGACGACCACCTGCGCGGGCGACTGATCCGCGCTGTCGTCCCACGGGCCACCGAACAGGAACGGCACGTCGAACATGCTGAAGAAGTCGTTGCCGGTAACGCGGCTCAGGACGAGGAACGGCCGGATGTCGGGATCCTTGGGCTGGAGCGGGAAAGCCGCCTTGAACATGGCCGCCTGGCGATAGCCCTGGTTGGCGCGCAGCAGGTTCGTCGCCTCGGTATAGCTGATCTGGTCGGGCGGTTCGTTGCCCGGCTCGTAACTGGGGGTGATCGGGTAGTTGTCCATCTGTACGTGGAACAGCCGGTCCGAGCGATGCGGGATCGGGTTCTTCGCGGCCATGTAGTAGACCGTCAAGGTGGTCATGCAGGCCCCGATGCCGACCCCGATGGCCGCGACCATCAGTGCCGAGAGAATCGGATTGCGGCGGATCGAATGCCAGGCCAGGCGCAGGTTATACGGCAACATGTCGCGCCTCCTGCTCGCTGCCGGCCAGCTGCGAGACTTCCTCGAGGTCGCTGACCTGGCCATCGAGGAGGTGGATATTGCGATGGGCGCGCCGGGCAAGCTCCGGATCGTGGGTGACCATCACCACGGTGACGCCCTGGTCGTTGATCTGCTCGAGCATTTCCAAGACCTGCCGGGCCATCAGCGAGTCCAGGTTGCCGGTCGGCTCGTCGGCGAGGACGAAACGTGGGGACCCGGCGAGGGCGCGCGCAATGGCAACCCGCTGCTGCTGTCCGCCGGACAGCTCCGATGGATAGTGCTTGATCCGCGACGACAGGCCGACCGTCTCCACCGCCGCTTCGATGCGCTCCTTGCGCTCCGCCGCCGACATGTCCCGATAGCGCAGCGGCACGTCCACGTTGTCGAAGATGTTCAGGTCGGGAATGAGGTTGAAGCTCTGGAAGATGAAGCCGATCTTCTCGTTGCGCACCTTCGAGCGCTTCTTGTCGGAGAGCCGGGTCACGTCCTGGCCATCGAGAATGTAGCGCCCGGAATCGAAGTCCTCCAGCAGGCCGGCAATGTTCAGGAAGGTGGTTTTTCCGGAGCCAGAGGGGCCGGTGACCGCGACGAATTCGCCTTCGGCCACCTGCAGGGAAAAGTCGCGCAGGGCGTGGGTCTCGATCAGGCGGGTCCGGTAGACCTTGGAAATATCTTGCATCTCAAGCATGAGTGGGGCTCCTAGTTGTTGAGCAGTACGCGGTCGGCATCCCGGAAGGCATCCAGGCTGGATAGAACGATCCGGTCGCCTTCGGCCAGCCCGTCGAGAATCTCGATCTTTTCGATGCTGGTAGCGCCAGTGACGATCTGGCGTTTCTCGGCGACGCCGTCTTCGACGACATAGACGATTCGTCCGCCGCCGGAGTCGTAGAATGGCCCACGGCGGACAAACAGGGTCTGATCCTTGTTCTCGAGGATGATCCGGGCCGAGACGCGCTGGTTCTGGCGCAGGCCGTCGGGCGGCGAATTGGCGAAGCGGATTCGACCGGTCACCTGGTTGCCGCTGACCTCGGGCGAAATGGCGCTGAGCTGGGCGGCGTAATCCTCATTGGACCAGCGCACCTCCGCCGGCATCCCGAGGGCAAGGGCGTCGGCATAGGATTCGGGAATGGAGACCTCGACCTCGAAGGCGGTCAGGTCGACCACCGAGAGAAGCGGTTGGTTGGCCGCCACGAAGGCTCGCTCGGCGATGGCCAGGTTGCCGACCATGCCGGTAACCGGGGAGCGCACGACCAGCCGTTCCACCTGGCGCTCCAGATCGGTGACGATCAGGCGCTGCCGTTCGACCGCAGAGGCCTGGGTTTCGATCTCGAAGGCGAGGGCGTCCGCGAGGAGTTCGGTTTCGGCGATCGCGTGTTTGGACTCAAGCCGCGCGCGCTCCAGCTCGTCCTTGGCTTTTTCGTAGTCGATCGCACTGATCGCATCCTTTTCGAAGGCATCCGCCGCCCGACGCATCTCCCGTTCGGCGGCGGTCAGCTCGACCTGTGCATTGTCGACCAGTTTCTGCTGGGCGAGCTTCTGCTTGCGGGCGTCGATCTCGCGCCGCTGCAGTTCGGTGATCATGCCGTCCAGAGTGGCCTGCTCCTGCCGCGCCCGGCTGTTCAGCTCGGGACTGTCGATGGAGGCCAGAACCTGGCCCTCGGTGACGCTGTCGCCGGCCTGGACGTCGAAGGAGACGGTGCCGGGCGCCGGGCTGTAGAGCGTCGGGCTGACCGCGGCCACGATGCGGCCCTGCACCGAGATGTCGCGGATGAACGGGCCCCGCTCCACGGACGCGAAACGCAGACGGTCGACGGAAAAGGATTGATCCACGCTGGACCAGCGGAGCAGGGCCGGTACCGCCAGCGCGCCCACGGTCACCAGCAGGCCGGCGAGCACGGCAAGCAGGATGACTTTCCGCGTTCGCGGCTTCTCGATGGGCCGATCCTGGCCCGATGTGTCTCTGATCGTCGTTTCCATGGCAGACGACGAATCACGAATCGTGCCAAGTTGTAACTATCTGATTTTATTGAGGTCGTTATCCGGCCGAAGTGTCCGCGCGGACACCGTACAGGACGACTGGCCGGACACTTGCCCGCGAGGTCCATCAGATCGATCATCAACCCATGGCGGATTGGGACTGGGTGATCGGGATCAATGCGGTGCAGGAGGTTCTGAGCGCCGCGCCGGAGCGCGTACTCGAAGTCCAGGTCGCCGATCGTCGGGCGTCCCGCCTCGAGACGCTGCTCGCGGAAGCGGGCCGGCATTCCATCTCCCTTCAGGACGTGCGCGCCAGAGACCTGGACCGGCGCTTTCCCGACCAGCGGCACCAGGGCGTTGCGGCCCGGGTCCGGCCCGCGCCGCTGATGGATGAAGCGGACCTGGTTGCGCTTGTCGAGTCGACCGAAGATTTCACGGCCCTGGTGCTGGACCAGATCCAGGATCCACGGAACTTCGGTGCCTGTCTGCGCAGTGCAGCCGCCATGGGGGTCAGTGCTGTGGTCTTCCCCCGTGACCGCTCGGCATCGCTGACGCCGGTTGCGCGGAAGGCCGCTGCCGGGGCTGCAGATCGCCTACGTCTCGTGCAGGTCACCAACCTGGCACGGGCTCTCGGGCAGCTCAAGGACGCCGGCGTGTGGCTGGTCGGGGCCGATGGATCGGCGGAGCAGCCCCTTTGGGACGTTGACCTGACCGGCCGCATCGCGATCGTTGTCGGTAGCGAGGGGAGCGGTCTGCGACGTCTCACCGCCGATCACTGTGACTTCCTGGCGCGGATTCCCATGGCCGGCGGCTTCGAGAGCCTGAATGTTTCCGTGGCAGCCGGTATATTCTTGGCCGAAATGGCCCGCCAACGAACCAAGGTGAAGAGATGAGCTTTACCTATCCAACCATCGAACTCGAACTGCCGGCCTGGATGGCGGATTTCATTTCGGCCTGGGATCGTCCGTTCGCAACCGCGGCCGATCGCATGCACCTGGCCATTGCCCTCTCGGCCGAGAACGTGAGACGGGGAACCGGTGGTCCCTTCGGAGCGGCCGTCTTCTCGATGGACGAGCAGCGGCTGGTGGCGCCCGGCGTCAACATCGTGACCACCGCCAACGTCTCCTGCGCTCATGCGGAGATCATGGCCATTACCATGGCCCAGCAGATCGTCGGCAATTTCGATCTCTCCAGCTGCGGTGAATTCGAGCTGGTGGCCAGCACGGCACCCTGCGCCATGTGTCTGGGCTCGATTCCCTGGTCCGGGATCAAGCGCCTGGTCTGCGGGGCTTCCGGCGCCGACGCCGAGGCGATCGGTTTCGATGAAGGCGCCAAGCCGCTCGAGTGGCAGGAACGACTGCAGGAGCGGGGAATCGAGGTGCTGGTCGATGTGGAGCGCGAGGCGGCCGCCTCCGTTCTCACAACTTATGCAGCCGGCGGCGGGGAAATCTACAATGCGGGCGGGGCGAATTAGTCCAGTCCCGACACGAAATTGCCATCGGAAAGACGTGATCCGCGCCCGTGCTGACGGTAGACTGAGCGGTGCGTCTTAAACTAAACAGGGAAGAACAAAAGATGCGCTTCGAACTTCGCCTTACCTTGCTTGCCGCTCTCCTGTCCATCTGCGCCGGTGGCGCCGCACAGGAGCAGCCCGGCCAGGTCCGTCTCACCGGTTCCAGCGGCAACGCCGGAGTCTCCTTCTGGGGTGACGATATCCGGATCGGAATCGGAATCGACAACGACGGCGATGTGCACGGCGAGTACTTTCACGTCTTCGGTGAAGACGAGGACGACGCCACCTGGATCGCCGAGCTGTGGGCTTCGGACGAACGAGGTGGCGCCAAGCTGAATTACCACTGGTTGAGTGGTGCCGACTCCCTGGAGTCCGCGGTGGGTGCGGA
>JAWVZU010000114.1:0-11702 GCA_033722075.1 Lysobacterales bacterium
CCTCCGAGGGCGCCAACATCATGACCCGCTCGCTCATGATCTTCGGGCAAGGCGCAGTTCGCTGCCACCCCTTCGTGCTGAAGGAGCTCGAGGCCATGAAAATCGAGGATCCGGCCGCACGACTGAAGGCCTTCGACAAGGCGCTCTTCGGCCACATCGGCGTGGCCATTTCCAATGCGTGCCGTGCGCTGCTGCTGGGCCTGACCGGCGGTCGCCTGGCCCAGGTGCCCGGTGGCAAGGAAACCCGCCGTTTCTACCGCGCGATTGCCCGCTACTCGGCTGCGCTTGGCCTGACGGCCGACATCGCCATGCTGACCCTCGGGGGCAAGCTGAAGTTCAAGGAACGCCTGTCGGCACGCCTGGGCGACGTCCTGAGCCAGCTCTACATCATCTCGTCTATGCTGAAGCGTTTCGAGGATCAGGGCCGCCCGCATTCGGACCTGCCGTTCCTGCGCTGGGCCTGTGAGGATGCGATCAACAAGATCCAGGTCGCGCTGGACGAGTTCATCCGCAACTTCCCGATTCGACCGGTCGCCTGGTTCCTACGCGCGCTGGTGCTGCCGACGGGCAAGTGGGACATCGGCCCCAACGATCGGGACGGTCACATGGTCGCGACGATGCTCCTGTCGCCCTCGGAAGCCCGGGATCGCCTGAGCTGGGGCATCTATACCACCGATGCGCCCAACAACCCGATCGGCCAGATGAACGCGATTCTGCCCGACATCATCAAGGCGGAACCCATCGAGCGGAAGCTGCAGAAGGCTGTCCGGGCCGGAGAGCTTCCAGTCGACCCCACGGAGCAGCTCGATCCTGCGGTGGAAGCCGGTCTGATCAACGCGTCAGAGAAGGACCTGCTGGTCCGGACCCGCGCGGCAATCGCCGAGATCATCGCCGTCGACGAGTTCGAGTCGGACCACCTTGCGGCGGGTCGGCCAAAACAGCGCGGCGAAGACGGCAGCGCGAGGGCAGCCTAGCGCGGCCCGGAACGGCGAAAGATCTTCCAGCGGGAATCGATCGCTTCGAAGCCGTAGCCCCAGCCGGCGGCCGTCTCGCTGGGCCCCAGCCAAAGGAGACCGTCCTGATTCAGGGCGGTCTCCAGCAGCGAGAGCGCCTTCTGCTGCGCCAGGCGGGTGAAATAGATGAGCAGATTGCGGCAGCTGATCAGGTCGACCCCCTCGAAGGGCTCGTCTCCGAGAATGTCATGGCCGATGAATTCGATCTGGGAGCGCAACTCCGGCCGGATCGCCACACCATCCCCCACCGGCACGAAATAGCGCCGAAGCACTTCCTCCGGCACGTTGTCGACGGCCTGTAGCGTGTAACACCCCTTGCGGGCCGCCTCCAGCGCCCCCGGAACGACATCGGTGCCGATCACCCGAATGAGCGGTTCCCGACCAGCCCGCCGGAAGGCGTCGTTGGCTACCGCTGTCAGCGAGTAGGCTTCCTCGCCGGTGGCGCAGCCGGCCGACCAGATGCGCAGCTCCTGCCCCGGCTCCAGTTCGCGAATTCGCAACTCCAGCAGGTCTGCGATGCGCCGGAATGCCGCTTCGTCCCGAAAGAAATGAGTCACTCCAATCTGGAGATCCCGATAGAGGGCGTCCAGCTCTGTCGGGTCGTCCGTGAGTACTTCGAGATAGTCGGCCAGGCTGGTGTTGCGCAGGGCGATGCGCCGATTGAGACGGCGCACCACGGTCGAGGGCCTATAGTGTCCGAAATCCAGACCGCCGTGCACTCGCAGCAGTTCCAGGACGGCTTCCAGATCGTCCGCCGGGCCGTAGCCGTTTTCCGACAGGGTTGCCGCGAAGCGCGGAAGTTCCACGTAGTGCTGCAGGGCAAGACCGATTTCGGATGCGGGCAGGACCCGGTCGACGGCGCCCGACTTGAGTACGGCTTGCGGCATCTGGGAAAACTCCGCCGAGTCTTCCGATTCCACGATGACCAGCCCACCCTGGTCGGCCACCCGAAGCGCGCCCATGGCCCCATCGCTCCCGGTTCCCGAAAGGATCACCGCGATCGCCCTCTCGCCGGCTTCCAACGCAAGAGAAGTGAACAGCTCGTTGATCGGCTGGTTACCACGGGCCGGCCGGGCCTGAACCAACCGGCCGCCATCGATCGTCATGCAGCCACCGGGGGGAATCAGATAGATGCGACCGGACTCCAGCCGCAGCCCGTCCGTGGCGTCGGTCACCGGCATCGGGGTCTGGCGCTGCAGGAGCCCGGCCAGCGCGGAACGACTCTCGGCAGGCAGATGCTGGACGACGACGAAGCTCATGCCCAGGTCCGCAGGCATGCGGGCGAACAGGCGCTGAAGGCTTCTCAACCCGCCGGCGGAAGCACCCAGTCCAACGGTGTGGGAGGGCGAGGCGGACACGGCGGAAGTTGAGCTCAATTCCGTCCGAACGGAAACTCCAACCCGATGGTCAGGACCGTCTGGCCGCGGTCGACAAGCTCCAGGTCCAGATCGGAGTGGCGATAGCGGAGGTCCGCGCGCAACATGAGACCGAAGCCGTTCAGGTCCCACATGCCGCCGATGCCCACCTGGGCCATGGGTCCCGTGTCCGCAAACTGCGGCACGTCGTGGTCGAAGCCGCCGAAACCCGCCAGGAAATAGGGATTCCAGGTCACCGATCGATTCACGATCATCAGGTTGAGCGCAATATGGGTCTGGTCCAGGGACGGGCCCTGGTCGAAATCCACCTCGCCGCCCCCGACTTCCAGCTCAAGGGTCAGCGCGTCGGTGACCTGCCGGCCCAGGTTGCCGCGAAAAACCGCGCCATCGTCGCTGGCGCCGAACTCGTCATCGACCTGACTGAAGCCGATATGGGCGCCGACGTACCAGGGTGCCGGTTGCAGGGATTGACCCTGTCCCGGGACGGCAGCGAACAGCAGGAGGAGGATCCAGTAGCGCATCTATCCGGTTCGTTTTTCGAAGGCCCGGCCCATCTTAAACGAAACGACCGCCCAGATGGCGGCGATCGGAAAGGCCAGCGCCGCCATCGTGGTCAACGCCACACCGAGACCTTCGCTCAGGCCCCGGAACAACCACCCCGAGCCCATGTCACCACCCCGGTAGACCGCCGTATCGATGAAGTTCTTGGCCTTGTACTTGGCCTCTTCGTCTACCGGCGTAAAGAGCAGCTCACGGGCCGGCTTCATCAGGCCATATTCACCGCCGCGGCGCAGCGCCTGGAACACGCCGAGCACGAACACGCTGGGGGTGACCGCCAGGGTCGCGAGCCCCAGGGCCGTCAACATGGGCACCAGCACCAGGGTTCGCGCCGGGCCGATCCAGCCCAGCAGACGGCCGGTTATGAACAATTGCAGGAGAAAGCTGGTGAGTTGAGTGCCCAGGTCGACCGCGCCGAACCACTTGAGCCGTTCGGCGTCGGAGTCGAACGCCTTTCCGACCATCTCGAGCTGAATGAAGTACAGAAAGGTCTGAATGAGCGGCAGGAAGACAAGCACTCCGGCGATGCCGAGGAGATAGCGTTCTCGGCGCAGGGCCTGGATGCCGCCCCAGATCGAACCGCCGATGGGACGGGCGGTCGCCCGGCCATGAGTCGCCGCAGGCAGCAGACGCCATTGGCAGTAGAGCGCTGCGGTCAGCAGGATGGCGGCAATTCCGACCAGTCCACCGGGCGCAACCTGGTCGACCAGCCGAATGCTCAGCAACGGACCGATGATGCCCCCTGCACTGCCGCCGGCGGCGATCAGTGCAAAGAGCCGCTTGCCCTGTTCGGCACTGAATACGTCAACCATGAGCGACCAGAAGACGGACACCACGAACAGGTTGTAGACGGACAGCCAGACGAAGAACACGCGTCCCGCCCAGAGGGAGTCCGTGGAGCGCGTGAGCCACAGCGAGAACAGCAGCAGATTGGCAATGAAGAACAGGTAGCTCAGGGGCAGGAAGACCCGCTTGGGCAATCGGGCGACGAGAAACCCGAACACGGGCACGATGAGCAGCATGACCACGAACACCGAGGAGAAAAGCCACTCCGCGTCACCGGAACGAACGGCCAGCGTTTCCCGCACGGGCCGGAGCATCATGTAGCTGCCGATGAGAAAAAAGAAATAGAAGAAAGAGAGGAGAAACGGCCGCCACTCGGGCGACTCGATCAGCAGCCAGTTCTTGCGCGCTTCACTCAATTGTCAGCCGACGCGGTAGCCGGCGGCGCACCCTGGATGGCCACCTGCTGCCCGTCGCGCAAGCGCTCGTTACCGCGGACTACGACCCGGTCACCGGGGTTGATTGGTCCCTTCACTTCGATTCGGTCCCCGCTGGCCAGTCCGGTGCTCACAGCGACCCGGCGGGCCTTCTCCTCCTCGTCGATTACGAACACGGAGATTCCGTCGGGCCTCAACACCAGCGCATCCCGGGGCACCGACAGCACTTCCTTCTCCTCGGAAGCCGGGAGGGTCACCCGCACGGTCTGGCCGACCGGCATCGGCTGTCCGACCAGGTCGATGCGAACCTCGAACAGGTGCGTGTTTTCGTCGCCCACCGCGACCAGTGTGCGGACCACACCCTCGACAGGCTCGCCCGCCGCCGTCATGCCCACGGTGTCTCCGATATGGAGAAAACGGTAGTACTCCAGCGGCGCGCGGGAAATGACTTCGAGGTGATCCGGATCGACCATCCGAACCACCGGGGTCCCGATCGTAACCCGCTCCCCGGGCTGGGTCAGCCGCTCGACGACGACCCCTTCGAAATGCGCGCGCATTTCCAGCCGGTAGACCTGGTCGTTGATCTGGTCGAGCCGCGAGCGGGCCACTTCCAGGTCGCCGCGAGCCACATCCCGCTCGGATTCGATCTGGTCCAGCTGGTTCTTGGCCGCCACATTGCGCTCGGCCAGCGCCGCCAGTCGCGCCTGTTCACGGGTGAGATACTGGAGCCGCGCCTCCTCGCGCTTGACTACGGCCTCCTGCTCGGCCTTGCGCAGGCGCAGCTGGACATTCTCGATTCGTGCAATGATGTCACCGGCTCCGGCGTGCGCGCCGATGTCGGCGACCTCGATGAGACGGCCGTCCGCCTCGGCGGCAACTGCCGCATCGTTGCGGCTTACCACGGTTCCGGGGACCAGGATCGTGGTCGCCATCGGCATGCGAGCGGCCGCATCCACTCGAACCGTGGCGGGACCGCCGCCCTGGGACAGGGCCCCGGTGGTGGTCAGGATCAGCAGCAGCCCCAGGGGCAGAACAAGTCGCATAAACACTCCTCAGGTCCCCGCGACCACGACATCGGCCGGCGCGTCCTTTTCTTCGCCCAGGCGCAGCAGGCTCGGCAGCAGGAGCAGGGTGAACGCCGTACTCACGAACATCCCGCCGACGATTACGGCAGCCAGGCCACGATAGAGCTCGGTGCCGGCGCCGGGAACCAGCATCAATGGCAGCATCCCGAAAATGCTGGTCATTGTACTCATCAGGATCGGTCGCAGGCGCAGGCGCACCGCACTTTCCACGGCAGCACGGCGATCCATGCCCTCGCGCTCGGCATCGCGCGCCCGGTAGACCAGCAGGATCGCGTTGTTCACGACCAGGCCCAGAAGGATGACGAAACCGATCATGGTCAGCAAGTCCATGGCCTGGCCCACGACCAGGTCCATCAGGCGCAGGAACACGATCCCGCCGACCGTCGCCATGGGGATGGTCAGGACCACCAGCAGGCTGTCCCTGAAGGAGCGGAACAGGGCACTGATCAGCAGGTACAGGATCACGATCGCCAGGGCAAACGTCCCCGACATGGCGCTCAAGGCCTCGCCCAGTGCCTCGGCCGTGCCCCGGTAGGTGATGGAGGCCCCTTCCGGCAACAGGTTGCGCATGACCGGCGCCGCCTGTTCGTCGATGGCCTCGATGGCCTCTTCCAGGGGCATGTCGGGCGGTGGCGTCACCTGCAGCGTGAGCGTGCGGCGCCGATCGATCCGGCGAATCTGGCTGGGCCCCGCGGTCCGCTGGATTTCGGTCAACTCGCCGACGGTCTGGATCTGGCCGCTGGCCGTCGCCACCGGGATGGCGGCCAGCTCCTCGGGCGTGGTCCAGGCCTCGGCGCGCATGATCACATCGAGACGCCGGTTGCCGTCGAAGTATTCCCCCACGAACGCGCCATCGCCCAGGGCCCGGACGATGGTGGCCATGCGTGAGCGGTTCCAGCCCACCTCGGCGATGCGCCGGTCGTCGGGAACCAGCCGGAGTTCCGGTTCGGCCAGTTCCAGGCCCGGCAGGGGGCGGATATTGACCCCCGGGATGGCCTCGTTGATGGCCCCGAAACCCGCCTGTCCCGCCGCGAGCAACTGTTCGAAGTCTTCGGCCTGGAGATCGACTTCGATCTGACGCCCGCCCCGCGCGCCGCCGAAGACCGGGGCCCGGGAGGCAAAGCCGAAGGTGTCGGGAAAGCCGCTGACGATCTCCCCGTTGACCACCTCGAGCATTTGGTCCACGTCATCCTGGTCCACAGCCCGCGATCCGAAAAATGCACCGCCACCGAAGAATCCCAGGAAGTAATTCCGGATCTGGGGCGATTTTTCACCCGAAAGATACGGTTCGAAGCGATCCGCGATCACCCGAATCATCTCCTCTTCGGCGGTTTCCACGCCGATGCCCGGCGGGGTGACCAGAAATCCGAAGACAAAGCTGCGTTTCCCCTCCGGCAAATAGTCGGCCGGTGGGACCAGCACCAGCATGGCGACGATCGGGAGCGTCGTCAGGCTGGCGATCCAGGCAAACCGACGCCGGGGGGTGTCCGTGAGCGCCATGATCTTGTTGGTCACCGGCCGCCACCAGTGTCCATGGACGTCCTCGAGCTTGCCCCCTTTCAACCAGACCGATGCCGCCGTGGGCAGCACCGTTATAGCCACGATCAGCGATGCGACGACGGCGACCGCGATGGTGATGGCGAGATCTCCAAAGAGTTGGCCGGCCTCATCCTTGAGGAATACCACCGGCATGAAGATCGCCACCGTCGTGACCGTCGAGGCCAGCAAGGCGCCCCACACCTGCATGGTGCCGCGGTCTGCCGCCTCCTTCGATTCGCGGCCTTCTTCCCGCTGTCGAACGATGTTCTCCAGGACGACGATCGCCGCGTCCAGGACCATGCCGGTCGCAAAGGCCAGCCCGGCCAGCGAGATGATGTTCAGCGTATGGCCGGTCGCATCGAGCAGGATGAACGCGGCGCACATGCAAAGTGGAATCGCCAGCGCGACCATGGCCGTCGCCCGGAACTTGCGCAGGAACCACCAGAGCACCACCACCGCCAGCGACATGCCCAGGAGCAGGTTGTTGCGGACCATGGCGATGGACTGCTCGATGTAGACGGTCTCATCATAGGCCTGCTGGATTTCCAGCCCGGCCGGTTCCAGGTAGTCACGCTCCAGTTCCGCAACCCGTGCCTTGATCCCGGCCATGACCTCCAGAACGTTGACGCCGGTTTCCGGAACCACATTGATGGCGATGGACGGGCCACCGTTCTGGATGATCACCCCCGCCTTGTCGCGCATCTTCAGCTCGACCTGGGCAATATCCTTGAGCTTTACGGGCCTGCCCTCACGCCATTCGAGTACGAGTTCCCCGAGATCCGACACGTCATACTTGCCCGAGAAACGCAGCGTGTACTGGCGACGGCCGACCTCGTTGAAACCGGCCGACACATCCTCGTTGGACCCCAGGTTGGAGGAAACGCTGGTGAGGTCGATTCCCAGATTGGCCGCGCGAAACGGGTCGAAAGTGATGCGAACCTCGTAGGGCCGTCCCCCGAAGGCGTTGGACTGGGAGACGCCCGGGACCCGCTCCAGGCGGGTGCGGACCACTTCATCCACGAAATCCTGGTACTCGGCGATCGGTCTTGGGTTGTCGGCTGTCGGGCGCAGGGAAAACCAGGCAATCACGTTGCCGAACCGGTCACCGCCTACGCGGATGGTCGGCTCGGTGACATCCACCGGATAGCGCGGCACCTGGTTGAGCCGGTTCATGACCTCGATGAGCGCCCGGCTCATGTCCGTGTCGATGTCGAACTCGAGCTGGATGCTCCCGTTCCCGCGCGACGCCGTCGCGGTCATCTTGCGGACGCCGGGCAGTCCGCGCAGGACGTCCTCCTGGGGCTCGACGATCTCCGATTCGACCTCCTGCGGGGCCGCGGCACGCCAGCCCGTATTGATGGAGATGATCGGTCGCTCGACCTCCGGCGCCATCTGGATCGGCAGGCGCGTCAGGCTGATCAGGCCGAAGATGACCACCAGGATACATCCCACCGCGACAGCGACGGGGTTACTGAGCGACAGTCGGGTTAGCGTCATAGACCTTGGTTCCAATCCAGTCCGAATTGTGCCCGCCAACGGTTCAACTGATCGAGATTCACGCCCGAGCCACCGCAGACCACCACGAGCGCGTTCCTGCTCGCCTGCCGGCGCCGGGAAGCGACCGCCAGCGCTGCGCCACACGCGGGTTCGACCAGCACCCGCTGACGATTGGCGAACTCGAGGCAGGCCTCGACTGCCTCCCGATCGCCAACCAGCTCACTGATCACCGGGTGCCGGTGCGTCCAGGCCAGGGCCTCCTCGGCGACGCGGCGCGCGCCGAGCGTCTTGGCAATGGAGGCAATCTCGCATATATCCACTACTTCGTCCGCAGCCATGGCCGCGGCCAGCGACGCCGCACCGGCCGTTTCCACCGCAACCAGCGGTATCGTGTCCCACCCCGCGTCATGCATGCCTTGCAGCACGCCACAGAGAAGTCCGCCGCCCCCGACGCTCAGGATGACCTCGTCGGGTGGCTCCATCGCCTCTGCGCACTCGGCAACGAGGGTTGCATGACCCGCCCAGATGTCGGGGTGATCAAAGGGGGGCACATAGGCCGCCCCGTCATCCTCGCAGTAGCGCCGGGCTCGTTCATCGGCCTGATCCCAGACGTCGCCGTGGGCCTCCACCTGTGCGCCGAGCGCAACCAGGCGGTGGCGGACAAACTCCGCCGTTGTTTTGGGGACGACGATTCGCGCGTCCATGCCCAGCTCGCGGGCAGCGTAAGCCGCAGCCATGCCGGCATTGCCCCCGGACGAACTCACCAGGCCGGTTGCACCACGCGCATGGGCTTTACGGCAGAGGTTGCCGATGCCCCGGATCTTGAAGCTGCCGGTGGGTTGCCAGCATTCCATCTTGTACGACGTGACGGAACCGTCGGCGGTCTCGGACAGTATGGGCGTATTCCGATGCACGGGCCCTATTCTAACGGCCGCCCGCCCCGGAATGCTTGGAAATAGTTGCCGAAATTCCGGAGTTCGGTTTCAAGGGCAGGCCGCATGCGTATACTCAAGGGTTTGCAGTTTCGAGGATTTGAGGGATGCCGAAGATTCGACTCATCGTGTTCGCCCTGGCGGCCGCCGGGATGCTGGCCGCCTGCCAGCCCGCCCCGGATGCGCCGACCACGTCTGCGAAAGCCACGCCGGCTGCGTCGGCACCGACCGCCGCCGAAGCGCAACAGTTCGTCGAGGATGCGCAGGACCGGCTGCGTGAGCTGGCCATCGAGGCCGCCCAGACGCAGTGGGTGCAGGCCAACTTCATCACCGTGGATACGCAGGCTATCGCGGCGCGCGCCAACGAGAAGCTGACCGCGGCGACCGTCGAACTTGCCAACGAGGCGGCCCGCTTCAACGACCTCGAGCTGGACTACGACACCCGCCGCAAGCTCGACAAGCTGAAGCTGGCCCTGACCCTGCCGGCACCCCGCGACAGCGCTTTGACCGCCGAACTCTCCAAGATCACCAGCGAGCTCGAGGCCATGTACGGCCAGGGCGAATACTGCCGCGAAGGCAGCGACGAATGCTGGAGCCTGAACGACATGACGCCGCTGCTGGCCAACGAGCGGGACCCGGAATTGCTGGAGGAGATCTGGACCGGCTGGCGAACGGTCTCTCCGCCGATGAAGGAAAAGTACGTGCGCATGGTCGAGATCGCCAACCAGGGCGCAGCCGAACTCGGCTACCCGGATCTGGGCACCATGTGGCGCTCGAAGTACGACATGCCCGCGGACGACTTTGCCACGGAGATGGATCGGCTCTGGGGCCAGGTCGAACCGCTCTACGACGCCCTGCACTGCCACGTCCGGGCCCGCCTGGGGGAGCACTATGGTGAAGACGTCGTGCCCCAGGACCAGCCCATTCCCGCCCACCTGCTGGGCAACATGTGGGCCCAGCAATGGGGCAACATCTATGAACTGGTCGCACCGGGCGACGTCGACCTGGGCTATGACCTGGATGAGCGGCTCGAGAACATCGGCTGGTCGGAAGTCGACATGGTCCGTCGGGGCGAAGCGTTCTTCACATCGCTGGGCTTCGAACCGCTGCCCGAGACGTTCTGGGAGCGCTCTCTGTTCACCAAGCCCGCGGACCGTGACGTGGTCTGCCACGCCAGCGCCTGGAGCATGGACTACGAGGACGACCTGCGGATCAAGATGTGCATCCGCAAGACTGCCGAGGACTTCTCGACGATCCACCACGAACTGGGCCACAACTTCTACCAGCGCGCCTACAACCAGCAGCCGCTGCTCTACCAGGAAAGCGCCAACGACGGCTTCCACGAGGCCATTGGCGACACGGTCGCCTTGTCGGTCACGCCGGACTATCTCAAGCGCGTCGGGCTGATCGACACGGTGCCGCCGGCCGATGCGGATATCGGCCTGCTGCTTCGCCAGGCGCTGGACAAGATCGCCTTCCTGCCCTTCGGCCTGCTGGTCGACAAGTGGCGCTGGGGCGTATTTGACGGATCAACCCCGCCGGAGGAATACAACGCCGACTGGTGGGCACTGCGCACCCAGTATCAGGGCATCGCCCCGCCCAACGACCGTGGCGAGGATTTCTTCGACCCGGGCGCCAAGTACCACATTCCCGGTAACACGCCCTACTCCCGCTACTTCCTGGCGCACATCCTGCAGTTCCAGTTCCACCGATCGCTGTGCGCGATGGCGGGCTACGAGGGCCCGCTGCACCGATGCTCCATCTACGAGAGCGAGGAGGCCGGCAAGAACCTGATCGAAATGCTGGAGATGGGTTCGTCCAAGCCCTGGCCCGAGGCTTTGGCCAAGCTGACCGGCAACGAGCAGATGGACGCCTCGGCGATCATCGATTACTTCGCGCCGCTGCAGGAATGGCTGGACGAGCAGAACGAAGGTCGGGAGTGCGGCTGGTGAGCCCGATCTAGTTCACGTCGGAGGGAAGCGTCGCCAATCCATCTTCAGCCAATGCCTTTCGAACCTCGATCGCATTGGCACGGGTCTGATCCACGACGGCTTGGACTTCGGGATCTCGATCGTATTCGTCAATCTGGACGCCATTGAATTCGAGAGTCGTTGGCGGCGCGCCACGCCAACCGGGCCACCCGGTGTCAGCCAACCATCGCGCTTCCTCGAGCCAGGCGTCGCGGTTGCCCATTACGTCGTGGATGTTGGCGCGCAAACTGGCCGTAAAAAGCCGCGGCCACTGGGTGCCAGCACTCGAGAGCACGTCGAGTTCGGCTTCGGCAAGCTGGCCGGCCGCTACCTCCAGACCGCTGTTGCGAAGGGCCAGGATGCAATTCGCATCCCAGTCATTCTGGACGATGGTACCGACATCTTCGATGGGCCAGGCATCGGCGGAATCCGGCAGCTCATCCAGGTCGTACATGGCGAGGCATGCCTCGACTGCCGGTTGCGGGCCGTCCAGATGGAGAATCAGGCCGATC
>JAWVZU010000115.1:0-11689 GCA_033722075.1 Lysobacterales bacterium
CCGAAGACTGGGTCCAATATATCGAGGACGAATGTCTCAACGACCTCTGATCGGCGTTACCGGTCCCCACAAGACGCTCAACTGGGCCCGATGGGCGATCGCCTGGCAGGTTCGAAGGGCCGGTGGCCGACCGCTTTATCTCCCGCCGGGAAGCGACCTCGAAGCGGTCTCGCTTGCCGCAGTGATCATCAGCGGCGGCAATGATCTGAGCCCGGCACTTTATGGCGAAGACGAGGTCCGGGCGCGGGTGGACCCGGAACGGGACGAGCACGAGCTGCGAGCGCTGGAGCTTGCCGAGGAACGAGAACTGCCGGTACTGGGCATCTGTCGGGGTGCCCAGCTGCTCAACGTGGAAGCCGGCGGAAACCTCCATTCGGACATCAACCACCTGCGAAAGATCACTTCCCGCCGGCCGCACCTGCTGCCGTACAAGACGGTCAAGGTCGAAAACGACAGTCGCCTGGCAGCCATCACAGGGACCGAGACCTTCAAGGTCAACAGCCTGCACCACCAGGCGGTCGACGAAGTCGGTGAGGGCTTCCGCATCGTCGGTCGGGACCTGGATGGCATCGTTCAGGCCATCGAGCAGATTTCCGGATGCTTCCGGGTCGGCGTCCAGTGGCATCCCGAATATCTGCCCTGGATGCGGGTCCAGCGACGCCTTTTCCGGGCCCTGGTCGCAGCGGCCCGGGTTTCCTGATAACCGGTTGCCGGAATTGCTCATCGGTTGGTTGCGGATTGACATGCAACCTTTTGGTTGCTTAATCTTCGCCGCGTGGATGATCCGGTTTTCAAAGCGATGGCCGATCCCACCCGGCGAGAACTGCTCGACCGGCTCTTTGCGGCAAACGGCCAATCGCTGACCGAGCTGTGCCAGGGACTGGCTGCGTCGCGGCAGGCGATCACCAAGCACCTGCGGGTCCTGGAAGATGCGGGACTCCTGTCAGTGCTCTGGGCGGGTCGGGAGAAAAGGCATTTCCTGAATCCTGTGCCCATCCAGTCGATTGCCACCCGCTGGATACACAAGTTCCAGGCTCGTCACCTGGAGGCCATCGTTTCCCTGAAGACCGCCCTGGAGGGAGGCAATTCAGCCATGAGCAATCCCGTTTACATCTATGAGACCTTCATCCGTGCGACCCCCGATCGGGTCTGGGAGGCGCTCACGTCCCCCGAGTTTACCCGGCGTTATTTTCATCGGACCCGGGTCGCGTCCGACTGGCAGGTCGGCTCACCCGTGGTCTATTCCATGGAGGACGGCACGAAAGCGGTCGAGGGCGAAGTGCTCGAATGCGACCCGCCGCATCGCCTGGTCATCAGCTGGCGACCGCTCTATTCGCCGGAACTGGCTGACGAACCGCCATCCCGGGTCACCTTCGAGATCGAAGCTCACGCGGCGGCCTGCCGGCTCAGCATTTGCCACGACCGGTTTGAAGAGGGCAGCCGGGTCTATGAGCAGATCCGGGAGGGCTGGAGTGCGATCATCAGCAGCCTCAAGTCGCTGCTGGAGACGGGTGAGCCCCTTCCAGTGGCGGGGGGAGATGCGTCATGAACCCGCTGGGGATCCTTTTGACCGCGATCGCCGCCGGGGCGCCATCAACCCCGGACGTCATCGAACACCACGTCGTCGTTCCCGCGTCCCTCGAGGCAGTCTGGTCGCGCTGGACGACCGCGGAGGGGCTCACCCGGTTCTTCGCCCGCTCGGTCAACCTCGACCTGCGCGTCGGTGGCGACTTCGAGATCCTGTTCTTTCCCGAAAACGAGCCCGGCCTGCGGGGTGCCGAAGGGACCCGTTTGATGGCGGTCGAAGCGCCAAGGCGGCTGGCATTCGACTGGGACGCCCCGCCGCAATGGCCACATCAGCGGGGACAGCGAACCATGGTCGAAGTGCGGCTCGCCCCCAGCGAAGGCGGCACCCGTATCAGCCTCCGCCACCACGGCTGGGGAGACGGCCCGCAGTGGCAAGAGGTCCGCGACTACTTCGACCGGGCCTGGCAGAAAGTATTGGCGAGGCTGGTGTACAGCTTCGAGGTCGGGCCGGTCAACTGGGATGCACCGCCGCCAGAGCTGATGCATCGCGGCTAGAAATGGCTCCCAGCCTTAGCCACCAGGCGTTTGATTTCCCCACTGGGTTAACGGGAAAGCGGCACCGCGACCAGCCGCGTGTTGTCCGCCTGGAAAATCAGTCCGTTGATCTCGTCGATCACGAGGTTGGGCGCCTGGGACGGCAACAGCGTCAGCTCCCGGGTCTTTCCGGACTGGATGTCCACCGCGGCGAGCACCACGTCGTCCATGCCGCGCGGCCGGGTCAGGAAATACTGCGTATCGCCGCTGAGGTTGGCGAACCCGCGCACGGCGCCCAGTTCTTCACCCGCACTCCTCAGTTTCTTGCCGACATAGCCGGTGGCGTCCTCGATGACCGACTCATGGTCGAGACCACTGATGTTGCCGTAGGCGACGATATTGGAACCCAGCTTGAATACTGCGCCGGACGCCGTCATGAGCGCCGCCGCCAGCCGCTTCCAGACACCCGGCCCCGGCGGCGGATAGGCCTCGTACCAGCGCAGCGTCCCAGTCTCGAGATCGTAGCCGCCGATCTCGTATTCCGAGATCAGAACGATCTGGCGAGTCCGGTTCAGGACTGCATAGAGGGGCGGTTCACCCAGCTTGTGCGGGACCCGCTTGGCGACGCTGCCATCCAGCCGGTCCAGGGCAAACAGGTGCTCATCGTCGGCAAACCAGAGATAGGCATCGACCGGCTGCAAATTGGTGATGGACCGACGAACCCGATCGTATTCCCAAAGGATGTTCCCGTTGCGTTTGTTGACCGCCGCAACGCCGAAGCGTCCGCGCGCCTGCCATTCCTCGTCCTCGAGGTCGAAATAGCGCCCGCCGATACGGGCGATGAGGAGGTTTCCGCCGTCCAGCAGCTGCGGCATGCGCCCCAGATCGTCGCTGCGCCACAAAGGCTCGCCGGTGCCGGGCCGGTAGGCTCGCAGTTGCTCCGTATCCCCCGCGATCAGCAAGCCGGGGTTCACGATCGGCGCCGGGTAGGACAAGGCCAGGTCATCGTCGATGACGTCGAACTCGTCGGACCAGGTCGGCACACCGTCCTCGCTCCGGTAACAGTGGACGCCCGCGTAGGTCACACACACCTGGTCTTCGACGAGGAACGGCGGGTGATAAAGACCCAGGTCGAACGGACGCGCTTTCGCCCGGGCCCCGGCACCACCGACGCCAGGGCGAAGAGATGGCCGCATCTCCACCTCCTCTCCAAACGCCCGTTGCCAGAGCAGCCGGCCCTCGATCAGGTCAATGGCGACCAGTTCGGGCTCCCGCTGGAACCCGGAAAAGAGACCCTTCGCGGGCAGGACGTCGCTGAGCAGTCCACTGTCGTCTCCGTGTGGGCGGCGGACCGTCACCGCGTAGAGACGCTGGCCGGCCAGGTCGACCGTGGAATGAAGAACGCGGCCATTGACCACCGGCGCCTCCCAGTAGAGCGCACCGTCGGCGCGGGCCACGGCGACGACGTGGGTGCCTGCGTCGTCGAAAGCCCCCCCGGCGGCATCGTTGACCAGCAGGTAGGCCTCGTCTGCGACCCGATAGACATCGCGGGCGTTGGTGTTGACGTTGCGCAAGCGCCAGAGGCGTTCACCGGTGCGCGGATCCAGGGCTTGCAGATGGCGGGTGGTTCCGACGATCAGCAGGTCATCGCCCATGGACTTGTGATAGGAGATCGGATGCTGAAAATCGACTTCCCAGGCCGGTGCGGGCGTGGTCAGCAGGGCGGGCGGTTTGCTGGCGCAGCCCCCGGCGAGCAGCAGAGCGGTCGTTGTTGCGGCAAGTAGACAGGATCGTAGTTTCATGGCGTCGATTATGCCGCATCTGGGTTCACCGTTTGCCAAGTTCGTCACGTTATTCCGCCCGGAACCGGATCGGACATGGCGGTTTTCGCTTCAGCGCGGAGAGCCTGTCCCCGCGGCCGAAAGCGGCTTGACGGGAACCGGGTCACACACCGGCGACTCGGTCCTCGGCTTGAGGCCGAATAGCGGTCGCAGCAGGTCGCTGCGCCGAATGACGAATTCGTGGATCAGAAGGCAGCCCAGGAGTGTTGCCGCAATCAGCAGCACCGGTTCAACGATCGGCCCGAGGGACAACCTGGCGAGGTAGTAACCGGCGGTGACCGTGATCGTCTGGTGCAGCACGTACCAGGGGTACACCGCTTCCGTGGCGTAGGTCAGCCAGCGCATCGGCCGGTTCAGCAACGCGTGTCCCCAGCCGAGAACGGCGAGCAACCACAGCCAGCGGTTGGCATACACCACCAGCAGCAGGCCGCCGGTTTCCGCCGCGTTCGGCTCCGGCGGATAGATTTCATTGGCGCCCAGGAACAGGGCGAAAGAGCCAATCGCCAGGGCAAGCGTGACCCGGCGGATCCGGGCCAGCTCGGCCCAGATCCCGCGATTCCGCCCGATCAGGTAGCCATAGAAGAAGAAGGTGAAGTACATGGCATGCGCATACCAGTCATCCAACAGGGCGTGCGAGATGTAGGGAAAGCGCGGGTACACTGCTGCACCCCAGAGCATCAGGGGAAGAAGCGGCGCCAGGACCAGCCAGGTGCTTCGCAGGGAAAGCATCCGCTCACGGATCAACCGCCCGCGGCCTTCGAAGAACGCGATCAAAGGAATCGCTGCCAGCGTATAGAAGAGCAGATAGGGCAGATACCAGAGGTGGTTCCAGGTGATCCCGATGTCGGACCCGTCGAAGGCGTCGTCGGGCCAGGGCTGAAAGGTGAAGTAGCGCAACAGGAACTCGCCGTACCCGCCGCTGAACGAACCGTTCTGCAGCGCCTGGAAATAGGCCTGCGGTGGGACGATCACCGCCATGCCGAACAACAGCGGCACCCCCAGACGGGTAATCCGCCGCCAGGCGAACTCACCGGACGAGGTCTTTCCCCAGAGGAAGTGGACCGCCAGTCCGGAGACCATGAACAGCAGCGGCATGCGCCACTGGTTCACCAGGAGCATGAGCGTTTCCAGTGCCTCGCTCTGGTGGGCGCTTTTGACGTGCCAGTCCCAAGGCACGTAGAACATGCCCACGTGGTAGAGGATCAGCAGGCCGAAGGCAAAGACGCGCAGGGCGTCGATATCGTGGCGGCGACCGCCGGGCTGGGATTCGTGCATGGTGTCCGTACTCCGGTAGCGATGGGCTCAGGATGCGCCGGCTCGCCGGGCGTGAACACCGCAGAGTGTCGTAGTGCGGACGGGTTGGGACGAATGGCGGAATACGGGGTTGGACGGTGAAGCGTCACCCTGTTTCGGGCGGCGTCTCGTGTGGCGTATGCCGATGAGTCACCAGCGCCACCAGCTGCAACAGCAGGAACAGGATCGCGACCGCGGCGATGACGACCAACCCTTCCGCCATGGTGATCCCGAAGAGCAGTTCCGGGGTGTAGCCGCACAGCTCCCAGGCTTGGAAGGTCGACGGGAACCAGGTGTGGAGCGGAAGCCAGGCGGGAAACTCGTCTTTCATCTCGCAGGCCGCCTCGGTCCAGCCGCGTTCGATGGCCAGGGTTTCCCAGCTGGTCAGCAACAGGCCCACCGCCAGGGCAAGCATCAGGCCATGGGCGATTCCGTTGCTCAACCGGTGGCGTCGAAAGAACAGTCCGACGGCCGCAACCAGCACGATGGCCAGTACCCAGGCGCGAACATGCACGCACAGGATGCACGGCCCATAGTTCAGCCCGTACTGGTAATAGAGCGCTACGCCCTCCATGGCGAGGCCAATGACGACGATGCCGATCCAGTAGAGCGCGTGGCGATTCAGCTTGTTGCAGGCTGCAAGCATGGAAGCTCCCGGGCGGTGATACCCGCCGTCACTTTATCCTGTCTGTGATCAGATGGGGTTGACGCGCGGCAGGCGCAACGGTGAACTGTCCCGAAAAGGATCTCCCATGCGCTCAATGCCCGGCAAGTTTCTGCGGTTTATCCCCGGTCTTCTGCTGCTGGCGGCTGCTTCCGTCGCCTGCGCTCATCCGGGCTGGGGCCTGCAGGTCACGCTGGACGGGCGCGTCTACTTCACCGACCTGGATCATGTCTGGGTTCTCGGGGACACCCGCGTCGCCGAGCGCTGGGTGAGCGACGTGCATGCCCACGCACTTTACTTGGACGACGAAGAGAACCTGATCGGCGACCACAGCGGGGTCGATGACCAGGGCATTTTTCATACCGCCTACTGGCTGGTGACGCCCGAGGGCGAGCGCAGATCCCTCCCGGCTTTCGAGGCGGCCGCCCACTTCGGCATGACGACGGATGACGGTGCACGCCTGCTCCCGGTCTCCGATCTGCACAAGGGCCAGGCGCAGGTGCTTCGGTTAAGCCCCGACGGCAAGACCGAGGTGGTCGGGGGCGGCGCCTTCGGATCGGTGGACGGGCCGCTTCGCGAAGCGCGCTTTGGCGCTTTCGGTGCGGTGATTTCCAACGGCCAGGGCGGGCTCCTGCTGACCAGCGGCGGGCAGCTGCGCGCGATCACCGGCCAGGGGAGGGTAACGACGCTGCTCGGGACCGACGCCGGCTTTCCCCTGGTGACCGATCGCCGCTCACCGCTGCTCGGGCTGTCACTGGCCTTCAACGGCGATGTGTTCGTCGCCGACATCGACGAGCGTCACGTCATCCGCTTCGATCGCGACAGCCGCAGACCGGTGACGGTGCTGAATTCCGACCTCGGCTGGACCATCACCGGGGTGCAGGTGGAGGGTTCCTATGTCTACCTCCTGGAATACAACCGCCTGCCCTGGTCGGACGCGGTGCGGGTGCGTCGCATGGATTCCAACGGCAAGATCGAGCTCCTGGGCGGTCCGCCGTAGCCCGAATGTTGTACCGATTTCCGGATTTGTCGGTTCAGCTCGCGCCGTCAGATTGGCCGATCGTCCGAGAAAGCGTGGTTATTCCACGGTTTGAGGGGGATCGGACGATATGACTCGCGAGATGAGGCGAGAAACCGGCCGCGGATCAAATTGTACCTTCGTCCCGCCCCGAAGAACCCTTCCAATCGGTTGATATATAAGGAGAATCTTGGCCATGGAGCAAAATTGGTGCAATATTCGGGCTAGTGCGCGAGCACGATGTCCAGCGCCTTGCGCAGCTCCGCCGCCCAGAAAGGCGCCCGCCGGCTCGCCCGCTCCCAGTGCTTCGACAAACCCGCCATGCGGGCCTCATCCTGCATGGCCAGCCCCAGATGCCAGCGGATCATGCCCTGCTCATCCACCAGGAACAGGCCGGGCGTACCTTTCACCCCGTACTGCTCGGCGATGGATTCACCCTGCTTGATCAGTCCGAACTGGTAGCCGAAGTCCTCCAGGTCGCCGGCCGGATCGCCGTCGTCTTCTTCGAACACGCTGACCGAGATCACCGAGATCGCATCACCGTACTCGTCGACGATGCTCTGAAGATGCGGCATCAGCTTCTTGCAGTAGGGACACCAGGTGGCCCAGAAGAGGAGAATCCGCGGCCGATCCGCCTCGCCGGGAAACTCGACGGTCGTGCCATCGCTGGCCTCGGCCGTCCAGGCCGGCGCCGGGACCGGCTCGAAATCGGCCGCAACCGCGCAGAAGCCGAGTACCCAGAGAAAGGCAGGAAAAAACGTTCGCATGGTGATCCGTCCGGTTGAAGGGCCAGGTCATTGTGACATCAACGCCGCCGGTGCATAACCGTAGCGATTGGCGATGTCCGGATCGGCTCCCAATTCCAGCAGCTCGGCAACCGCCTCCTGCCGACCCTCGCCCACGGCCCAGAGCAGCGCTGTGCTGCCATCCGTATCCTGAGCATCGAGAGCTGCGCCCGCTGCGACCATGCGCCGGACGATGGCCGGGTCACCCCCGATCGCGGCCAGGTGGAGCACGCTGAACTCCAATGCCGAGGCGTGCGCCCTCGCTACCGCACTTCCTCCCGCAGCCAACAGCAACTCGACCAGGTCCGCATGGCCTTCCCGGGCCGCCTCCATCAGTGGGGTGAACCCGATGTCGTCACGGAGGTTGGGATCCGCTTCGGCTTCGAGCATGGTCCGGACCATGGCAGTTCGCCCAAGCCGTGCCGCGCGATGGAGGAGCGGGCGACCGGTCTCGTCCAGCGACGATGCGAGGCCCGGTCGGAACTGCGCGTTGAAGCGTTCGGCGTCGTCTTCGTCGATGGCCTCGGCCAGCGCGGCCACGGGCGCTGGAACGGCGTCATTGCAGCCGCTGCGTCGACAGAGCATCTCCGTGAGATCGGTGAATCCTCGACGTTTGGCAATTTGAACCGCATTGCCGTGCCCGACCTGGTCCAGTCGCACGGCGCGGGCGACCAGCCACTCGACGGCGGCGCGGCTTCCGGCAAAAACGGCCCAGTTGATTGCCGGATCACCGATTGCATCGGGCAGATCCAGGTCCGCCCCTGCGCTCTCGAGCACTTCGAGCAGTTCGGGCTGGTCGGTATAGGCCGCATACATGGTCGCGGTGGAACGATTCGGATCGTCGCCGCGGGCGTCGACCTCGAAGCCGGCCGCCAGCAGCGCCTCGATCATCGCGCGGTCCTTGCGATTCACCGCGGTGATCAGGCAGCGCGCCTGTGTCCCTTCGGAGGGCACGCCCCCGGCCAGTTCTCGGCGGGCCTGCTCGATGTCGCCAGCACCAACCGCATCAAGCAGGTTCTCCGGATCGTCCGCGGCAAAGACGGTCGGAGGCAGTAACAACAGGGAGAGCAGGATCGATCCGGCACGAAAGTTCATGGCCTCGCCTTTGTAGGTCATAACGCCGTGCATGATCGCACACGGTCCGTTCCAAGGCGTTGCTCGGGTATGCTTCTCCTCGGGCACAAACACGCGACGTCCTTGCAACCGAGCACGCTCCAACATTACCTCGACCACCGGCGCCGTTACGAGATCCTGCTGTGGGTCGGGTTCTTCATGATCCAGTGGATTGCCAACGTCTGGGTGATCGTGTTCGACATCGAACGGGTCGACCTGGATGTCCGCGTATGGGAGATCATTGTCTGGGAGGGTTCCAGCGGGCTGATGTTCGGCCTCCTGATTCCCCTGTTGCTGGCTTTTGACCGGGCCTTTCCCCTGCGCCTGGACCGCTGGCGACGCGGTGTACTGGCCCATCTCCTGTTCACCGTGCCGTTCTCCGTTGCGCACGTCGTCGGCATGGTCGCGATTCGCAAGCTGGTCTATGCCGCGGTGGGGGGAAGCTACGACTTCGGGCCCTGGCCGGTAGAGCTCTTCTACGAGTACCTGAAGGATTTCCGGACCTATCTGCTGCTGCTGGCCCTGATCTACCTGTACCGGTTCATCCTGCTCCGCCTCCAGGGTGAAGCGCAGTTTCTCGCCGAGGGCCGGGAGGAAGCACCGCCCGAGCCGGTTGTCGACCGGTTCCTGGTCAAGAAGCTGGGCCGGGAATTCCTGGTTAAGGTCAACGACATCGACTGGATCGAGGCCGCCGGCAACTACGTCAACCTGCACGTCGGCCAACGGCTCTATCCCTTGCGGGAAACGATGACCAACATCGAGGCACGCCTTACCGATGCCGGTTTTGTTCGCGTGCATCGCTCGGCGATCGTCAACATGGACCGGATTGCCGAGATCAGTCCCTTCGATACCGGCGACGCCGAAGCGCGCCTGGAAACCGGCGCCGTCGTCCCGATCAGCCGCCGTTACCGCAGCCAGCTGAGAGAGCAACTCGCATGAACCCCGAGACCCGATCGCTGACCGCCATCGTCAATGCGCTCTACGAGACCATATCCGGCGCCGCGGGTGAGCCCCGCGACTGGGACCGCGAGCGGGCACTGCTGCATCCCACCGCACGGCTGATGCGCACCGGCGTGGACGAAGATGGCCAACCCTGGATCCAGGTCATGACCGTGGATGACTACATCGAGAGCACCGCCGAGCTGTTCGAGAGGACGGCCGTCCACGAGGTCGAGATCGGCCGCGAGATCCGGCGCTTCGGCAACATCGCCCACGTGTTCAGCGCCTACGAACTCCAGTCCGACGACCCCACGATGCGTCGTCGCGGCATCAACTCGATCCAGTGCTACCACGACGGCACGCGCTGGTGGGTGATGAGCGTGCTCTGGGACAACGAGCGCGAAGGGGTGGAACTCCCCGAAGAATTGGCACCCTGAGCGGGCCCACCCGCTGACAATGGGGTACAGGTCACAGAATTCGCGGAACGAAGTGCCTAGTTTCTTGGCCTATGCCCGGACTCGCCGTCACCATCGTCGTATCGCTTCTTGCCGCCGGCGGGGACGATCCGCGCTTGACGGACAAGGAACTGGCAGCCGAACTGGCCCGGCTGCGGGCCGAACTCGCGGCGACCCGCCGGGAGGCCGAACGACTGGCCCGCCGGGAGCATGAGACGCGGAAACTGGTTCGGCGTGTCGAACTGCGCCTCAAGCAGCATGGAATCAGACCACCGGACCAGGCCGATCCTCAACCCGACGAAACCCCCGAAGCAGGGCGTGTGCCTCCTTAGCGCTCGGGCAGATTCAGCGCGGCGACCAGGTTGCGGACTTCGTTGCGCGCGGCGACCTGGGGGAGGGTGAGCTTGCCGGATTCGGGTACGTTGCCGAGGTCCATCATGGTCAGGCCCTTCGGAAACAGTTCCTTGTAGGTCACCCGCTCCGACAGGCCCGGCACGTAGCGGAACATGATCCGCTTCTGGAGCGCTTCCAGCGCCGAGTCCACGCGCCGGTTGTTGATCGAATCCAGGGTTGCCAGACGATTCCGGGTGACCACCCAGTCCATCGGGGGCAATTCGCTGGCGGAGCGGAACTTGCGGCTCTCCCAGACCATCTCCGCGTAATGGCTCAAGCGCTCGACCTGCCAATTGTCGGGATTCACCTGCCCCAGCAGGTCGAGATCGATGAAACTGTCGTTCATGGGCGTGACCAGCGTATCGGCCAGCGCATGGGCCAGCTGCGACAGGTAGGTATGGGAGCCGGGACAGTCGATGACGACCAAGTCGACATGCCCGCGCAAGCGGTCCAGCGCGGCCTGCAGAGCCTGTTGTTCCTCGCGCCTGCCGGCCCGCGTGTCGTGCGCCTCGGAGCGCTGCACCGTGACTGAAACCGGTTCGACCAGCGCCAGTCCGGTGCGGTCAAGGTAGGCGCGGCGGTTTTCCAGAAAGCGGCTGATGCTCCGCTGGCGCGAGTCCAGGTCGATCACTCCGACGCGCCGACCCTGGTCCAGGAGGCAGACCACGACGTGCATGGCCAGGGTGGACTTGCCGGTGCCGCCCTTCTCGTTGCCGAAGACGATCGTATGGGCCGAGGGATTTGGGGTTTGATCAGGGGAAACCGGGCTCGCCTGCGGTTCCATCATGGGCGTCCAGAACTCCGTCGGGTCGGTGCGACAGATTCTAGCTTGAACCTGCGCCCGCTTACGAGCGCATTGGTGACGCTGGTCCGCGTGCTGCAAGCGCCTCCCACTGATTTTGCAATAACCGTCGAACACCGTTTCGCGGATCGAATGGATTCGGCGGAAGACCGACCTTCCCAGGCAACGAAAAGGTCCAAAAGTCATTGTTTTTCATGCCTTTTTGTTATTGGTTCGGCATCTCGATGCATAACGGTTGACGCTTTCCGAAACACCAACGGGCAATCGCTGCAAAACCCTGTTGCATTAGCTGACGAAACGGTTGCCGGAAGGTGCTGAAAGGTCG
>JAWVZU010000116.1:0-11629 GCA_033722075.1 Lysobacterales bacterium
CAGGGCGGCCCGTCCGCCTACTTCTCCGCGCCCCAGCGGGCGGGGCGTATCAAACCCCACCCAGGCGGAGGTGGCCACCGCACCATTGAAGCCCGAGAACCAGGCATCCCGCTGGTCATTGGTGGTTCCGGTCTTGCCGGCCAGGTCACCCCTGCCGAGTTCCAGCGCGCGCTTGCCGGTACCCCGCCGGACGACGTCCTGCAGGAGAGAATTGATCATGAAGTTGGTGGCCTCGTCCATGATCCGCGGGGCGGCGTTGATTTCCGGTTCTTCGGGGACCGCGGAGAGCTGCAGGGTCTCCTGGCCGGCCGGATCGGACACGGGCATCGGCTGTGGCTCGCTCTCCGCCTGATCCTCGCAGGTCTTGCAGGCGATCATCGGGTCGGCGCGGTAAATCGTTTCCCCGGACCCGTTCACGATGCGCTCGATGAAGTAGGGTTCGATGAAATAGCCGCCATTGGCGAGGATCGAATAGGCTCGCGCCATCGTGATCGGGTAGACGGCCCCGCTGCCCAGCGCCATCGAAAGATCCCGCGGGAGCTCCTCCGGATCGAAACCGAAACGGGTCACGTATTCCCACACGTAGTCCACGCCGACGTCCCTGAGGACCCGGATGGAGACCAGGTTGCGCGAATTGACCATCCCTTCGCGGAGTCGGGTCGGCCCGTAGAATTGCTGGCTGTAGTTCTCGGGTCTCCAGACCCGTTCCAGGGCTTCGCTCTCGAATACGACGGGCGCGTCGTTGACCAGGGTTGCCGGCGTGAATCCGTGGGTCAGGGCTGCGGAATAGACAAACGGCTTGAAGCTGGAGCCGGGCTGCCGGCGCGCCTGGGTCGCCCGGTTGAACTTGCTCTTGGAGAAGTCGAACCCGCCGACCACGGCCAGGACCGCGCCATTCTCCGGCCGCATGGAGATCAGGGCGCCTTCGACTTCCGGTACCTGGGCCAGTTCCCAGGCTCCGGATGCGCCTCGGGACACGCGAACGACGTCCCCGACCGAAACGACATCCCCAACGGTTTCCGGTCGCGGTCCGACCCGATCGGTGGACTCGAAGGGTCGTGCCCAGGAAACCGCTTCGAAGTCCAGCGTAATGGTCTGCCCGTCATCCAGGTAGGCCAGGGCCAGGTCTTCGTCGAGCTCGACGATCAGGGCGGGGCGCATGCCTCCCAAGGTCTGGTACTGGTCCAGCAGGGCGCTCCAATCCGCCGGCGTGTCACCCGGCTCCAGGTCGAAATGGCCTATGGGACCGCGATAACCATGCCGGCGGTCGTAAGCGACGAGCCCACTGCGTACGGCGTCCGTCGCGGTGCGCTGCAGGCGCGAGTCGAAGGTGGTATGCACCTGGAAGCCGCCGGTGTAGGCATCCTCTCCGAGCAGCTCGACCGCGCGGGCACGGGCGATTTCGGCGGCGTAGGGCGCTTCCACCTCCACCGAAGGCTCGTGGGGAAAGGCGTAGTCCTCGGCAACCAGTGCCTGGTCCGCCTGGGCGCGGGTGATATAGCCGAGTTCGGCCATCCGCCCGATCACGTAGTTGCGCCGTTCGATGGCTCGCGGCGGATTGTTGATCGGGTTGATGCGCGACGGAGCCTTCGGTAGGGAGGCGATCATCGCGCATTCCGGCACCTCCAGCTCGTCGACCCGTTTGCCGTAGTAGGCGTGGGCGGCCGCGGCCACCCCGTAAGCGCGATTGCCGAGATAGATCTTGTTGAGGTAGAGCTCGAAGATCTCGTCCTTGCTGAGTTCGGCCTCCATCTTGAGGGCAAGGAAGATCTCCTTGATTTTGCGCGTGTAGAGCTTGCGCCGGGAAACGAACCCGAAATCTCGGGCCAGCTGCTGGGTGATCGTGCTTCCCCCCGGCCCCTTGTCGCCGCCGGTCTTCACCAGGTGCCACACGGCACGCAGGATGCCCTGGTAGTCCACGCCGGGGTGTTCATAGAAGCGTGCGTCCTCGCCGGCCAGGAACGCATTCTTGATGCAGGCGGGAATCTCTTCCAGCGAAAGCGGATTGCGGTGCTTTTCGCCGAACACCTGCATGAGCTTCCCGTCTCGGCTGTAGATGCGCAGCGGGACCTGGAGGCGGACGTCACGCAGCATCTCCATGTCCGGCAGGCTGGGCCGGATGACCAGATAGGTCACCGCGACGGTCATTCCGCCGAGCAGGGCGCAGGCCAGGGCGGCCAAGGTCAAACGCCTGATCAATTGAGCTATGCGTGCCATCGGGAAGCGATTATGTGATGTCGATCAATGTAGGGAGGCCCGGTGGAGTATAAAACGGTCTGTGTGCCCACCGAAACGCCCGCAGGCTTGGACCCTGGATCGTGCCCGCGGTTCAGCTTGATTCGCGCGAGGTGGGTCGAAAGCGGTCAGGGGTGACACTGGAGCGATTTACGATTATTGTGTCGTCAGGGGTTTGAGCCGCATTCTTAATTTGAAGTTGAACAACGTTCGAGTTGAACTGTCGGTGACTTTCGTATTTAATGTTCCGGGCGAATACTTTGCCGTAAGGGCGCGATGTAAGGGCAAAAAGTGTGGCGCTTTTCAGTAAGAAAATGCCTCCCCTAGTGGGGCTGGATATCAGCTCTACAGCAGTCAAGCTACTTCAAATAGGCGGGGGAGAGGGGCGATACCGGGTCGAGCACTACGCGGTCGAACCGCTTCCGGCCAATGCGGTCGTGGAGAAAAACATCGCGGAAGTGGAGGCCGTCGGAGAGGCGATCGGGCGCGCCGTCAAGAGATCGGGCAGCAAGGCCAAGCATTGTGCCCTGGCCGTTGCCGGTTCTGCCGTGATCACCAAGGTCATCAACATGCCGGCCGATCTGAGCGAATCCGACCTGGAAAGCCAGATCGCGCTCGAGGCCAACCAGTACATTCCCTATCCGCTGGATGAAGTGAGCCTGGATTTCGAGGTGTTGGGCACTGCGCCCAACAACTCCGAGGTGATGCAGGTCCTGCTTGCCGCCTCGCGGACCGAGAATGTGGACGTGCGGGTTGCGGCCGCCGAACTGGGTGGTTTGACCGCCAAGGTGGTCGACGTCGAGGCCTTCTCCATCGAGAATTCCTTCGACCTCGTGGCCGAACAGATCGGCATCGACGTGAACAGTCGCGTCGCCATCGTCGACGTGGGTGCGACCATGACCACGCTGATCGTCATGAACAAGGCCCGCACCATTTACACCCGCGAACAGGTCTTCGGTGGAAAGCAGCTGACCGACGAGGTCATGCGCCGCTATGGACTTTCCTATGAGGAAGCCGGGCTGGCCAAGCGCCAGGGCGGCCTGCCCGAGAGCTACGAGCAGGAGGTGCTCGAGCCGTTCAAGGAGGCGATGGTGCAGCAGGTCAGCCGCTCCCTGCAGTTCTTCTTTTCCTCCAGCGAGTACGATTCGGTCGAGCATATTGTTCTTGCAGGCGGGTGCGCGGCGATCTCCGGTGTGCCCGAAATGGTCCAGGAACAGCTGGACACCGCATGCACGGTGGCCAATCCGGTCGCCAACATGTCGGTCGCCTCGCGGGTGCGTGCGCAGGCACTGAGCGGTGATGCGCCGGCGTTGATGATTGCGTGCGGCCTGGCGCTCAGAGGTTTCGACTGATGGCCAAAATCAATCTACTTCCGTGGAGAGAGGAACGGCGCAAGCAGCGCCAGCAGGAGTTTTACGTCATCCTGGGCGGCGCAGCCGTGTTGGGCGCGCTCTTGTTCATGGCCGTGACCTGGCACATCAACAACCTCCATGCCAACCAGGACCAGCGCAACTCGACCCTCCAGAATGAAATTGCCGTGCTCGATCGCCGCATCAAGGAGATCGAGGAGCTGGAAACCAAGCGGGCTCGTTTGCTGGCGCGCAAGAACGTCATCGAAGAGCTGCAAAAGAACCGATCGAAGATTGTTCACCTGTTCGATCAGCTGGTTCGAACGGTGCCTGACGGCGTCAGTCTGACCGGGATTCAGCAGGAGGGGGAGAAGCTGACTCTCGACGGGTTGGCCGAGTCCAATGCCAAAGTCTCGGCCTACATGCGATCACTCGAAGAGTCCGAGTGGATGCGCAATCCCGACCTGAGTATCAGCGAGGTTAGAAATGCCGAGTCCTCCTCGGGTGATCGCTACCGGTTCACCGTCGTGGTGACGATCGGTCGCGACGACGCCCAGGAGGAAGAGGAGGGTTTGGCGCCATGAGCTTCATAGACGATCTCAAGGAACTGGACTTTGAAGATCCCGGGGGATGGCCGCTCGCCGCGAAGGCCCTGGCCGCCGGCATTGTTGCGATCGTGATCCTCGGGGCCGGCTATTTCATGAAGACCAAGGACCAGCTGGCTGCCCTGGAGGAGAAGCGCAACAAGGAAACCGTGCTTTTCCAGGAATTCGAGCAGAAGCATCAGAAGTCGGCCAAGCTCGAGGAGTATCGGGCCCAGCTGGCGGAGATGGAGGAAATTCTCCGCTCGCTGCTGCGGCAGCTGCCCTCGAAGACCGAAATGCCCAACCTGCTGCAGGATATCTCGCAAACCGCCATCGCCACGGGAATCCAGATCGACCGGTTCCGGCCGGAATCGGAGGCGGTTCGTGATTTCTACGCCGAAAAGCCGATCTCGATCCGCATGCAGGGCGGCTATCATCAGTTCGGCGAGTTCGTAAGCGGAGTTGCCTCCCTGGCTCGCGTCGTCATCCTCACCATGCACGATATCAACCTCAGGCCGGTCAACCAGGGTTCTTCGGACCTGGTCCTGGAGGGTACCGTGAAGACTTACCGGTACCTGGACGAAGACGAGGAAGCGGGGGCCGGAGGATGAATGCTTTGACCCGTTTCGTTCCCCTGTTCCTGGCGGCATTGCTGGCCGGGTGCTATGGAGACAATTCCGACCTGCAGCGACGGATCGATGAGGTCAAACAGCGTCCGGGCGACCCGATCGAGCCGCTGCCAAGTGTCGAGGTTCCGCCCTCCTTTGAATACGCGGCGCAGGATCTTCGCAGTCCGTTCCGCTCCTCCGGCACGCCGACGGTGCCGGAGGATGAACAGGTTGCCCAGGGGTCGGGCCCCCGTCCGGATTTCGACCGCCGCCGTGAGCCGCTCGAGTCGTTCGAGCTCGACAGCCTCGAAATGGTGGGAACCCTCTTTATCGACCAGGAGCTCTATGGCCTGGTAGAAGATCCGGAAGGCCTGCTGCATCGGGTGCAGCCGGACAATTATGTCGGAAGGAATCACGGTCGCATCATCGAGATCTATGAAGACCGCATCGAAATCATCGAACTCGTACCCGACGGCGGGTCCGGGTGGCGGGAGCAGGACGCAGCGCTCGCGCTGGATCAAGGTTGACGCCCAGGAGCTTGGGGGTAAGGCAATGAAAATCAAAACTCGAGACCACAACATGCTCAGCAGTTGGGTCATGTCCGCGGGGCTGCTTCTCAGCATGGTCTGGAGCGTTGCCTCGGCACAAGCGACGCTCGAGGAAGTTACCTTCAACACCTCGGCTGGTGGCGCGGTAGACGTCGTGCTCGAAATCTCTGGTTCGATGCCTGAACCGGCCGTTTTCACCACCGATAATCCGGCGCGAATTGCCATCGACCTGCCCAACACGGCCAGCAATCTGGACAGCCGAGACCTCTCCGTAGGTGTCGGCTCCACCCGAAGTGTGACCGCCGTCGAGGCGGGGGACCGGACCCGGGTGGTCATCGACCTGTTCCGCTCGGTGCCGTTTGATACGCGCACGGAGGGGGATCGCTTCATCGTCTCCGTACAAGGCAGCGGCGCCGCCAGCCAGGCCGTTACGAGCGCGGATCGGCGATTCGTGCCCGGTGCTGCCTCCGCATCCGAGGTTGCCGTCAGCAACATCGATTTCCGACGCGGCGCCAATGGCGAGGCGCGGATCATCGTCGATTTCTCGGGACCCGGTGCGAATATCGATCTCAGCCGGCAGGGGGATCAGCTCAATGCCGTCATCTACAACGCCTCGCTGCCCAGCGAACTCGAGCAGCGCCTCGACGTCATGGATTTTGCGACGCCGGTGCGGATGGTCGATTCCTTTACCGACGGCAATCGCGTTCGGGTTGTCGTCGACTTCAGCGGCGAAATCGAGCATCTCGCTTACCAGAGCGGCGACCGCTATGTCATCGAGGTACAGGAGTTCGAGGAGGAGGAGCTCACGCCTGAGCAAATGCTGCTCCAGGAGCCGGAGTACACCGGTACCCGGGTAACCTTCAATTTCCAGGACATCCCGGTCCGCGCCGTATTGCAGCTCATTGCTGATGTTTCCGGGCTGAACGTGGTCGTCGCCGACTCGGTGGACGGCAGCATCACCCTGCGCCTCCAGAACGTGCCCTGGGACCAGGCGCTGGACATCATTCTCCAGGCCAAGTCCCTGGATCAGCGCAAGGTGGGCAACGTGGTCTGGATCGCCCCGGCGGAAGAAATCGCGGCTCGCGAGCAGCAGCAACTCGCTGCATTGCAGGAAAAGCGGCGGCTCGAACCGGTGCGCTCAGCCTTCATCCAGGTCAATTACGCGAAGGCGACCGATCTGGCTACTCTGATTCAGGAAGCGCGAGGGGCGTCCTCCGACGACGGAGACGGCGGCGGCATTCTTTCCAGCCGCGGCAGCGTCAGTGTCGATGAGCGAACCAACGTGCTGCTGGTCACCGACACGCAGGACCGGATTGCCGAAATTCGTGAACTGGTCAATCTTCTCGACCGGCCGGTCCGCCAGGTCCAGATCGAGTCGCGGATCGTCGTCGCAACGGACAACTTCAGCGATGAGCTCGGGGCGCGTTTCGGATTGACCAGCTCCTACGAAGATAACGACGGCAACCTGGTCGGCACGACCGGTTCGATTTTCGGTACGGATCGCATGGCCAATCTCGGCCTGGTGAACCGTAATACCAATCCCAACGGCGCAGCCAATCCGGTGGTCGCTCCGGGCGTCCCCCCGGGGGGAATCGCGAACCCGCCCATCACCGAACGGCTGAACGTCAACCTTCCGGCCTCGGCCGCGAACGCCTCGACCTGGAGCCTGGGCATACTCGCCGCGGACTACCTCCTGGACCTTGAACTCTCGGCTCTGGAGCAGGAAGGACGGGGTGAGGTTGTGTCGAGCCCGCGGCTGATCACCGCCAACCAGAAACAGGCTTCGATCACCCAGGGTGTCGAAATCCCCTATCAGGAATCAGCCAGCAGCGGCGCCGCGACCGTATCCTTCAAGGAAGCGGTGCTCGAGCTGGACGTCCAGCCGCTGATTACACCGGATGACCGGGTCATTCTCGATCTCACGGTCAAGAAGGACGCCATCGGCGAATTCGTTCCCGTGCAGGGCGGCGGCCAGGTTCCGAGTATCGACAAGCGCGTCATCACCACGCAGGTGCTGATCGACAGCGGACAGACGGTCGTTCTGGGCGGCATCTTCGAGCGGGAGCGACGCTACGAGTCGGACCGCGTTCCGGTACTCGGAGACATTCCCGGTCTCGGGGTGCTTTTCCGGAACCGGCTCGAACAAGATGCAAAGTCCGAACTCCTGATCTTCGTCACGCCGACCATTCTCACCGAGAACGTCGGCGCCTACTGAGTGGCAGACTGAATTAGAACAATGTCGGGTTGCGAGCGATGATGATTACCAAGATGATTTTCCGGCCAGCGCTGCTGGTGCTCTCCTCTCTTGCGGTACTGGCAGGATGCGGCGGGGGAGGCGGCGGCGGCGCAGCTGAGCCCACCGTGCCTTTCCGGGTTTCCATTTCCGCTCAGGAGACGACGCTATCGGCCAACACGAGCAATAGCGTCTTCGGGCCCGAAACGCCCTTTGCGACGACGATCAACGTCCGGATCACCGAATCCAATGGAACGCCCGTCTCAGATGGGACCTTGGTGTCATTGACGGTCTCTGCGTCGGAAATTGGATTGCTCTCAACGATATCGGAGCCAGCGACCCAGTCGGAATCACTGCAACTGACAACGTCCGGGGGCAATGCTTCCGCGCTGTTTCACACGTCGGATGTGACCGGTCAGACCTCGATTTCAGCTTCCGCCTTTGATTCGGTGGCCAACCGCAACGTGCAGTCGAGCGTCACGATCACCGTCAACGACGATGTGGCACCGCCGCAGCAGGTGGAACTGACGACCGAGCGGACCACGTTGCCCGCGAATCCCTTCGGCGTTCCGCCGTTCCTGGGTTCTCCCTATCTTTCAGAAGTGACCATCACTTTCCGCGATTCGAGCGGACAATTGAGCGCGCCGGCCGACGGCACGGTAGCCGCGTCCATCGATCCGGTCACCCGGGGCGCATTTTCAACCCTGGACGACCCGACCACCACGGATGTGAACGAGTTCTTCGTGCTGATCGGGAACGGCCCGGTCGACATGGCAGCAGGTACCGCAACGGTCTTTGTGCACTCCTTCTCGACCCCTGGCCCGATGGTGCTGCGCGTGACGGCCCAGGATCCGGATACGCTCGAAACGCTCAGCGCCGAGCTTGAATTCACCGTCACCGAGCCGGCCAGCGACGGCGTGCCGGCCAACGTTGCGCTCAGCGCCTCCCGGTCCCTGATGTATGTCCAGGGTAGCGGGGGACAGACCAGCCAGCAGCTGGAGGCGCTGGTCTTCGATGGTGGCCGAGAGCCGGTTCCCGACCCGGTGGACAACAACAACGTCCTCGTCGAACTCTTTACGGAAGGCCCGAACACGGGTGAGACAGTCCGGGCGAGGAACGCTTCCGGAACCGTGGTCCAGGGCGACTCCATTTCCATCGCAACGACCGCCGGCATCACCAGTTTCAACCTGGATACGGGCACGCAGCCCGGATTCCTCGAAGTCAGAGTGACTGCCGATGCGGCAGACAATAACGTCGACAATGGTATCGGCGCACCTGTTTCCAGCAGTTTCGAGGTCGAGGTCAGTGACGGCGTGCCCTTTGCAATCGCGCTGGCGACCGTGCCTGCCGGCCCGGTGGCCACCGGTGCATCGGTGACCGACGCGAATCCGAATGCGCCGTTCCCGCTGTCCTCGAATGACGTCCTGGCCATGCAGATCGAGGCGGTAGTTACGGACCGGCGCGGCAATCCGCCGGCACGACCGGTCACCATTGAATTCGGTCTTCTGGACTCGCCCACGGATGGATTCCCGTCCACCGGCCCCGGCGCCTTCTCGCTGAGCGGTTTCGACGGCAATCCCGTGGAAGGCGGCTTCAACTTCACCGCTCCGACCGGTCGATTCCAGACCGCCGGCGGCGGCGCGGGTCCGAACGATACGCTGGTTCTCTTCGGCAAGGACATTGTCGGCAACGCGGATCTCGAGAGCGCCCGAGCCGTGGATACCGTGCTGAGTCAGACCAGTCTGCGCGTGGACGAGCCGTTCAACCTGAACGATTTCACCGGCACGTCGGTCAACAACGGTCCGGTGCTGCCCTACGCCATCGGTCGCGCCATGCTGGGTAACGTGGAAACCGGTGCGGTCACCAACGAAAATGGTGTTGCCAGCACTTTCCTGAACTACCCCGTATCGTCCGTCGGCCGATCGCTGATTCTCTATGCCCAGGGCACGAATGGGGATCTTCCGATGGGCGAGTTCAAGACCTTTGGGGACGTCCAGCTGACGGTCTACCCGGGTGTTTCGCCGCTCGTACTGTTTGCCTCCCCGTCCTCGATACCGGCGAATACGGTCCAGACCGTCGAGGTGTGCGCTTTCGATGCGGCCGGAGTGCCGATTCCCGGCTTGTTCATCGATTTCGAATTCAACAATTCGGTGGGGACCGGGACGGTCGATGGTATTCCCACCGCAGGGACCCTGGTGAATTCCACCGGCTTTGACGGCTGCACCCTCGCAACCGTGGAAACCACCGGAATTCCTGCGGGCACGGGCCAGTTCGTTCTGACCTTCGAGGCCGGCGGCGTGACGACTACGGTCGACATCATTCCGGATGAGGATGCCCTGCTGCAGGTTCAGCCAAGCACGCTACTCGGCGACAATCTGCTCGGCCATCTCGTGACCATCCGCTACCTGAATGCAAACGGCGAAGGAATCGAGAACGTACAGATCACAGGCACATGCACCTCGGATCAGGGCGCAATCAACTTCGTGCAGGAGCCCGGAGTCACCGACGAGAACGGTGAGACCACCGCCCGGATCAGCATGGAAGGATTCGATGCCATCTGCCCGGACGATGAACCTGGAGAAGGCACCTGTGAATTCTCCGTCGCCTCCGGCGATCCGACTGCCGAGCTGACGGCGCGCGGACGGGATGCTGCGCTTGTTCAGACCAGCCCGGCCCCGGCAAGCTGCGATACGGATGACACCGGTGGCACGCTTACGGTGGAATTTTCCGAGGTTGAGCCGGGCAACAACGATGGGGGAGCCATCGTCGGTGCGGTGGGTACCACGGCTTCGGCCGAAATCGTCTCCGGTGATGGCCTGATCAACTGCGGTCTTGCGATCGGAAGCACGGCTAGCGTGGGAACCGACTGCAGCGAGACCTACGATACGGACACCCAGGTGTCACTCGAACTGACGGTACCGGCGACGGGCCTGATGACCGAGCCGGAAATCTGTCCGAATCCGGGTGTCCCGACGGATAGCGCCAACGAGCCCGGATGCTTCCTGGGCTGGGATGGCGCATGCAGCGGGTTTGCTCAAAGCCTCACGGCCACGGTTCAGGTGGATTCCAACCAGAACTGTATTGCCCGCTTCAGGTAAGAGAGCGACACATTCGCAGTTCAAGGCCGGGCCCAGCGCCCGGCCTTTCTTTCGGCATAAGTCACGCGACCCGGGAATCAGGTAAACTGCGGCGCTTGAATTCGCGCAGGGTGATCGACACCTGCTAGCTCTGGGCCCGATATCGAGTAACTATGCCGCAGCAAGCCAAACAAACCGCTGGAACCGCGCCTGACGTAGCCGCCAAGTTCGGCGCCCTGAGCGCGCGCCTGGAAACCCGGATCATCGGCCAGCAGGCGCTCATCGATCGCCTTCTGGTTGCGCTCCTGGCCAATGGACACCTCCTTGTGGAGGGGGCGCCGGGCTTGGCGAAAACGACCGCCATCAAGGAACTCGCGGAACGAATCGAAGGAGATTTCCACCGCATCCAGTTCACCCCGGACCTGTTGCCGGCAGACCTGACCGGCACGGAAATCTACCGGCCGAAGGAAGGCACTTTCGAGTTTCAGCGAGGTCCGATTTTCCACAACCTGATCCTCGCGGACGAGGTCAATCGCGCGCCCGCCAAAGTCCAATCCGCCCTGCTGGAGGCGATGGGCGAGCGGCAGGTGACCGTGGGCCGTATCACCTACGAACTACCGCGCCTGTTTCTGGTCATGGCAACGCAGAATCCGATTGAACAGGAAGGGACCTACCCGCTGCCGGAGGCGCAGCTGGACCGCTTTCTGATGCATGTTTCGATCGACTACCCGAATGAAACGGCAGAGAAGGCGATTCTGGCTCTGGCCCGTGACCAGGCGCGGGAGTTGCTGGGAGAACGACAGGTTCCTGAGGTCATGCTGACTCAGGAAGATGTGTTTGATGCCCAGCGGGCCGTACTAGATCTCCTCCTCGCGGACTCGCTGGAGCGCTATATCATCGAACTGGTCCTTGCAACCCGCGATCCGGAGCGCTATGGCGATGATCTGGCGGACTGGGTCAGCTACGGGGCGAGCCCGCGAGCCACCATCGCCATC
>JAWVZU010000117.1:0-11591 GCA_033722075.1 Lysobacterales bacterium
CGAGAAAACGCCGCGAGGAAGCCTGGCTGCGGGCTGATGAACCGCTGGGCCGGGCCTACTGGGCGCACCATAACTCGGCGGCCAACTATGCGGTCGCCAACCGCCACACCATCGTGGACGGAATCCAGGACGCGTTGGAGGCAACCTTCGGTGTCCGCGGATCGGTCTGGTACGAGATCTCCCACAACCTGGTACAGCAGGAGACCCTGGTGCTTCCGGACGGAACGACCCAGCGCGGGTTCGTCCACCGCAAGGGCGCCACCCGGGCCTTTCCGGCGGGTCACCCGGACCTGGTCGGCAGCAAGTGGTCGGAAACGGGCCATCCCTGCCTCATCCCCGGCTCCATGCGCGACGGCGCGGCAATCATGTTCCCGGAGCAAGGCGCCTATCGCTCGGGTTGCTCGGTGAATCACGGCGCCGGGCGTCGCATGTCGCGCAGCCAGGCCAAACGCGAGCTGCGCGACCGCCACGATGCCATCGACCGGGAGATGCGCGACGTCACCCGGACCCTCGGCGGCGTGCCGATCCGCGGGATTGCCGGCAACTGTCGACGTACCCCGCTTGACGAGTGCGGTCATGTCTACAAGGACCTGGACGGCGTGCTGCGAGTTCTGGAGGACGAGGGCATCGCGCGCGTGGCGCACCGGCTCTATCCGGTGGCCAACATCAAGGGCGTGGATTGATCGGCATATGCTGATCACCGCATTGGTCGCCTTCGTTCTGTTCGTGGGCGGATCACTCCTGGCCGGCGCGGATTTCCTTCTCTGGGTTCTTCCAGGTGGTCTCCCGCTGGGCAACCTGCTGATGCCCTCGGGGATGTTGGCGGCCGCCGCCATTCCCCTGCTCGTGAAGCCCGGAGGCCGGCGCTTTCGAGCAGCGGCGTGGTTCGGTGTGGCCCTGGCCGCGGTCTGGCTGCCCCTCGGCATTGCGTTGGCAGGAAACCCCGAACTCGACTTCATCAATCGTCCAGCCGGGTCTCTGGCCTTCCACAGCTATACGGTTGCGACGATGGCAGTGATTCTGGGGATGCTGCTGGTGACTTTCTTTCTGACCGTGCGTACGGCCATGGAGCTGTCCGAGTTCGACGAATAGGTCGGCATGCGTCAGGATCCCGTTCTCGATCCTGCCGCCGCCCGGATTCCCATCAGGATCGCATCCAACAGGTCCAGCGCAATGCTGAAGCGGATCTTCCGGATCAGAAGACCGCGAATGCGTCGCTTGGAAGCGGCGTGCGCAGGCATGTCCAGCTCCTTGAACTGCCTTGCGCGCTCCTCGGCTCGTTCCATCAACTCGGCCGGGTCGACGAGTTCGTCGAAGAACCCGGCCCGCAGCGCTTCATCCACGTGGAAGTAATTGGACAGGGTCACGGCGCGCTGGTAGGCCGACGGGCTGAGCCGGTGCTTCAACATGGCCGCCGCCACCCGCGGCATGGTCAGGCCAAGGGCGACCTCGTTGGCCGAGATCTTGAAGTCGCCGCGACTGCCGATCACGTGATCCGCTGACAGCATTAGGAACACGCCCATGGCCAGCACATGGCCGTTGCAGGCGGCCACCACGGGGTAGGGATAGGCCATCACCCGGGCGGTCAACGCATAGCCCATCCGCAGCATGCGCAGCGCCTTCGGCCCACCGGATCGCATGACCTTGAGGTCGAAGCCGGCCGAGAACACGTCCTCGCGTCCGGTGAGAATCAGGACCGCGTGATCGGACTCCGCGCGGTCCAGCGCGGCATAGAGCTCGGCGAAGACCTCCGGCGAGAGGGCATTGCGCTTGCCGTCGTCGATGCGGATCGTGGCTATCTGGTCTTTGAGGTTGTAGAGAACTGAACCGCCCATGTGGTGCCGCCTGCAAGACTCCTCTCGCATCATAGCGCGGGCTTGACCTGGTCGCTTTCTTCTTCACCTACAAGTGTAGTAGGCTACTCTTTACTACAGTTGTAGAAATGGAGATCACTGATGCCGAGATGGTTAGCACTCCTGGTGCTTTTCGTGCCCTCCCAGCTGTTGGCGCAGGACTGGGAATCGCTGAGAGATTCGTTGGCAAAACGCGTGGAGGCCGGCGATCCGGGCTTCGCCGTCCTGGTCCTGGAGAGGGGTCAGACTGTGTTCGCCGCGAGTCATGGAATGGCCGATCTGGAAGCAGGTCGCGCGATTACCGGCGAAACACCGTTCTACATCGCATCGTTGGGAAAAACCCTGACCGCGCTGGCCATCATGCAGCTCGCCGAAGCCGGCAAGCTCCAGTTGGACCAGCGCATCTCCAGCTTTGTGCCGGAACTACCGTCCTGGCTGGCGCCGGTCCGCATTGATCGGGCCCTGACCCACACCTCGGGAATGCCGGACTATCCCGAGGAATTGGCCGGCGAGACTTCCTGTCTGGACAACGACGATGTGATCGAATGGCTCAAGGCGCCGCGCGAGCCGCCATCGGGCGGTAAGAAAACGGTCTATTCGAATGCCGCGTACGTGCTTCTCGCCGAAGTCGTTGAAGTCGCCTCCGGTCTTTCCTACCCGGATTACCTGCACCAGCGCATCTTCGAGCCGGCGGCGATGCGCACGGCCCGGGTCGTTCGCTCACCGGCGGAACGTCCGGCCGAAGCTGCCATCGGCTACCGGCGGGGCGAGGAAGGCTGGGCAGTCGACGATTATCAACAATGCACACTCGGTCCCGGCGGGCTCTACGCCAGTGTCGCGGACCTCGCCGCCTTCGATCGGGCCTTGAGAGAAGGGCGTCTGCTTGGACCGGAGGCAATGAGCCGTCTTTACACCCCGGCCACGCTGGCTGACGGCTCATCCACCGCCTTCTCCCCGGGATGGATCTCCGGCGAGATCCGGGCCGGCGAACTCGTCGGGCTCGAAGTAAGACAGGCCTTTGGAAACCTCGCCGGTTTCCACGCGGCGCTTCGCCGTTTCGTGAATCCCGCGGTCACGATCATCTGGCTGTCCAACCGGGGGGAGGCGCTGTTTGACGCGGGCATAGAAACGGCAGCCATAGAGGCCGGCTTGTTGCCCACGCGCTGAAAGGCCTCATGGTCTGTGGCGCAAGCAAGCCTGGCCGGCGAATGTGGACCGACCAGGGAGCGCCTCAGCCGGCGGCGAATTTCGCGATGATGTCGACCAGCTCGTCCGGAGCATCTTCCTGGATGAAGTGTCCGGCATCGGCAATGCGCCGATGCGGCTGTCCGGCAGCGCCGGCGACCATCTTCTGCAGGACGGTGTCGACGTGGCCCAGCACCGGGTCTTCTTCCCCGAATACGGTCAGGAAAGGCCTGTCGAACTCGGCGAGCGCCTTGGCCGCGCGGCGGTTCTCTTCGACCGACGGATGATCGGGCGAAATGGGTACGAGCGTCGGAAAGACATGCGGACCGGCCTTGTAGCTCTCGTCGGGAAAAGGCGCGTCGTAGGCGGCCACTTCCGCCGGCGACAGGTCGCGCTTCGAGCCGCCCTGAACCACGCCGCCGCAATGCATCATGGGCCGATCCTGGGAAAACGCCAGCCAGCGTCGGAAGCCCTCGCCGGGATCATGACCCAGCGGCAAGATCGTGTTGGAGGCGACCACGCGGGCGAAGCGCTCCGGTATGGCAGCTACAAGGCGCAGGCCGATCAACCCGCCCCAGTCCTGACAGAACAACGTGATCTCCTCGAGCTCCCGGGCCACGAGCCAATCGCTCATCCAGCGGACATGACGCTCGTAGGTGTAATCGCTGCGGGCCGGGAGTTTGTCAGAGCGGCCAAAGCCCACCAGGTCCGGGACGACGGCACGAAATCCAAGTTCGACGAGGCCACGGATCATGTGCCGGTACAGGTAGGCCCAGGTGGGTTCTCCGTGAAGCAAAAGCACGACCGTGCCCTCCGCGGGACCCTCATCGACGTGGTGGATCCGGAGGGGCGTCCCCGCGTGATCGATTGACGAGTAATGAGGTTGAAACGGGAAGTCAGGCAGATCGGCAAAGCGATCGTCTGCGGTGCGAAGAACCTGCGGCATGGTTTTACCTTTTCTGGTCAGCGGGCCCAAGCTTAAACGACAATCCTGTCGAATGACGCCGGGGACCTGCTATGGTGCCCGTGGCTCAACGGATTGGGACCGAGAAAATGGACATCGCAAATCTTGTGCTGGGTGCCGTCGTTCTGTTCTTAGGACGAAGACTGTTCTGGCTGTTCGTCGGGATCGCCGGTTTCCTGTTCGGCATGGAGTTCGGGCCGCAGGTAATCCAGCCCGCGTCGCAAGCCGTGTTGATCGGGGTCGCCGTAGCCGCGGGAGTTCTCGGCGCGCTGCTGGCCATCTTTGCGCAGAAGGTGGCCTTTGCCCTGGGCGGATTCTTTGCGGCCAGCTATTTTGCGACCGAGATGCTCCCGGCTAGCGCGACCCAACCCGAATTCATTGCGCTGGGCGCGGGCGTCGTCGGGGCGGTGCTAGCGCTGGCAATGATGGACTGGGGTCTGATCGTGCTGTCCGCGCTGGTTGGAACACGGGCGGTCAGCGCGGAGCTCACCGCCCTCTTTGGCTGGAGCACCCTGTTCCAGATCATGAGCGTGGTCATCCTGTTTTTCATGGGGGTCCTGGTCCAGGGGGCGATGCTGTCCAGCACCAAAGCGCGGGAACAGATGAAGCGCCGCCGCGCCGAGTAGTCCGAAATGGGGTTATGGTGACAGGATTACGTCGCCGCCTTTCATGACAAACCTGACCTCCTCGACCGTTCGGATGTCCTCCAGCGGATTGCCGTCGACGGCAACAATGTCGGCCAGCATGCCGGGATTGAGCTGGCCGCGGTCATCGACGCCGAGCAGATCAGCCGCGTTGATCGTTGCGCTGCGCAGCGCCTGCAGCGGCGTCATGCCGCGACGGACCATGGCGTGGAACTCGAGGCGGGCATCGCGGTGCGGCATCACTCCCGCATCGCTTCCCAGGGCGATATTGATGCCTTCGTCCAGCGCCAGGCGGAAGCTGTTTTCCACGTGTGGCTTCAGGAATTCGTTCTTCTCCACCGTCCACTGGGGCGTATCGGGCGGCAGCGGCAGGTCGTTGAGGTGAATCGTCGGGACGTAATAGGTCCCGCGTTTCTTCATCTCGCGGATGATCTCCGGGGTGAGCATGGAGCCGTGCTCGATCGAGGCGACGCCCGCCTTCACCGCTGCCAGGATGCCCTCACTGCCGTGGGCGTGGGCCATGACCTTAAGTCCGTGGCGGCCGGCTTCCTCGACGATGGTCTGCAGTTCCTCATCCGAGTATTGCTGAGCCCCGGGACTGTCGCCCTTGGAGAACACCCCGGCCGTGGCGCAAACCTTGATGACCTTGACCCCGTGCTTGGCCTGGTAGCGGATGGCCTTGAGGATTTCGGCCTTGCCGTCGGCAATGCCCTGCTTGGGGCCGATCTCCATGATGCCCGGCGCGAAGCCGGTGACATCACAGTGACCCCCGGTTATCGACAGGTAGTGACCTGAGGGGAACATCCGTGGTCCGGTGATGCCGCCCTTGTCGATGGCGCGCATGAGAGCGACATCGGGGAAACCGGGCCAGGCGCCCGCGTCGCGTACGGTCGTGAATCCTGCCAGCAGCATGTCGCGACCGAACTCCGCCCCGTGCAGGGCCCAGTCGGCCGGCGTCTCCATCACCGCAGCCGTGGTCCAGTGATCGCCGGTGAAGAAATCCAGGGTGACATGGCTGTGCATGTCCATGAACCCGGGCAGCAGGGTGCGATCGCCGAGATCCCAGACCGGCAGGTCTTCCGGCACCACCTCGGGATTGATCGCGTCGATGCGGCCGTTGCGCTCCAAGATGACGGCCGGGCTCACGATCTCGCCGCTCGCGACGTCCACCATGCGGTCGGCCTTGATGACCGAATCGGCCAACGCGGAAAACGAACACAGAACCGCGACCAGTGCCGCCATCGGGAATCCTGGTTTCATCGGCCGCGTCTCTCGTTTCATCCCGGTTCTCCGCCAATCCGATCAAGCAGTTCCTCGGTCCTGGCGCGCATGAGCGCGGGATCGCCGCGGCTCTCGACGTTCAGGCGCAGCAACGGTTCCGTGTTCGACGCCCGCAGGTTGAACCGCCATTGGTCGAATTCCATGCTCAGACCATCGACGTGGTTGACCGCCCGGGCGTCATCCCGGTAATGCGCCTCGATGGTCGTCATGACCTGCTTCGCGTCATCGACCTTGCGATTGATCTCGCCGCTTGCCGGAAACAGGGCCACCCGGTCGTCCACCAGGGTAGAGAGCGGTGCGTTCCTCGCAGCCATCAACTCCGCGATGAGCAGCCACGGGACCATGCCGCTGTCGCAGTAGGAGAAGCGCCGGAAATAGTGGTGTGCGCTCATTTCGCCGCCGTAGGCCGCATCCACCTCGCGCATGACATCCTTGATGAAGGCGTGACCCGACTTGCTCTGAACCGCTTTTCCGCCGGCGGCTGCGACCACATCCAGCGTGTTCCAGGTCAGCCGGGGGTCATGCACGATGGCGCTGCCCGGTTCCTTTTCAAGAAACGCCTCGGCCAGGAGCCCGACGAGGTAATAGCCCTCCACGAAGCGACCCTGTTCATCGAAAAAGAAACAGCGATCGAAGTCCCCGTCCCAGGCGATTCCGAGGTCCGCCTGGTGCTCGCGGACTGCCTCGCTGGTAACCCGACGGTTGGCCTCGATCATCGGATTCGGGACGCCGTTGGGAAAATGGCCGTCGGGCTGGTGCTGGAGCTTGATGAATTCCAGCGGCAGGTGCGGCTCGAGCCGGTCGACGATCGGGCCGGCACACCCGTTGCCGGCGTTGACTACGACCTTCATCGGCTTGAGCTCGTCCGGGTCGATATAGCTCAGGAGGTGATCGATGTAATCGTCCATCACGTCCCGGTATTCGACCCGCCCGGGCATCTCCGGCTTCGAGAACTCATTGGCCTCGGCGAGCCGCTGGATGTCCTTGAGGCCGGTATCTGCGCTGATCGGTCGCGAGCCTTCCCGGACCATCTTCATGCCGTTGTAGTTGGGCGGGTTGTGGCTGGCCGTCACCATGATCCCGCCGCTGAGCTCGTAGTGGAAGGTGGCGAAATAGACCATCTCGGTCCCGCCGATGCCGATGTCCATCACGTCGACTCCAGCGTCGTTCAGGCCGCGAATCAGTTCATCGGCGATCGCGTTGCTGGTCAGTCGCACGTCCCGGCAGATTGCAACGGTCTCCGGGTCAAGGAATGCCGCATAGGCGCGCCCGATGCGGTAGGCGATCTCTTCGTCGAGATCCTCCGGCACGCGGCCGCGGACATCGTAGGCTTTGAAACAGGTGAGGTTTTTCATGGCGCCAGTATAGCGACGCTCCAAAAGGTCGCCAGTAGCGCGTCGGGTTCATCCTCGGGTCGCCGGGACTACCCGGTCGGAAATCAGCCCCGAGCTTCCGAGTTGGATGCGCCGCTCTTGGACTGAGCAGCATTGCATGGTTACATCGGGCATCTGCTATTCGGGGGATCCATGGTTCTGAGACGCCTGGCGGAGGCCATCCGCACCCAGAACTGGTTCACGGTGCTCATCGAACTGGTCATCGTCGTGGTCGGTATCGTGCTGGGGATCGAGGTGGCCAACTGGAACGAGGAGCGCCTGGAGCGGCGAGAAGAACAGGCCTACCTGGAGCGGTTGCACGCCGATCTGGAGAGCGCCATCGTCGACGTGACCCAGGGCAGGGACGGCATCCGTTCATGGCGGACGCGGGCCCACGAGACGCTCTTCGCACTGATCGAGAACGACCCGGAGGCGGCCGCCGATGATACCGGTTTTGAACTCCAGGCTTCGACCCGGATCGCGCTGGCCGAACCCCAGATGGCCACGCTCCACGAGCTCATTTCCGCCGGGAACCTCGGGATCATCAGCAACCCCGATCTTCGGGTGGCCCTGTCCCGCCTGGACGCGCGGATAAAGAACCTGGACGGGCACAATCTGATCCTGGTGCCTTTTGCCGCCGAGAATGCCGTGATCATCCAGAGTCGACTCGTGCCTGTCGAGGAAGTCGATACAAGGACCGGGGGATGGCATCACCGGATCGGCTACGACTTCGATGAGCTCGCGGCGGACCGGGAGTTCCAGAATGCGCTGGGTTTCGCGCTGCGCCTGCAGAGGGCCAACGATTCCTGGCTGACCCAGATGGTCGAGGAACTGGTCCGGGTGCGTGACCTCCTGGAGGCCGAACTCGCCGTGCGGTAGGCGACGGGAGTTCAACTGCCCGCCTTTACCTCAGTCGAAGCACGAAATAGTCGACCGGCACGTCGTCGCGCTGGGCGATCGTTTCGCGGGCGCTCTTGGTGCAATCGTGCCGCATGCCGAGCTTGGCCGCGACCCGCTTCGACGCCGCATTGGGCGGATCGATGATCGCCACCACCAGCTTGAGCCCCATGCTGTCTCGGGCATGGGCGACAAAGGGCCGGATGGCTTCCGTCGCGTAGCCCCGACCCCAGTATGTCTTCCAGATCCACCAGCCCAGCTCGAAGCGGCCATCGTCATGGGGCTGCATGCCGGCAAGACCGATCACCTCACCGGTCCCGGTCAGTTCGACGGCGCCGAAGCAGATCCCGTGATTGGTCAGATGGCGCTCCTGGCGCTCGAAAAACTCGTCGAGCTGTGCGTCCGACCAGGTTCGCCCGGCGGTCACATGGCGCATCATCTCCGGATCCCTCGCCATCTGTTCGAGCGCGGGACGGTCTTCGGGCCGCCAGGGCCGGATCCGCAGGCGCTCGGTCTCGAACAGGAACGGTGTGGCGTCGCGCATGGCTCCGTCAGTCTCGGCCATTCCCATGGTCTCCATGCTGGGCATGGCAGCGAGCATAGCGGTCGTCGCAAACGTCTGCCCGGGTCATTGGTTTGCCCCGTCTCGTGTATCATCCAACGGACCGAAGGCATGGGGGAGCGCACTTGAGCGACACGGGTGCTGACAACGGGTTGGCGCGCTTCTGGGCGGAGCTTCGCCGCCGCCGCGTCGTACGCGTCGTGGTTTTCTATTTCATTGCCGGCTGGATCGTGATCGGCGCAGCGGAGACGCTGCTGCCCAACCTCAATCTGCCGGAATGGACGGTCACCCTGGTGATTGCCCTGGTGGCGCTGGGGTTCCCGCTGGTGATCGTCCTCGCCTGGGTATTCGACATTGGTCCCGAAGGCATCGAGCGGACCGGCCCGATGACCCGCAAGACGCCGACAGAGGTCTCAGTACATGATCCAGAATCGCCCCGGGCCGCGGACGACTCGTCGGAGAGCCGGGGGCGCCGTTCCGACGAGCGCCGCTCCATTGCGGTCCTGCCTTTCGTGAACATGTCCGGCGACGAGGAGAACGAATATTTCTCCGATGGCGTGGCCGAGGAGATCCTCAATCTCCTGACCAAGCTGCCCCAGCTGCGCGTTTCCTCGCGCAGTTCCTCGTTTGCCTACAAGGGCGCCCAGATCAACATCCCGGAAGTCGCCGAGAAACTGGGTGTCTCCACCCTGCTCGAGGGCAGCGTGCGGCGCGCCGGTGACCGGGTGCGGATCACCGCCCAGCTGATCGACACGCAAACCGATTCGCACCTGTGGTCCGAGACCTACGACCGCGAACTGAAGGACGTCTTCGCCATCCAGGACGACATCGCCCAGAGCATCGTCGATGCGCTGAAGGTCAAGCTCACCCCCAAGGACCGCCGCGCCCTGCAATACGTAGCCACGTCGGATGCCAAGGCCTACGACTACTACCTCAGGGGCCGCAAGTACTTCTACATGATGACCAAGCGGGCCTTCCATCACGCGGTCAAGATGTACCGCCAGGCGATCGCCGAAGACCCGGCCTACGCGCTGGCCTATGCGGGGATCGCCGATGCCCACTCGTTTCTGTTCATGTACGGGGATTCGACGCCCGAAAATGCGGGGCGGGCCGGGGAGGCCAGCATCCGGGCCATCGAGCTGGACCCGGACTCGGCTGAAGCCCATGCCTCCCGGGGGATCGCGCTCAGCATCAACAAGCGCTACGAGGAGGCGGGGCAGGAGTTTGAAAAGGCGATCGAGTTGAACCCCCAACTCTTCGAAGCCTATTACTTTTTTGCCCGGGACTGCATGGCCCAGGGCAAGTTCGAGCAGGCTGCGGAATTGTTCTCCAAGGCTGGCGCCGTCAACCCCGCGGACTATCAGGCGCCGAACTTCGAAAGCATGGCGCTCAAGGAGCTGGACCGTGGAACCGAGGCCACGGCCGCGGCGTTTCGATCGTATGTGGCCGCGGAAAAGCACCTCGAGCTGCATCCGGACGATGCGCGTGCCATGTATCTTGGCGCGGCCAGCCTGGTCGAGGTCGGGGAACATGACAAGGCGCGGGTCTGGGCAGAGCGGGCCCTGGACACGGATCGGGACGAGCCCGCCGTCCTGTACAACGTGGCTTGCGCCTATGCCTTGATGGGCGAAGCCGACCGAGCCATCCAGCTGCTGGACGATGCCATCAAGAACGGCTTCGGTTACCGGGTCTGGCTGGAAAACGACAACAGCCTGGCGTCGCTGCGCGAAGACCCGCGTTTCCAGGCCCTGTTGAAGCGGCTCGGTTAGCCCATGCTCATAGGCAATCCAGTTCGGCGGTAGCGCCCTCGTCGACGCTCAGCGTCCGGCGCCGGTCCCCGCAGCGGTATTCGATGTCGGCCCGCTTCCGGGTGTTGGGCGCCGGGTCGCCGCAAAGCTCGTTGTCGATCTGCACCGCACACGTCGGCTCGCCATTGCACTGGCGGGCAAAGGCAAGCGTGGCATTGCAGGTCCGCCCGCCAAACCCGTAGACCACGTCGTCCATCCGGATGTCGACGGTCCTGGAGCGGGTCGACCCGCCGGATACGATCCGGCCACCGGAACAGTCGAGGCGCACCGTGGCGCCCTCGTCGGCGGAGAAGCGCAGGGGCCGATCGCCGCAACGGTATTCGATGTCCACGGATTTCCGTGTGTTGCGTGCGGGATCGCCGCAGAGGCTGTTGTCAATCGTTATCTCGCAGGCTCGCTCACCATTGCAGGCCCGAGCGAAGGCCAGGCTTGCATCACAGGTGCCGTTTCTCGCGCCATAGGTCACGCTTTCGATCCGCAAGTTGCGCCCGTAGCGATCAGGCCGGCCCGGGCGGGCAGGCTCGGCGTCACAGGCCAGCCGGGCCGTATCGCCTTCGTCGACGACGGCGGTCAGGCTGCGGTCGCCACAGCGGTATTCGACCTCGACGGATTTCCGATCACCCCGTGCCGGATCGCCGCAAAGCTCATTGTCGACGGGAACCTCGCAGGACCATTGGCCGTTGCAGGCCCGGGCAAAGGCGAGGTTTGCCTCGCAGGTGCGGTTGCCGGCACCGTAGCGGGCGTCTTCGATGCGGATCGTGGGGGAGCTTGCCGGCGGGGCGACCGGGGGAGCGGCGGGCGGGGCGGTCGGCAATCGAGGGCTCCCGCCGCTGCATTCCAGGCGGGCCACGTTGCCTTCCTCCACCAGTTTCTGCTGGGGCTGTCCATTGCACGCGTACTGGATCAGCGCAAACTTCTGCCGGCCGCCGGCCGGGTCGCCGCACAGTGAATTGTCGACCTGGACTTCGCAACTGCCTTGTCCACGGCACTGCCTTTCGAAGACGCGGGTGGCATCACAGGACCG
>JAWVZU010000118.1:0-11576 GCA_033722075.1 Lysobacterales bacterium
CCGCGATCATGACCTCGCGATGCGGAACCGGGATGGCCCCGATGCTCCCCGCGTCGCTGCGCTGCATGCGCGCCAGCTACCGCGCGCGGATCGGAATACCCCGCAGGTGACAGGGTTCCAGTCCCGCGGCATCCTCGGCGGGCGCTGCGCCGGGACCGCTCGCAAACAACAGGGTCAGACCTGCCAGCAGGAATCTCATTCTCGATGTCCTCCTGAAAAGCGAGTTCATTGTGGTTAGTCCACGGCGGGGCCGATTTCTTACAACCAATTTCCGCCCGTCGCATCGCTTCGCCCACGGTTCGTTGGGTCTCGCCTCATGATGCACGTCGACTTCCACCGTAGCCCTCATCCGATGCAAACCGTTACATGGCCCGAAAAACGCGCTATTATGGGCGTCCATGGAACTCGTCAGCTTCTCGTCAGCCTGATCCCATGGCCCGCTGGAATCGATCGGCCAGCGGACTCCTACCCCCCGACTCCCCCCAAAAATCGCCGTTGTGGTCGCCACAGCGTGGCGGGTCGTGGGCAGCCCATACCCGTGAATTTGGGCATTTCTCTGGATTGATTAAGCATAAAATTCGTTTATTCTTATGAAGATCCACGCGTCATCTAATAAAATACTTGAAAAAATAGACGTGGGATCGTTGCCGGCCATGCCGCATGTCGCCGCAGCGATTCTGGGAGCCGACGATTCAGTGCAGACCGCTAGCCACCAGTTGGGGGAGCATGTCGCCCAGTGTCCGGTGTTCACCGCCGAACTGCTGGCGTTGTGCGGTGGCGAGGAAGGGACGGATTGCTCCGTTCAGGCGCTGGGCGAGCGCACCGGCGCCGCGGGCCTGCGGCTCCTGGCCCTGACCCGCGCCACCACACCGGCGCCGGTGAACCCGCCAAAAGCCTGGTGGCTGCAATCCATCCGAGCCGCCGCCGCTGCACGGGAACTGGCCGCCGGGTGCGGTTTCTCCCGTCCGGAGGAAGCCTATGTTGCCGGGCTGCTCCACAACCTGGGAGAGCTGGTTCTGCTGGTCTACGCCCCTGAAGAATACGGCGAGCTCTACAGCGCCGTGGACGACGGGGTGCAACGGATGCTCAGCGAGCAGCAGGCCTTCGGGGTGACCCACGCAGACCTGGGCGCGGACCTCGTCGACAGCTGGGGACTGGAATCTTTTCTGTCGGACGCCCTGCGGCACCATCATCAGCCGCTGGAATTCGTACAGCATGCGCATCAACTGGTGCGAATTACCCATGTCGCTGCATGGATCGCAGCCGGCGACCGGGAGCGGGCAGGACAGGCCGCGGAACAGCTTCTGGATATCGGTCCCGGGACGCTGGACAAGTGCGTTGACAGCACGAGCCGTGAAGCAGAAAGGATCCAGGCGGCATGGAAGGAACATGGCGAGGAAGCCACGGACTGGAGCGAGCCGGTCCAGGCCAGGGTACGTGATCTGGCCCTGCTCGAGGCGGCACGCCCACAATTCGAGGCAGGTGACCGCGACGATCTGCTGCAACACCTTGCACAGGCCGCCCGGTGGCTCATCGGCGCTCGCCGCATGGGCTTCTTTGCGCAAGAGAACCAGCGCCTGGTCGGCTTGGATACGCCCCTGAACCCCCGCCGACTCCGAGAACTCGAGATCCCGATGGATGCCCCGCGCAGCCTCATCGCCAAGGCCGCGCGCACCGGCGACCTGTTGCATACGCTCGCGCCCAAGGCACCGGCACTCGCGGTCGTCGACCGGCAGGTTCAGCATCTGCTCGGCGCGGATGTCATGGCCTGTCTCCCGGTGGATGCACGGACGATCCGGGGTGTAATGGTTCTGGGCGTGGAAACGGGCCATCTGGACGCCGTTGCCGCCCGGGGCCAGCTGCTGGTCCGGCTTGTCCAGCGACTGGCCAGCCAGGCGCCGAAGCCGCCGGAAAGCCGCACGGCCGAGGGCACTGCCAACCAGAAGCGCCTTCGCAACCTGCGCCACGAGATCAACAACCCGCTGAGTACGGTCCGGAATTACATCCACGTCCTGCAGGTGCAGCTCGGCGACGACCATGCCGCATCCGCCCACCTGGATCTGCTCCAGCAGGAAGTGGGGCGGGTCGCCCAGCTGGTGGACGAGATACCGGGCAGCCGCGCGGAACTGCAGGATCCGGCTTCGGTCGACGTCAATGCACTGCTGGAGGACTGGCTGCGCATGTCGGTCGAGTCCCTGCCCGGCGCGAACCGGATCGAGCTGGACCTGATGCTCGATGCCGATCTGCCGCCGATCGAAACCGATGCCAACGCGGTCAAGCAGATCCTGTTGAACCTGGCCCGCAATGCGGTGGAGGCCATGGAGGGTTCCGGCACCCTGACGCTGCGGACCCGTGATTTCTACAAGATCGACGGCACTCCCGGCATCGAAGTGGACGTCGAGGATACGGGGCCCGGCTTGCCGGAATCGGTGCTCGAGCGACTCTTCGAGCCGGTCGAGACAACCAAGGGCGAGGGGCATTCGGGGCTTGGCCTGTCGATCGTCAAGGAACTGGTGGATCGCCTGGACGGCTCGATCCGCTGTGACAGTTCCGCCCAGGGCACCCGCTTCCAGATCGTCCTGCCCCGCAACGTCACGGAACGAACAACGACAAGAATCGCAGGTGAAAACCGATGAAAGCGACGCAGAAGAGAATCCTCATCGCGGACGACGACAAGAAGCTCGCCGAAAGCGTAAAGGCGCTGATCTCCGTGCAAGGCCACGAGGTCGAAATGGCCCACGACGGCGTCGAAGCCATCGACCGCTTGCGTCAGCGGAGTTACGACCTGGTCCTGCTGGACATCACGATGCCCCGCGTGGACGGCATCGGCGTGCTGGAGTTCGTCGCCGAGAACCAGCTCGAGACGGTGGTCATCGTCATCAGCGGCGATGCGACGGTGGACAACGCCATCAAGACCCTCCGGCGAGGCGCCCACGATTTCCTGCGCAAGCCCTATGCGCCGGAGGTTCTGCTCCGCACGGTCGAGAATGCGTTGCACAAGAGAAGCCTTGAGCAGGAAAACCGGCTCATCCAGGGCAAGCTGGAACAGTCGGAGCGGCTCTATCGGTACATGGTGAACAGCTCGCCCGACATCATCTACATGCTGGATCACCGGGGCCGTTTCACCTTCGTCAACGAACGAATCAAGACGCTGCTGGGGTTCGATCCCGGTGAGCTGAAGGGGCAACACTACGAGAAGCTGGTTTATCCGGACGATCTGGACAAGGCACGCTATGCCTTCAACGAGCGCCGCACCGGGGCGCGCGCATCACGCAACGTCGAGATGCGGCTGCGCTGCAAGGACAGCGCGTCCAAGCCCCGCTATTTCGACACGGACACCCTGCCCATCGAGCTCAGCGCCATGGGCATGTACGAGATTCACGACGAAAATACCGGGCGGCGCTACGTCGGCACCTACGGCGTGGCTCGCGACATCACCGAGCGCAAGCGCGCCGAGGAGCTGATCCGCTACCAGGCGTTCCACGACCTGCTGACCGGTCTGCCCAACCGGGCCCTGTTCAAGGATCGCCTGGAACTGGCCGTCTCCCAGGCCGAGCGGCGGGAGAACAAGCTGGCGGTGCTATTTCTCGACCTGGACCGCTTCAAGCTCGTCAACGACACCCTGGGGCACGTCAAGGGAGACGAACTGCTGAAACAGGTGGCTACCCGCCTCAAGGCGTGCATGCGCTCCGGCGACACGATAGCCCGGGTGGGCGGTGACGAATTCATGATCCTGGTTCCCCACGCCCACGACAACGACGACGCGGCGCAGGTGGCCCGCAAGGTCATCGAGGAACTACAGCGGCCGTTCGCGCTGGAGGGTCACGAAGTGTTCGTCACGACCAGCATCGGGATTGCCGTTTTCCCGGATCATGGCGAAAAGCCGGACACGCTGGTCAAGCACGCCGACATCGCCATGTACCACATAAAGGGCCAGGAACGCGACGGGTTCGAGTTCTTCAACGCGGACATGAACGAGCGCTTCACCCATTTCCTGTCCGTCGAGTCCGGTATTCGCCGAGCACTCAAGGAAGATCACTTCTGCCTGCACTACCAGCCTCTCGTGGACGCGAGCCGCGACAACCTGGTCGTGGGCGTGGAAGCGCTGGTCCGCTGGGATCACCCGGAACGCGGCATGCTGCCGCCCAACGAGTTCATCCCGCATGCCGAGGAATGCGGCCTGATCGTGCCTATCGGGGAGTGGGTCATGCAGCGTGCGATTGCCGATCTGGCCAAATGGCGGGACGCGGGCATGGACCTGCGGCTGGCGATCAACTTTTCCGCCCTGCAGCTGGCACACGACCAGGTCGACAGTGTCGTCGATCTGCTGGAGCAGCACGAGGTGCCCGGCGAAGCACTGGAGATCGAGATCACCGAAAACGTCATCATGCGCGACATCGACAGTGTCGTGTCCAAGCTGAACCGCTTGAGCGCACACGGCATCCAGATCTCCATCGACGATTTCGGCACCGGGTATTCCTCCCTCGGTTACCTGCAGAAGCTGCCGATCGATACGCTCAAGATCGACCGCTCGTTCGTCTGGGGCATCACTTCCGACGGTCCACCGGCATCCCTGGTCAACGCCATCGTGGCCATGGCCAAGGGACTTCGCTTGAACCTGGTCGCGGAGGGCGTGGAAACCGAGATCCAGCGCGACTATCTGCTGGCCCTGGATTGCAACGTCATGCAGGGCTTCCTGCTCGGAAAGCCGCTCCAGGCCGACCAGATCTCCGACCTGTTCACCCCGCGCCTGGTGGTGGAGCAAAGCGCCTGATCGTTGCTCCTTCCAGGCCCGGGGATAGGCAGGCCCGGTCCGGATTGGTAGATTGAGCCTTGGCCTCGCGACGCCGGTACCTCACCGCTGCCACCATTCCCTGCGCTCAGCAGTCCGGAAGCCGCGATCCTTCTGCCGCGGCGCGCAGCGGCGCCGGCAGCACTGCCTGAACTCAACGGGAGGAAACAGCATGCAGCGCATCACTCGAGCATTTCCGGTTGTCCTGGCCTTCGCCTTCGCATCGGTTGCGGCACACGCCGGCGACATCAAATACCGCCCGATTCCCGGGTCGGACGACCTGCCCTTTTCTGATGCCGTTCAGGTGGGAAACCTCCTGTTCCTGTCCGGCAAGATCGGCAACGTACCCGGTACCCGCGACCTCCCCGAGGGCATTCAGGCCCAGACACGGCAGACCATGGACAACATCCAGGCGACCCTGGAACGGCTGGGCGCGTCGATGAGTGACGTCGTGAAGTGCACCGTCTTCCTCGCGGACATGACCGAGTGGGGCGCCATGAACGAGGTCTACAGGACCTATTTCGAGAACCCGCCGGCGCGCAGTGCGCTGGGCGCCAATGGCCTCGCGCTGGGCGCACTCGTGGAAATCGAGTGCATCGCAGCCGTTGGGGATCACCCGAACCGCTAGTCCGGACTAACGGCAGATCGACCGTTCCTGTTCGGTGGCGATGAGGTTGCCGTCCTCCTGGCGCTCGATCAGCCAACAGGAGCCGTCCGACTCGATTCGGAAATAGCGGTCGAACGCTGCTGCCGGCACAGGCTCCACTGCGGGCGCGGCCACCGGTCGACGGGAAACGACGCGGCGCTCGTAGACCGGCTCCCGGCGGTCGCTGACGATTCCGTGTATCACGGCGCCCAGGATCAATCCCCCGGCGATGGCCGCATAGCGATCGTGGCGGCGATGGTGTCGGTAGTGGTGCCGGTAGCCATGGTGATAGCCGTGATGCGGCCGGTATCCGCCCCAGTAATGTCCGTAGCCTTGCCCATAGCCGACGGACCAGCCGTACGAACCACCTGCAGCGGCCGGAAGACTGACCGCCATAGTCGCCAGTAGAAGCAGAAGCTTGCGCATTATCGACTGTCCGAGTGGGCGTCTGGCTACGATTCTGCAACGACCAGCCTGAATCGAAGCTGAACCCCCGGCTCAATTATCGCCGTCCCGCCGTGTGATGCCGGGTCAAGACCCCCACGAGATGGAGTCGCCAGGCCCAGACCAGGCCGATCGACAGAGGGGCACCGATCCCGGCCCAGGCGGGAAACCCGATAACCAGGAAATCATAGATCCCATGAATGACCGCTGCCAGCGCCAGCGCGGCCAGTCCGGCCGGCAGGACCGGCCGGCCGGCGCATTGGGCCCGACTGCAGGCGTACCCCCAGATGGAGGCGAACATGACGTGCACCAGGGGCGAGGCGATACTCCGGCCCAGCGCCTCCCACGTCCCCATCCAGCTCAGGTAATAGACATTCTCATAGGCCGCAAAGCCAAGCGCTACAAACGACGCGTAGATGATTCCGTCGATTGGTTCATCAAAGTGGTGATGGCGAATCCCGATGAACCAGAAGGGCAGGAATTTCACCGTCTCCTCGATTACTCCGATTGCAAAGATGGCGTAGAACAGGAGCCCGGTGAGGTCCTCTCGCGCCAGCAGGAACGGGTCTTTTCGAAGCCCGAACAGGTCCAGCGCCTGATAAGCCTGGCTTCCAAGCCACGCACCGGCGATGCCCAGGGCGAAACTGAGCAGCAGAAACGCACCCGGTTCGGGGGCATGCCGGTCCTTGTAGTAGTGATAGGCCGCCCAGAAAAACGCGGGGGCAGCGATCATCGCCGCGACACCCGCGGCATGTGCGCTGATCAGACTCATCACAAGACAATGACACGGTGCTATCCTCTCTTCCAACAGATGTCCGACTACGCTTCAGAACGTCAGTCCATGGTCCAGCGGCAGCTTGCCGCCCGTGGAATCAGCGAACCCACCCTTTCCGCCATGGGCGAGGTGCCGCGGGAGCGCTTCGTCCCCGCGGGTGAACGCTCCATGGCGTACTGGGACGGCCCCTTGCCCATCGGCCATGACCAGACCATCTCGCAGCCGTATATCGTCGCCCTGATGATCGAGGCGGTGGACCCGCAACCGGACGACCGGGCACTGGATGTCGGTTGCGGATCCGGCTACGCCGCCGCCGTGCTAAGCCGCCTTGTCGCAGAGGTTTACGCCATCGAACGACTCGAGCCGCTCTATGAGCGTGCCCGCAATACCCTCGCCGACCTGGGCTACGAAAACGTCCGTTGTCTGCTCGGTGACGGGACGCTGGGCTGGCCCGATGCGGCACCTTACGATGCCATCGTCGTCGCCGCCGGCGCGCCGACCGTGCCGGAAGCCCTGCGCGAGCAACTTGCCGTGGGCGGTCGACTGGTGATCCCGGTCGGGGCGGAGCGCGGGATCCAGCGCCTCATGCGCATCACCCGGGATTCCGAAGACCACTGGGATTCGGAGTTCCTCGCCGACGTCCGTTTTGTCCCGCTCATCGGCGATTCCGGCTGGCGCTGACCGGCACCCCGTGACCGTAGGTGCTATCATCCGGTGCATCGGGCAGCGGACAGAGATCTGATGCGTCGCTTTTCAATGCCAATCATCGGCTGGGTCATCATCGGGCTCGTTCTGGTCGCCCTGATGCCGGTGCTTGCTGCCTGGTATCAGATCGAAAGCAATATCGTCAGCATCGTCACCCAGACCCAGTCGACCCACCAGATCTTCGCCCGGGCGACGGCCAACCAGCTGGCCGACCGGGTCGGGTTCTATGCCGAACGGGTTGCCGGCGCCGGAGATGACCGGGACCTCTACCTGGATCCCAATTCGGAAGAGGCCCAGGCCGTACTCGTGGACCTGTTCGGTCAACTCGACGGAGCCCTTTCGGTCTCGCTCTATGCCCGGCGTGACGGAGAAAACCTGCTGCTTTATTCGGCCCGGGCGCCGGATGCCGACGTGCCACCCGCGGAGTTGATCGGCGACGAACTGACCATGCCGCCGACCTTCGTGGCCAGCCTCGGAAAGCGGCTGTTGCGAATTCAGCAGGAGACTACCCGCCCGCGGGTGTTCCTGCATGCGCTGATCGACTCCGATGCCCTGCAATCGATTCTCGAGCCGGCGGAGCTGGGTGGGGAATCCCATCTGCTGCTGGTCGATCTCGATGGCCAGGTGATCTACGGCGATCCGACGAAGTTCGCCCTGATCCCCGAGGAGATGCGCAAGGCGGTGATTCACGAGGGGATCTACAGCGCCAACAACAGCTTCCAGGACTCGGACACGCCCGTCGTATACGGGTTTTCCAAGGTCGGCGATCTCCCGCTGCGAGTCGTCTCCCTGCAGCCGGCCCACCTGGCGGAAACGGCTCGGGTCGAAATGATGTCGACCGCCACCTATACCTTCGCCGGGGTCACCCTGGCGGTGATACTGCTGTCTGCCGGGGCCTATTTCCTGGTGGTGCAGCCGATTCGCCAGGTCATCGGCGCCCAGCGCAGGCTGATCGGAAGCGAAGCTGCCGCGACCGGTGGCGGCGGCGAAATATCCCAGCTGAAGGTCGCCTTCGAGAAGCTGGAGGAGGCCTTCCAGGAACGGGATGCGGTCAGTGAAGTCTTCCTCGACCGCTACCAGGTGATCCGGCGTCTCGGGTCCGGCGCCATGGGAACGGTCTACCTGGGGTGGGACCCCAAACTGCACCGCAAGGTCGCCCTCAAGACGGTGCGGTTCGCCGGTATCCACACTCCGGAAGAGCGGGCCGACCTGACCAAGCGACTGCTGGAGGAAGCCCTGGCCGCCGCACCGCTCAGTCACCCGAATATCGTGACCGTCTATGACGTCCTCGGTGACGAGAACGCCGCATTCATCGCCATGGAGTACGTTGCCGGGCAAAGCCTGGAAGCCGTCGTGCGAAAACGCGGCCCGATGATTCCGGAGCGTATCCAGGAAATCGCAGCCGGTGTGCTGGCCGGGCTGCGGGTCGCCCATGACGCAGGCATCATCCACCGGGACATCAAGCCCGCGAACATCCTGCTGACCGAGGACGGGCTGCCGAAGCTGACGGACTTCGGTATCGCCGCCTACGTCCACAAGGTCGACGAGCGAGAGGCGGGCGTGGTCATGGGAACCCCGGGCTATATTGCTCCGGAAGCGTATCGAGACGGTCGATTCTCGCCGCGAACCGACCTCTTTGCACTGGGGGTCACGCTGGTCGAGTGCCTGACCGGCCGGGATGTCTTCCAGGGGCGCAATACCGGCCAGGTCATCGCGGAAACGAAGAAGAAGGAGGTGGTCCTCGAGGACCGCCTGCGGTCGAAGATGTCTCCCGAACTGATCGAACTGTGCGACCAGTTGCTGGACAAGGATCCGGAACTCAGGCTGCAATCCGTGGAGGATGCGCTGACCGTGCTTGGCAAGAATCTCGATCTTGACGCGGTCACTGAGCCCAAACCAAGTACAGAGGAACCAAAGGCTTCGCCTGGTGAAAAAGAAAAGACCACCGAGAAGATCGACATCGATCATACTCCCCTGCAGGAGCGGGACACGGACCCGGTTGAGGAACGCGGCACTCAGCGCGTTTCTGATCGCGGCACTCAACGCGTGGACTAGCCTGAGCTCGGCCCAGGTAATTGAAATCAGCGGAACCCGTCCGCTGAGCGAAGAGCTGGGCGTGCCCGGCGACCGCACCTGGATTGCCGTCAACGGCGGGTTGGCCCGGCCGCTGTCGACCTTCTATCGCCTTCCGGAAGGTACCCACAAGCTGCTCATCATCGAGCGCACGGCGGATGGTCAACTCGGCGAGTCCCGCTGGGTGAATGTTTCCGTCCCACCTCAGGCCGCTCAGACCATGGTGCCGTTCGCCCTGCAATTCGATACGACGCCGCCGCAGATCAAGCAGAACAGTCAGTACGGCGCCCGAGGAGAAAAACCTCCGGTGCTCGTTCTCGACGAGTCGGGCATCCGCTCGGTCCGCTACCTGGTCGGCGACCAGCCCCTGATGGATTATTTTGCCGCCAACCCCGGCCTCAAGGGCACGATCCAGGTCACCGTAGAAGTCGAGGACGGCGCCGGCAACCGGGCCCGGCGCGAGGTCGACTACGAGATCGACGCCGAGGGGCCGAGCGTGGAGTGGTCCACTGCAGCGAGTCCCATCGAGGGGACCGATTTCTATGCAGCCCCGCTCGAAATCACTCTGGAGGCCACGGATCCGTCCGGCGTCTCCAAGCTGGAGGTGCTCGGTGACAACCCGGCCGAAATCCGCTCCGGCGGGACCTACACGGCCACCAGTTCCAGTCTCCGGGTGGCGGCGACGGACAAACTGGGGAACCGGGTCGAGCGGACTCTCCAGCTGCCCCTGGACGATCAGGCCCCGAACATCGACTTGAGCCGCAGCGGATCGTCGTTGACCGCTGTGGCGACCGACGCGGGAGCGGGCATCGCAACGGTGGAGTACCGCATCGGCGACGGCCGCTGGCGAACGCTGGAGGGGGCCATCGAGGTGGGCAACGACACGATCGAGGTCCGGGCTATCGACCGGGCCGGGAACGAAGCAATAGAGAGTCTGGAGCGTACCGATGGCTAAGCGATTACCGGCATTCGCCATTGCCCTTGTCGTCTCCCTGGCCGGTCATGGCGCGACCTACGAGGACCGTTACGGCAAGCACGTGGTCGAAGAAGGCGAGACCCTTTCGAGCATCACCGAGCAATACCTGGGCGACGAGACCTTCTGGCGGGAAAACTGGAAGCTGAACCCCGATATCGACAATCCGGATCTGCTGGTCCCGGGGCAGGTCCTGGACATCATCATGGAGCGCAAGGTCGTCGCCGACGAAGCGCGGATCCGTGCCATCTCCAACGATGTCGACAAGAACAAGTCGCGGTCCGAGTGGATCCCTGCCGCGACCGGCGACGAGCTCGCCCAGCGCGACGGCGTCCGGACCCTCGAAGAATCGTCGGCGGAACTGCTGTTCACCGACAGCTCGATCCTGCGCCTTTCGGAATTCTCGCAGGTGTTCCTGGAATCCAAGAGCGCGGATCTCCGCGGACGCGAGAAAGGGCGAGTCGAAATCGAGCAGGGTGCCGCCGAGATCGAGTTCGAGCCGCTGGAGGATGTCGCAGCGCCGGATATCGAGCTGGTCGCCGGCTCGGCCGTCGCCCGGCCGAAACCGGACGCAGCCGGCGAGGGGAAGGTGCGAGCCGAGCGCTCCAGCACCGGTGCCGCCCAGATCGTGGTCTACGCCGGCAGCACGGACGTCGAGTCCGGAGGCGAAAAGGTATCGCTGGCGGCAGGCATGGGGACCACGGTCCCGGAAGACGGTCCGCCGACCAAACCGGAGCGAATTCCCGATCCGCCCACGGACCTGCGTCCCGCGCCGGGCACCGTCTGGCAGGTCGCCAATGAGCGGGTCTCCTGGAGCCCGATCGACAATGCCCGGCACTATGTCATCGAGGTCTGTCGCGATCCGTCCTGCGGCGAACTGATCGCCCGGGCTCACGACATCGAGGAAACCAGCTGGCAACCCGAGATCAAGCAGCCCGGTGAGTATTTCTGGCGCGTTTCGGCCGTCTCGAGCTCCGGACTGCAGGGCTATCCCAGCGAGGCCGCTTCCTTCGTGCTGGAAACCACCGTCGTGGACAAGGAGGCCCCGCTGGTGGCCATCATGCCGGTCGGCCACGCCAAGCGGTCGCCCGGGGAGAAGATCCTGATCGGGGCCAATACGGCGGTGCGGTTCATTGCCCGGGACGATGCCGCAGGCGTCGAGACCATC
>JAWVZU010000119.1:0-11567 GCA_033722075.1 Lysobacterales bacterium
ACTGCAGGCGCGGCCAGAGGTGAGCCACGGCGCCGACATGGTCCTCGTGCGCATGGGTGACGATCAGCGCTTCAAGCGTCTTGCGCCGCTCGGAAATGAACGTCGGGTCCGGCATCTGGACATGGGGGCCCGTCTCGCCCGGGCGGGCAAAGGTGATCCCGCAATCCACCATCAACCAGCGACCGTCATGGCCATAGAGGTTGAGGTTCATGCCGATCTCGCCGGTTCCGCCTAGGGGCAGGAACCACAGGTCGTCGGGAGCGGGCGTCATGCGGGCAGTTTATAACGGCTGGATGGGCCTTCGGCGTGAAAAGTGAAAAGTGGAAAGACTAAGGCTCCCGGATCAAGCGAAAGCAATCCCCCGCCGTTACGCTCGCGACCCTTTGACAGGCAAAGGGGTGGTTTGTGTGCTCCATTACCCCCTTTGCTCGACAAAGGGGGTGGCGAGAAGCGGCTCGCGGCTTCGGCCGGGGGATTGCTCTAAGCGGCTCGCGAAGCAGGCCGTCCAGCTTCACGGTGAGAGCAATCCCCCGCCGCTCCGCTTGCGACCCCTTTGACAGGCAAAGGGGTAGTTTGGTGTCCCTCATTACCCCCTTTGCTCGACAAACGGGATCGCCTCGACCATCACGTAGGGCTTCCACTCGCCGGTTTCCGGGTCCTTCTTCTGATCGATTCGCGCCCAGCGGCCATCCTCGTAGATTTCGAAGTAGACTTTGCGTTCGGGCGCTTCCGGATAGACCTGCCAGAGATGCAGCGGCCGTCTTCCCCCCAGACCTTCTGCCGCAGTTCGCGAACCTCGTTGTTGGCCGTGTAGTGCCAGGCGGTTTTCCAGACCTGCTCTTCGGCATCGTAGATTCGGATGTTGATCCCGGCTCCGCCATCGTCATACCACCAACCCCGGATTGCTCGGCCATCAAGCGTGTAAAGACATTCCAGCGCGCCCTGCCCAACGGCTCACTCCAGCCGTCTCCGGTCATGCGCCGATAGTTCACGGCGAAATCTCCGATGATGAACTCGAACTGGGCAAACGCTTCGGGCATGTTCTCGGCCGGCTGACCCGGTTCGCAGCTGGCCTGGGCGTGAGCGCATTCCACCACGACAAATGACTGCAGGCCAATTACCGCAATTGATGGTTTCATGATTCCCATCCGCTTTATTGTCGTCGAGATCATGGCGCTAGACGCGTGTCGTTTCTGCGCCGATTTCGCCCCGAGAGGCCAAGCAGAAAAACGGGATCTCAAGGCGAGGCAAAGTGTCCGCGGATGAACTTGTGAATCTCCATGGCCACCATCACGCTCAGCGCCAAACCGAGCAGAGTCAGCCACTGGTCCAGTGTGACGGGCGCGATGCCCAGCACGTCGCTGATCCACGGCGTGTACATGGCGCCGATATGAATGCCCTGGGCGGCGGCCGTGCCGATCAGCAGGATCGGGTTGTTCAGGAAGCCGTGACTGAAGATCGAACGCGTCTCCGAGCGGCAGTTGAAGACATGGATGTTCTCGAACAGCACCATGAGCAGCAGCGTGCCGCCGCGCGCCTGTTCCACACTGAAGCCGGCATCGAGCAAATAGCCGAAGGTAAAGTAGGCTACTGAGCCGATCACGATAGCCGAAACGATCACGCGTTCGATCATGATGCGGTTGAAGATCGGCTCCTTCGGCGGCCTCGGTGGGCGGGAAAGCTCGTCGCCTTCGGCGGGTTCGAAGGCCAGGGCCACGTCCTGGATGCCGTTGGTGACCAGGTTGAGCCACAGGAGTTGCACCGCGAGCAGCGGCAGCGGCAGGCCGGAGAGCAGCGCGAGAGCAAACAGCACAAGCTCTGCCGCACCGGTGGAAATCAGCAGGAAGATCACCTTGCGCACGTTGGCGTAGGCTACGCGGCCCTCCTCCACGCCGGCGACGATCGATTCGAAGTGATCATCGGCGATGATCATGCCGGCGGTTTCCCGCGCAACGTCGGTACCGCCTCTCCCCATCGCCACACCGATCTGCGCGGCCCGCAGGGCCGGTGCGTCGTTCGCCCCGTCGCCGCTGACCGCGACGAAATGTCCGAGGCGCTGCAGGGCATGGACAATGTGCAGTTTCTGGTGCGGTTCGACCCGGGCAAAAACGCGCGTCCCGGCGATCAACCTGGCTTCTTCTTCCGTGTCCTCGACGGCCTTCAGTTCGCGACCCGTAACCACCTGCTCCGGACTGTCGGCCAGGCCCAGATCGCGCGCGATGGCCAGGGCCGTTGCGGGGTGATCGCCGGTGATCATGGCCACCTCGATCCCCGCCTTCAGGCAATCGGCCACCGCTTCCCGAGCCCGGGGCCGAAGCGGATCGATCATGCAGACCATGCCGAGAAAGGTCAGGTCCCTGAGATCTTCTTCCGAGAAGACCTCGTCCTCACGCAGGTGCGCAGTGCCCGTGGCCAGTCCAAGAACGCGGTAGCCGCCTTCCGCCAGTTTCTGCGCACGGGCCTGGATGGCATCCGCATCCAGGGGACCGTCCTTCCCATCCGGCGCGGCCATCATCGAGCACAGCGGCAGGAGGCGCTCGACGGCGCCTTTCACCTGGACCACGAGCGATCCGCCGCATCGGTTCAGGCTGGCGCTCAGCAGGCGTTCGGACTCGAAAGGAATATCGTCGACTTCCGGAAAGCGGACCAGCAGCCCGGCCCGGTCGATGCCGATCTTGCGGGCCATGACCAGCAGGCCGACATCCACGGCGTCGCCGGATCGGACCCACTCCCCGGCCTGGCGCCCGAGGAAACCATCGTTGGGCAGCACGGCGGCGGCACACAGGCGGTCCAGCAGTGGGTGATCGGAAGCGATCAAGTTGCCGTTGCGATCCTCGATCGCCCCATCCGGGTCCATGCTTCCGCCGGTCACCGACCAGCGCGTTCCATCCGGCAACGCAAGCTCGACGACGGTCAACTGATTCATGGTCAGCGTTCCGGTCTTGTCCGTCGCGATGAAGGTGCAGGACCCAAGACCTTCCACGGAAACGAGCCGCCGGATGATGACGTTGCGCTTCGCCATGCGGCGCATGCCGATCGCCAGCGCGACGGTCAATGCCACCGGCAGTCCTTCGGGGATGGCTGACACGGACAGGGCAACCGCGAGGAAGAAGATCTCCTTCAGCGGTGTCCCCTGCAGGAAGACCACAATTGCCATGACGATCGCTGCAATCCCCACGAACAGGGCAATTCGCCGCGTAAAGCGTTCCATTCGAACCAGCAGCGGCGCTTTGGTCGGCGGCCGGGAGATGACATCCGCTGCAATCTGCCCGAGCTGGGAAGAAAGGCCGGTGGCAACCACCGCGCCGCGGGCCCGGCCGTGATGAACCATGGTGCCGGCAAAGGCCATGTTGCGCCGGTCGGCAAGATAGGTGTCCGCCGGGAGCTCCAGGCAGGCATCCTTGGTGATTGCCACGGACTCGCCGGTGAGGAGCGACTCGTCGACCCGCAAGTCGTGGGAAAAGACCAGGCGGGCATCGGCCGAAATGCGGTCGCCGGATTCAAGGAGGATGATGTCCCCCGGCACCAGCGAATCGGCGTCGATGACCAGCGTATTGCCGTCGCGTATGACCCGGGCACGGGTCTGAACGAGCGTCTGCAACGATGTCGCGGCGCGCTGGGCCGTGAACTCCTGGACGGTGCCGACGATCGCGTTAATCAGGAGCACGGCCGCGATGAAACCGGCATCCGACCACTCACCGATCACCGCGGAAAGCACCGCTGCGGCCAGCAGCACATAGATCAGTGGGCTCAGGAACTGGCCGAAGAAGATGATGGTAAGGCTGCGCGCCCGACCGGCTGGAAGGCGGTTGGGGCCATACCGCGCCAGCCGGCTCTCGGCCTCGGCCTGCGTCAGGCCTTCGGTCGAACCATCAAGCCGCGCCATGACCTGCTCGATCGAGAGCGCATGAGGGCTGCAGACCGGCGACTCATCGGCCGGCCCTCTCGACATACCAACCGTCGCGCTGACGTCCAGCATGGCCTGTCCCCGGGCCTTCAGGGAGCCCGTGAGTGAAACCTGTCTGTTCAGGCTAGCTCAGTTGGCTTTATCGGGAATTGATCCAGATGGGTCTATTCAAGAATATCGGCGAGCCATGCACCGATGATCTCCGGATAACCGTCGGCCAGGGGCGGCCGACCGGCGCCATGATGGGCATCGCCCCCGAGACGAATGCCGTGATTGGCGCCTTCGAAGACCTTGATCCGGTAGTTATCGTTACCGGCCAGTGCCATGCCCTGCTTCCACCGCTTCACCGCTTCCTCCGTCGGCTGGTTGTCATCCTCGTCGCCGAAGATGAGCAGCACCGGGGCCTTGAAGCGGGAGATGGACGGCAAGGGATCGAACTTGGCCACCCAGGCCCAGTTCAGGCGGCCGGCCTCCGAAGACGGCATGATCCGGTCCAGGTTGGCGTAGCGATACCAGGGTCTCTCGCGAACCTGTTCGAGGCGCCGGATCAGTTTTTCGCGATCCTTGCCGGTGCCGAGGTACCAGAAATAGTCGCCCAGGACGGAGAAGGCCTCGGCCTGCTGTTCCGCATCGATGCCACCGCGCTCGAAGGCGCGCTGGTAGGAATAGAGTTCCGATTGGAGCGGGCTCACCGCACCGCCGGACACGACGATCATGAACGCCATGGGCCCGCATCGCAACGCCGCTACCGGGGCAATCCAGCCACCCTGACTGACGCCCCAGAGGCCGATCCGGTTCGCGTCGAAGCCCGGCTGGGCCCTGAGGTAGTCAACTGCCGCGCACACGTCGCCAACCAGGTCATCCAGTGAGGAGGTAATCCAGTTGCCTTCTGACTCCCCGCTGCCACGCTTGTCGAAGGCCAGCATGCCGACCCCAGCATCCGTGAACGTCGAGGCATAGCTGACCGGCCCCGCGCGGGTGTGCGGTCCCGAGCCATGGACGAACACGACGCCGGGAAACGGGCCCTCACCTTCGGGACGGACGAGGGTCCCGGCGAGTTCGATTTCGCCGCTGGCAAAGCGGACTTCTTCGGTTCTTGGCTCGGCAGCGGAAAGCTGGGCAAGAAGGCCCAGCAGGATCATCCCGATGATGCGCATCTTCGTCTCCCCGGTTTTCAGAAAGACGCAGATCCGCCAGATCGGTTACAGACTCACCACCCGCGACGCCGCAGATAATCGCGAACCTGGCGCGTGCGACGACGTGCCCAGGCGTACTCGGCCCCCAAGATCGAAAGGCCGGCAGCGATCATGACCAGGCCGGGTCCGGGGATGACCATGAACACTAGCCCAAGCAGGAGTGCAATCGTCCCCACGGTGACCAGCATTGGCCGTTTCGGCCAGTATTCGGCGAATCTTTCCACGGATTTCCCTTATTCTTGGTTCCCATGGGAAATGGAGCATATTTCGTGCCAGGGGGGATTCCGGATGCTCGGGATGGCCTGACCCGCCTGCAGCGGGTGATCCTCTACGAGCTCCATAAGCTGCAGCGGGAACGCCCCGACAAGCCGTCGATTCCGGTGATCCAACTCTACGGGCGGGTGATCGAGCATATCGACTGTTCAGAAGAAGAGCTGCAGGAAGCCTTGCAGTCACTGGGCGCGGCGGGGAAGACTCAAAGCTGAGCGATCGGTGTGTCCTTGTGCTCTTCGTACCACTCCCGCTGGGCGATCATGTCGGCCTCGACCTCCTTGGCCATGGCGATGAACTCCGGGTCGTCCCATAGCGATTCGAGCATGACGTCGCGTCGCAAGTGGAAATGCCAGTCTTCCCGCCATCCGGCATCGATGGCCTCGCGGAGCTTCTCAAGCGCCAATTCCTTCTGACCGCGAGCCGCGAAGATTCTTACGTCCGCGACGTCATAGCTCTGCCCGCGGGTTCGATGCCGTGCGGACAATACTTTCTCGACCCCGTCGAACAGCGCATCCGCGCGCTCGGGACGGCCCAGTTGCAACTCGAACCAGCCCGCATGAATGGCCGGCTCCCAGTTGCTGTCGTCGACCTCCGGGCCTGTATCGCCGTACAACTCGGGATAGGAATTCTGCAAGGCAGCTTTGCCGGACTCGGGCTCGCGCAGTTGCAGATGGGTCCAGGCGACTACTCCGTCGATGATCCGCCGGTACGCATCGATATGGGCAATCCGCTCCCGAAGCTGATTGGTGAACTCCAGGGATTTCGCGTAGGCGCCGTTGCGGAAATAGAGCTCGCTGGCCGTGATCGCGGCCTCGATCTTTTCCGGCCATCGTTCTCTCAGCCCACGGGCACACTCGGTCGCCGCCTCGTGTTCCAGCAGCTGGAACTGCAACAGGCAGTCTCTCCCCTTGAGACGAATTTGGCCCGGACTCAGGCGCATTGCTTCGTCGTTCCAGCGCCGGGCTTCTCCCAGCCGACCCTGGTCGGACCTGATCGCCACCATGGAGTTGTAGAAGTTCGCAAAGTCCGGGGATTGCTCGATGCCTTCGCGCAGCAAAAACACCGCCTCTTCGATTCGCCCGACGTCCTCGAGTCGCCCGGCATAGTTTGCGCGGATGATAGGCGAAAGCGGATCGAGCTCGAAAGCCCGACGACCCACTTCCAGCGCCCTGTCGTTCAGCCGCCTTTCGAAAGCCAGAAAGCTGGAATACCAGTGCAGCGCGTTCGCGTTGCTCGGGTTGAGCTCGATGGCCCGCAGGAAGGCCTGCTCGGCGCCCGCCACATCGCCCTGCTCATAAAGCACGGTCGCCAGGGAGGTCCGGGCCTCCCCCGAGAGCGGATCCAGTCCAACGGCCTTCTGCGCCAGCGGCTCACGCAGACGAAGGGACTCTTCGAAGCTCAATCCCGCATAAGAGCGCTTGAGGTAATAGGTATCCGCCAGCCCCGAATAGGCCAGCGCATAGTCCGGATCGAGCTCGATGGCCCGCTTGAAATGTTGTTCCGCCTCGGCAAGGGAATCGGCCGTGCGTTTTTCGATCCCCTGGCGGCCGAGGATCACCTGCTCGTAGGCTTCCAGGGAGGGCTCGTAGCGCTCGGTGAGCTGGGCTTCGTCCTCGTCCAGGAGGGTCAGCTTGAGCGCTGCGACGACCTCCTGGGCGATCTCGTCCTGGACGGCGAAGATGTCCTTCAGCTCCCGGTCGAAGTTGGCCGACCAGAGGTGCGTGCCGCTGGCCGCATCGACCAGCTGGGCGATCACCCGCACCCGGTCGCCGGCGCGCTGGACGCTGCCTTCCAGCACCGTATTGACGGACAGGACCTCGGCGATCTCCTGCACCGTCTTGTCCTTGCCCTTGAAGCTGAAGGACGAGGTGCGTGCGGCCACCTTCAGGCCCTGGACCTGCGACAGGAGGAGCATCATCGTGTCGGACAGGCCATCCGCGAAAAAGGCCTGGTCCGCGCTGGTACTCATGTTGACGAAGGGCAGGACCGCGATCGAAGGTTCGACCGTGGGGGCCATTGCCGCCTCCGCTACTGCGGGCGCAGCGACCGCCCTGTCGAGTTGCTCGATGCGGGTCGGTTCCGGCGGAAAGATGCGGTCGTAAACCATCAACCCAATTGCCACCGCCAACCCAAACCCGATCGCAATATTCACCTTCTGCCCGGTCTGCGACGTGATCGACTGGCTGCGGTCGACGTCCTTTTCGCGCTTGATGCCTTCCGGGGTGACCTCGTAGATCCAGGAAAACACCAGCACGATCGGAAAACCCAGCCCGAGAATCGCCACGACCAGCTTTAGAGTCCAGTCAGGCAGACCGATGACCGAAAACACCACGTCGCCGACCTGCAGGACCAACCAACCCGAGATCAGGTAAAGAACGCCGACCTTGAAGACGTTGCGGCGTTTCAGTTCGGTCAGAAATTGGCGCATCAGGTCATAGCTGCGCCAGCGGCGTCTCCTTGTTCGCCTCGTACCACTCGCGCTGAGCGATCATGTCGGCCTCGACTTCCTGGGCCATGGCGATGAACTCGGGCTTGTCTCGAAGCGGCTCGAGGACCGTGTCGAACCGCAGCCAATAGAGCCAACCAGAACGCCAGTTCATGTCGATGGCCTCCCGGAGCTTCTCCAGGGCCTTCGCCTCCTCACCGCGGATCGTCAGGATGCGCACGTCGGCGATGCCGTAGCCCAGGCCACGTGTCCGGTGCCGGGTCGCGATGATTCGCTCCGCACCGTCCAGCAGCGCATCGGTCAGCTCGTTATTACCCCGACGATCGGCGATCCAGGCCGCATCAATGGCGGCCATCCAATTCGTATCGTCTACAGATGGTCCGCCATCGGCATAGAAGCCGGGCTTGGACTGCTCCATGGCACCGTGAGCTTCTTCGATCGCACCCTCCACCATGTACAACTGCGCATAACCCCACTGGAGCTGTTCTGTGAACCACGCGTTGTCGGAAAGGCGTTCCGAGACATCTCCGAAAATCTGATGTACGCGCGCCCGATCACCTTGAAACCACGCAATATTCCCCTGGAGAAAACTGACCGCTATGTTTTCCGGGTTCGACTCCGCAAGTCGATCCGCGCAACGGTTCGCCGCATCGGTGTCCAGCAGGTCGAAGTAGTAGTAGCAGACCCTGACCTTTGCGCCGATGCTGTCCGGGTTGATTCTCAACACCTCACCCAGCCAACGCCGTGCTTCGCCAACCCGGCCTTCGGAATAAAGGACGCCTTCGATGAAGCTGTAGTAGTTCGCAAAATCGGGATTCTGTTTGATGCCTTCCTTGACCAGGAAAACGGCCTCTTCGACTCGGTCCCGGTTGTACAGCCTTTGAGCGTAGGAAACCCGAATGATGGGCGACAAGGGGTCAAGCTCGAAAGCCTTGCGACCGTGTTCCAGCGCCTCGTCGTGGCGCCCCAGGTTTCCAAGCAGACCGGAATACCACTGGTGGGCACGCGCGTAGCTGGGACTGAGTGCGATGGCACGCTCGTAGGCCTCCGCCGCAGCATCGCGATTTCCCGCATTCACAAGGAGAGATGCCTTGGAGGTGTAGGCTTCGCCAGAAAGCGGGTCCAGTTCCAGGGCTTTATCAACCAGGGGTTCGGCCAACCGCAGCATTTCCTCGATGGTCAGATCCGAATAGTTGTTCTGAAGGTTGTAGGTGTCCGCAAGGCCCGAATACGCCAGCGAATAGTTCGGGTCCAGCTCGATCGCGCGCTTGAAATGTTGTTCCGCGGCTTCCAGCGACTTCGCCGTTCGCTTTTCGACTTCCTGACGGCCGAGAATGACCTGTTCGTAGGCTTCCAGTGATGGCTGATAGCGTTCCGTTAGCTGAGCCTCGTCTTCGTCCAGCAGAGTCAGTTTGAGGGCTGCGACCACCTCCTGGGCTATTTCATCCTGGATGGCAAAGATGTCCTCAAGCTTCCGGTCGAAGTTGGCTGACCACAGGTGCGCACCATCCGACGCATCGATCAGCTGGGCAATGACCCGAACCCGGTCGCCGGCCTTCTGGACGCTGCCCTCCAGCACGGTCTTCACGTCCAGCTCCTGGGCGATCTCCTTCACCTTCTTGTTCTGGCCCTTGAAGGTGAACGAAGAGGTGCGGGCGGCAACCTTCAGTCCCCCGACCTGCGAGAGCACGTGCATCAGGGTGTCGGACAGGCCGTCGGCGAAGAACTCCTGGTCGGCGTCGTTGCTCATGTTGACGAAGGGCAGGACGGCGATGGACGGCGTCTCGTCCTCGTCTTCCGCGACCACTTCTGCTGGCGGCGACTGAGGGGCCGTCTGGGCCTCGGCAACCTGAGTTCCGACGTCCCGCTGCCCGCTCAGCTGGATCTGCTGATAGACCAGCAAACCGATGGCCACGGCAAGCCCGACGCCGATGGCGATATTGATTTTCTGTCCGGTCTCGGGCGTGATGGACTGGGTGCGGTCGACGTCCTTCTCGCGCTTGATGCCTTCCGGCGTGAGCTCGTAGATCCAGGAGAACACCAGCGCCACCGGAAAGCCCAGGATAATGATGCCGAGCACCAGCTTGAGGGTCCATTCCGGGAGTCCAAGCAGCGCGAACAAGACATCGCCAGCCTGTAGCAGCAGCCAGCCGGAAACCAGATAGAGCACGCCGACCTTGAAGACGTTTCGTCGTTTCAGCTCGGTCAGCAGTTTCTGCATCAGGTCAGCCCACCCCCATGGTTTCGCAGATCATACATGCTAGCCGTCTTCCGCATGAACGGCATGCGGCGCGAGTCATGGGTTCACAGTTGTGCAATCGGCGTATCCCGATTCTCGAAATACCACTCGCGCTGGGCAGCGATGTCGGCCTCGACTTCCCTGGCCATGGCCATGAACGCCGGGTCGTCAGCCAGCGGTCTCAACCGCACGTCCGGCTGGAAGGTATAACGCCAACCATAACGCCAACCTTCGTCGATCGCTTCGCGGAGCTTGGCCAGCGCAGCCTCTTCTTCACCGCGCATGGTCAGGATCACGACGTCCGCGACGCCATAGCCCAGGCCGCGCGTGCGATGCCGGGTGGCAATCACCTTTTCGGCGCCCTGCAGCAAGACCTCGGACAACTCGTCTTCGCCCTGCTGTTGCGCGATCCATGCAGCCCAGATCGCGGCATCCCAGTTCGTATTGTCGACGACAGCCGGCTTCGGATTCGAAAAGAATTGCGGGTAAGCGCTCTCCATGACCATCCGGGCCCGATCGATATCGCCGAGCTGGGCATGGTGAAAGGCCCTGATGTAGTCATAGAGCTGGGCCAGCACGTCATTCTCCGAGTAGCGCTCGCGCAGCTGTGTCAACCGCGCGAGGTTGGCCTCGCGCTTGCCCTGCGCACTGTTGAAGCGAGAGCGCTGTTCGGTAGTGTTGGGATGGTCCGGATAATCGGCTTCCAGGCTGGCTATGCAGGCCTCCAGCTCCTCGTCAGCGGCCAGCTCGAGAAGCAGCCTGCAGCCCCAGGCGTGAGCGCCCACATTGGGATTGAGCCGATAGGCCTCTTCCTGCCAGCGCTTGGCGCGTCCGATCCGCCCCAGCGAGAATTGCATTGCTGCCATAAACCCGTAGTTGTTGTGAAAGTCCGGGTTCTTTCGGATTCCTTCCATGGTAACGAACTCCGCCTCCTCCACCCGGCCCAGATCCCATAGCGCTCCTGCCAGGTTGCGCCCGATGATCGGCGAGAGCGGATCCAGCTCCGAGGCCTTGCGGGCCGTCTCCAATGCCTCCTCGTAGCGCCCCAAATCATTCAACAGAATTGAATACCAGTGGTAGGCGCGGGCATAGCTGGGATTGAGCTCAACGGCGCGCTCGAAGGCTTCCTCGGACCGCTCCAGTTCGCCCCTTTCCATGAGCAGGTTAGCCTTCGATGTGTAAGCCTCGCCGGAAAGCGGGTCGAGTTCGATCGCCTTTTCGATCGGCGGTGCTCGCAGTTCGAGAGACTGCTCCAATGTCAGGTCCGAATAGCTGCGCTGTAGAGCATAGGTATCTGCCAGTCCAACATAGGCCAATGAGTAATTGGGATCCAACTCGATTGCTTTCTTGAAGTGAGCTTCTGCCGTGGCCAAGGCCTCGGCGGTGCGTTTCTCCACTTCCTGACGACCCAGGATGAGCTGTTCATAGGCTTCCAGGGACGGTTGATAGCGCTCCCGGAGCTGGGTCTCGTCCTCGTCGAGCAGGGCGACCTTTAGGGCGGAAACC
>JAWVZU010000120.1:0-11501 GCA_033722075.1 Lysobacterales bacterium
GGGAGTACTGCCGAGGCAACGGAGCCGGCAACGCCCACGATTGCGGTGCTGCCGTTTGTCAACATGAGCGGCAGCGAGGACAACGAGTATTTTTCGGATGGGCTGACCGAGACGCTGTTGCATCGGCTCTCCCAGCAGGCCGGGTTGCGGGTTGCCGCGCGCACGTCCAGCTTTGCCTTCAAGGACAAGGACTCGGACATTAGCGAGATTGCGGATAAGCTCGTCGTCGACAACGTCCTGGAAGGCAGCGTGCAACGGGCCGGCAACCAGGTGCGTATCACCGCCCAGATCATCCAGGCCAGCGACGGCTTTCATCTCTGGTCGGCCACCTATGACCGAGAGCTGGACAACATCTTTGCCGTCCAGGACGAGATTGCGGGCGAGGTCTCCGAGGCACTGCTCGGATCGTTGCTGGCTTCGGGCCCCGAGGGAACCCAGGAATCCGGCGGCACCACCAACGCCGAAGCGTACGATCTCTACCTGCAGGCGCTGGCCAGGAACCGCGACCGGACCGAACGCAGCCTGGTGGAGAGCGAGCGCCTGCTGCGCCGTGCCCTGGACCTGGACCCGGACTTTGCGCTGGCCTGGTCGGCCTTGGCGGAAACCCTCATGGATCATGCAAGTGTCGCCGGCATGGATCGCTTCGAGGTCGAGGAGGATGTGCTCGCCGCGGCTCGGCGGGGCGTTGAGCTGGCCCCGGAGTTCTCCCGGACCGTGACCACGCTGGGCCATGCCCAGCTGTTCATCTTCCAGCATCTATCGGCCAGGGAGACCTTCGAGCGAGCGGTCTCGCTGAACCCGAATGACGCCTGGGCCCTGTCAGGACTCAAGGATTCGCTCTTCAGCACGGGCGATATTGCCGGTGCCATTCGCGTCACGCAGCGGGCGCTCGCGCTGGATCCGCTCGACACCCAGCTGCGGCTGAACAGTACCTATATCTTCATCACTGCCGGGCAGATCGACCGCGCCATCGAGATCGCCGAGTCCGTGCTCGCCGAAGATCCGGATTCGGTCAATGGCCTGTCCGCGCTGGCTAACGTGTACTACCGGACCGGCGGCTATGCCGAGGCCGTCCCGCTCTATCTCAGGGTCCTCGAGGTCAACCCCAATTATGCGAACTACATGCTGCGCATAGCCGGCATGGTCTGGGAACTCGGGCAAAAGGATCTCGCCCTGCAATGGGTCGATCGCGCGGCGGAGCTGGTCCCAGGCTTCGCCGCACGCTACACGGCCATGTTTTTCTGCACCCCGCCCGCGGCGCGATGCGCCGAGCGGGTTCACCTGATGCTCGAGGGCAGCCCGGAGGACCAGGCCTTTGGCCGCGCAGTGCTGGCCGAACACCGCGAAGACACCGAGGAGGCCATGAAAAATCAGCTGGAAGTGCTCCGGCTGGCGACAGCCCGTGGCAGCGATTTCAATATGACCATGCACACCGCGCATGCGGCTCGACTGGCCGACGCACTTGGACGCCCCGAGCAGCGGGATGAACTGCTTGCCCCGCTGATCGAACAGCAAGAGCGCGAAATCAAAGCAGGCGGCCTGAATCAGTACGAGCACTTCTACCTGGCCCAGGCGTACGCCCTGAAGGGCGACGCCGATCGCGCAGTGGAGCACCTGGCCGAAGCCATCGAAAACGGCGCGCGCTATCTGGACTGGTACCGGAACAGCGGATTTTTCGACGCAGTGCTGGATGATTCGCGGATCATCGAACTGCTCGAGGAACTCGAGAAAGACAACGAGCGTGAATGGCAGAAGGTGAAGGGCGCCCTGGTCGCGGCCGGACAAATTCCGGACCCACTTGCAACAGACTAAGCAGGCAGCCATCTACTATCCATGCGCGCTGATCTGCACACCCATACGACCGCGTCCGACGGCGCCCTGCAGCCGCAGACGCTGATCGATCGCGCCCTCGAGCAGGGAGTCGAGCTGCTGTCCATTACGGACCACGACACGCTGGACGGATACCGATCGCTGTCGGTACCGGAAGGCTTGACGCTGATCCGCGGAATCGAGCTCTCCTCCCGCTGGCAGAAATCCGGAATCCATGTCGTCGGCCTGAACGTGCGAGGCGAGGCCATGGACGGGGCGATCGCGAACCAGAAACGGGCAAGGGCGGACCGGGCGGCGCAGATCGCGGACCGGTTGCACCGGGCAACCGGCGTGGACCTCCTGGAAGCGGCGCGAACCGAGGCTGGCCACAGTCAGGTGGGGCGTCCCCATTTTGCCCGGGCAATGGTGGCGGCAGGCCTGGTCGGCGATGCCGCCGACGCGTTTCGTCGCTATCTCGGTCGCGGCAAGGTCGGTGACATCCGCCAGCACTGGCCCGGCCTGGGGCGCGTTGTCGGCTGGATTCGGGATGCGGGCGGGATTGCCGTACTGGCTCATCCGGCCCGCTATCGCATGACGGCAACCCGCCTGAAGAAACTCCTGACCAGCTTCAAGGCTGTTGGCGGGGAAGCCATGGAGGTTGTTTCGGGAACTCAGAATCCTCAGGTCACGCAAAACCTGGCCGACATGTGCGAGGCGTTCGGCCTGTTGGCCTCCTGCGGCTCCGACTTCCATCAGCCGGCCGGCCCTTGGTCGGAGCTTGGCCGCTACGCGCCGCTACCGGATCACTGTCGGCCCGTGTGGGACGCCTGGTAGAGCTCAGCCTTCCTCGACTCGGCGGTAAGTGCCCTCTGAGACCACCTGCCATTCTCCCTCCGGCGTGGCGATGAAGGTGCGGTTGCCCCAGGTGTCCTCATCGATGATCCAGAAGGTGTCCCGAACCTGGTTGATCGTACCGTCGGGAGAAGCACCCTGGATGCGGACTTCCCGCTCATGGGTCTGCGGATCCAGTACGCTCATGAAACCGCTCCCCGCGCGGCCATCGCGAAAAATCCCGGCCACTTCAATTCGCTCCGTCGTCGGATCGAATCGGTAGAAGCCCTCGCCCAGCGGTCGCGCCTCGCCGCGCTCGGGAATATGGGTCGTCAGGGTGTATTTCAGTATCTGCTTTGGCCGGTCGTACCATTCGTAGCGGACCAAGAAAAAGTACTCCGTTCCCGATTGAGCGGTGAGCGTGTCGCCTCGAAACGCGCCGACGTAGGGCTCCAGCAATCGCATGTCCTCGACGCTCGCAGTCGGCCAGTCGACCTTCGCGAAGTCAACGGGGTGCTCTTCCGCCCAAACGCTGCCCGCAAAAGCCATGAAAACAAGTGCCCGCATTGTCGCTTTCAATGCCATGTCAGCCCCTCCCGACCGCAAGGTCCTACCGTAAGGAAGCTCCACCGGCGACGGCGTCTGTCGGACGTCACGACCTGGTTGCCCTGCTTGCTCTATTTCGCGATCAAGGGGATCGCTCCCGGCTAGTTGGAGCGACGCCTTCGTCGCGATGCGGCTACGCCTCCCGCGTCAGCTGATCGAGCAGCAGCCCGAAGAACCCATCGCTACCGGAGTGGAAATACCAGCCGAGGTGGCACATGCAGGAATCACAGATCGCGACTTGCCAGGCATAGGCTGCAAACCACGTGTGCGCGCGGGTTGCATCACCAATGACATCGCAACCCTCCGCTTGGGCAAAGGCGCCGAGCAGGAACACGAAACCGGCAGGATTGGCCTGGACATGCTCGTGCAGGCCCTCGACTTCGATGGCGTGCTTGTCGTGAGTAATCACATTGCCGCAGCGGCGGCAGCGACGGGCGGCGTCTTCGTGCTGTTCTTCTTCGACCTCCTCGGAGGTTTCGGTCGCGTCCGCCAGCTCAACCATCGGACTCGATCGACGCCATGGGGAGGCGCGCGATTTCCGGCGCCACCAGGCTGCCGATGTACAGGTAATCCCCGGTCTCCACGGCGGTCGTATTGATCGGGTAGCCGCCGTCCGGGTCCTGGAGATTCACCAGCACTGCACCGTTCGCATCGATTGCGACTACATGCCCGTACGGCTGCGCCTTGGGCCGCAGCATGGACGGAAGACGCTGCACGACCTTGCGCAGAAACGGCTTGTCGGACATCGAGTCCAGAAGCCGATTGCGCGGTGAGACCAATGCCAGCCAAAAACGGCCGTCCTGGCCGGTACTGATGTTGTCCGGAAAACCCGGGAGTTCATCGATGACGACCTCGGCCTGTCCCGCTTTCGGCCCGGTCAGCCAGTACTTCAGAACCCGGTACATGCCGGTTTCGTTGACCAGCACGAAGGACTGGTCGGGGCTGACGGCAACCCCATTGGCGAAGCTGATACCCGCAAGCAGTGTCGTCGCAGTTTCGGTCGCCGGATCGTAGACCAGGAGCCTTCCATTCGGCCGGTGCTCCATCAGGTCCAGCAGGCTGCCCTGCATGGTGCCGCCGCTTTCGAGCGCACCGAAGCGAGTCGATGCATCGGAGAAGAAGATTCGCCCATCCTCGGCACAGTCGACATCATCGGCGTAGCGGATCGCCACGCCGTCGGCCTCGTCTGCCAGCACACGGACAGTAGCGTCCGGTCCAATCGCGAGCAGGCCTCGGAAGGCATCGGCAACGATCAGATCGCCGTTCGGCGCGAAGTCGATCCCGAGAGGACGGCCTCCGGTTTCCGCCCAGCCGACGGGGTTGCGGCCGTCCGGATCAAGCGTGACGATCCAGCCTTCGTGAGAGGCGGCAAAAATCCGCCCGTCCTCGGCCACGGCGATGTCTTCCGGACCGTGAAATTCACCGATCGGCAGCTTTTCGAGATCAGCCAGACGCGTGTTCGACTCGAATGGACCGACATAGCCCGGGTTGCGCGGCGCGGTCCATGCGGCCGGGTCTATAGCGACGGGCCATGAAACCAGGTAAACCATGGCCGCGAGAAACACCAGCGCCAGTCCGATCAGAACAGGCTTCATTGCCACGTGTTCTGCTCAATCATCCGATTTCGAGGACCTGCGCCCGAGCAAGTCTGCCAGCCCTTCGAAAGGCCGCGATGTCGCGGGTCCGGTGGTTTTCCCTTTGTCGTCGGCGGCCGCGGCCTGGCGCTGGTGCTCGTTGTCGTGGCAATAGAGACACAGCAGCTCCCAGTTGGAGCCGTCGGGAGGATTGTCGTCGTGGTCGTGATTGCGATGGTGAACGGTGAGTTCGTGGACGTTGGCGCGGGTGAACTCCCGGCCACACCGACCGCAGACCCATGGATACATCTTCAGGGCACGCTCGCGGTAGCCTTGCTCACGTTTTCGCGCCGCCTGATTGGCCGCCGCAACCGCTGCATCCAGCCTATCCTGCTTCGCCTTCGGGTCAGACATGGAATCGTCCTCCCGCTATCACGTCATGACGGCTCGATATTCTCACGGATCCGTGCAGTTCTGCGAATATGCGCCCGGGCAAACGAGTTCACGTCGGTGGACCGGTTGCGATCCAGTTGACGACGCCGACAATGAGCGCCAGCAGAATCAGTGCAATCACGACGATGACACCGCCGATCAGCCATCGTCGCCCGACCGCCCCGGTCTTTGAGCGCCTGATCGATGGGATCAGTCGGTATCCGGCGCCTGGGATGGCCTCGACATATCGCGGTCGCCCCGGGTCATCTTCAAGCGACTTTCTCAGCCGCACGATTTCCGTCTCCAACGTCTCGGTTTGTGCTTCGCCCCGCCAGACTCGCTCGATCAGAGTGCGCGGAGAGACCGGATCCGGTGCTTCACGAGCCAGCGCCATGAAAACTTCGAACGAAAGCCGGGACAATTCAACCTCGACGTCCCCGCGGTAGACCCGCCGCCTCAGTGGGTCGATCCGCAGATCGTCGATATGGAAATCAGTCATGTCGCCCCAGCAAAGCATCGCGGACGGCGGGCTGACGGCCAAGCCCTGCCTCGCGCAGGCGACGATAGCGCTCGACATAAGCATCCGGACAACAACCGACCCGCCGATCACCGGTGCATACGGGAATCTCGAAGACGCACGTGTCCATCTGCCGGTCGTCTCCACTGGCGCAGCCGAAGAACTGTGCCGAGCATTGCCGGAACTGTGATTGTCCGGTGGGGCGTGCCGGCAGGCCGGGAACAACCTGAGGGGGCTGGGGCCTTCGCCTGGGCGTGCCCGAAACCGGAGGCTGGCGGGGTTTCGGCTCGACCTGCTGCAACTCGCCCAGCCAGCGTCTGAGGACCGCTGGATCATCAGCATAGCCCGCCTCCGCCGGCAACTGGTCCGAAGATTCCGCACAGGGGAGATCACTGAATCTCACGTCTCCCGCCGAATCGACGCAGCGATAGATGTCCCCGGCTCCGGTCCACAGAACTCCGGCGAGGGCCAGGGCCATGATCATGGCGCCTTCGCGGCCGGTCTTTGCAACTGGGTCGGCGTCCTAGAGGACCTCATCAAGCGCCTCCAGGAGACGTTCCATTTCTTCTTCGGAGGTGTAATGCACGAAGGACAGACGCAACACCCCCGGTTTTGGTTCGATCCCCAGGGCCGCTACGCATCGACGGGCGTAGAAATGCCCGGCGCTGGCCCCGATGCGGCGCTCCGCCAGGCGCTCGGCGACTTTGACCGGCGAAAGTTCTCCCGTGTCGACGGCGACGGTCGGTGCGCGTGAGCCGGCATCGCGCCGGCCAATGAGACGGACTCGGGGGTGTTCATCCAGAAAATCGAGTAGCGGCTGCAGCAGCCGATGTTCCTGGTTCTGGAACAGTTGGAGCACCGCGGCAGCCCTCTCGCGGGCGGACCCGGCGCTGACACCGTGGTGCTCGCAGATCGTCTCCAGATAGTCGATCACCCCCGCAGAGGCGGCTATCTGGGCGTGGTCGGGACCCGCCGGGGCAAGCCGCGAGGTCGGATATTCGTCGTTGAAGAAGTGACCCTGGTTGGGCAGCCGCTTGTTGAGTTCGCGGCGAACGGTCATCACCCCCTGGTGCGGCCCATAGACCTTGTAGAGCGAAAACAGGTAAACGTCTGCGCCCAGTGCGGAGACATCCGGCAATCCATGGCCACAGAAGGAAACGCCGTCCACCACGGCGATCGCGCCGGCATCATGGGCCCGATCGGCGATCTCTCGCACCGGATTGAAGGTGCCGACGACATTGGAGCAGTGGGTAAATGCCACGATGCGAGTCCGCTCGCTGAGCAGCGAGTCGAGGTCGGCCAGGTCCAGTTCACCCGTATCCGGGTCGATGCGCCACTCTCGGACCACAAAGCCTTCATCCGCAAGCCGACGGAAGGCGCCGACGTTGGCCTCGTGGTCGAGGTTGGTCACGATCACCTCATCGCCGGCGTTCAACATCTGGCGAAAAGCCTGCCCGAGCACATAGGTATTCTGGGTCGTCGAGGGGCCGAAAATAACCTCATCGGTGCCCACGTTGAGCCAGTCCGCCATGCCTTGCCGAGCCTGATCCATCTGCCGTCCGGCCTCAATCGAAGCATCCGACCAGGCATAGGGCTGAACCTTGTTGGCAACGTAGTAGCGTTTCAGGCGGTCGATCACCGCCCCGCAGGCATACGAGCCGCCGGCGTTCTCGAAATGAGCCCAGCCCTGGAGCGACGGCTCCTTGAACGCCGGGAATTGAGAACGGACGAACTCGGTATCCAATTGCATCGGTTCACCTTGCTTGAGCCTGCTCGCATTTGAGCGCGCCGACCGCCCCGCGTCAATTCAGGCCTTGCGCGCCCAGCACCCACGCAATGGCGCACCAACCACAATTGCGCCGCTTCACTATGATCGCCCCGGGAAGGCGGTATCATTGCGCCTGCTTTCGAGGGACTGCGTTGCAGCATATACGGTCGGCCAAGCCATGAGCCTCTACCAGGAACTGAAACGAAGGAACGTGTTCCGCGTCGGCGTGTTCTATGCGGTATCGGCATGGCTGATCCTGCAGGTGGCCGACGTCATGTTCGGGGTGCTGCGGCTGCCGGACTGGACGCTCACTTTCGTTGCGGCGCTGCTTGCCCTCGGGTTTCCGCTGGCGGTGACCTTTTCGTGGATCTACGAACTCACGCCCGAGGGCATCAAGAAGGAATCGGAGATCGAGCGAAGCGAGTCGGTCACCCCGCAGACCGGCAAGCGCCTCGATCGGTTGATCATCGTCGGGCTTGTTGCGGTCATCGCTGTGCTGTTGGTCGAGCGGTTCTGGAGTGGAGGACTCGATCGGGATGGTGGGCAGCAAGCGGTCGAGACGCCATCCGCGGGCTTCGAGGGGGACAGAACTCCAAGCAGATCTGTCCCTGGCGGGAGGACACCAGATGACGAGGCTTCCGAAGGAGCAACAAATCGGTCTGACCCCGGTGCGAGCCCTGACAACCTGTCCATCGCGGTGCTGCCCTTCGCCAACCTGAGCTCGGACGAGGAAAACGAGTATTTTGCCGACGGCCTCACCGAAGAATTGCTGAACGCACTCGCCCAGATCGGGTCGCTCAAGGTTGCGGGAAGGACGTCATCATTCTATTTCAAGGGCCGCAACGAGGACCTCAAAGCCATCGGCGATCAGCTTGGCGTTGCCAACGTGCTCGAGGGCAGCGTTCGCAAGGCCGGCAATCGCGTGCGGATCACAGCCCAGCTCATCAAGGTGGATGACGGCTTCCACCTCTGGTCCGACACCTTCGACCGGGACCTGGCCGACATCTTTGCGGTCCAGGAGGAAATCAGCACGGCAATCGCCGATGCGCTCAAGGTGGAGCTTGGGTTACGTACAGCCGAAGCGGAACGACCGACGGACGACCTGGACGCCTACGAGCTCTACCTGGAGGCCAAAGCGCGGGTGTCCAACCGTGATGGAATGGAACACGCCTTCGAGTTGCTCAAACGAGCCGTTGAACTCGACCCGGAATTCGCCGAGGCCTGGGCAACGCTGGGCCAGGCCTACGCGCTGGGACCCTATTATGGGCTTGTGACCTTCGAGGAAAGCGCTTTACTGGTCGAAGAAGCAACCAGCCGTGCGCTGGCGCTGGAACCCAATCTCGCGAGCGCCCTGACCGCCCGGGCCGACATGCTCCGTGATTCCTTTGAGTGGGAAGAGGCGGAGCGGCTTTATCTTGAGGCGCTGTCGCAGAGACCGGATGATGTCGAAGCGAACTCGCAATACGCGCAATTCCTCGGGCGAGCTGGTTATATTCGCGACTCCCTGCCCTATTCCCGCAAGGCGCGTGAGCTCGATCCCTTGGCGGCGGTTCATAATACGGTCTACGCAGCGAATCTCGTGCTTCTCGGCGAACACGAGGCGGCCGCGCGCGCATTGACGAAAGCACTCGAAGTCAAGCCGGATTTCGACTTTGCAATGCTGGTGCGCTATCGGCAACTGATCTCCCTCGGACGGCTCGAAGAAGCGGAGCCGTTCATGGTCGACCATCTGAGGGTCCAGGGCGCCAGCGACGCCGTAATCGAGGCAGCGCGCCAGGCGCTGGCGTCAACTGTGGCGGGAGAAGCCATCCAGGCAATCGAGCAGATCAAGGCGACAATCGCTTTGGCCGAACAAGAAGCCGTCAGCGGACGCTGGAACTACGCTGACACACTCACCGATCTGGCAGCGCTGAATGGCAATTGGCAGCTGGTCATGGAACTCAAGAACCGCTTTTCGTTCATAGACTGGGCCTCACAGTTCGCGCCCCTTCGCGACTTGCCTGTCTGGAAGACCGAAGCCCGCGAAAGTGACCTGGTCTCTTTCTGGCGTAAGCGGGGTTGGCCCCAACAGTGCCGACCGGCGGGCGACGACAACTTCGAATGTGACTGATGCCGGATTGGTCCATTGCATTGATGCTGGCTGTGTTTGCGATCCACTTGATCGTGTTTGCCCGACTGGCAATCGTCCGAAAACAGGGCTACTACTGGCTGGTCGCGGGACTCTTCGCGGTTCTGACCCTCTCTTTCACCCTGCGTCTCTGGGTTCCCGAGCTGCGCCTCGGCGACTACCACGCTCACATACTGCTACGGATCGTGGCTTGGGCCATGGCGGCGGTGACGCTTCCGATTCTCGGCCTGCGACTCTACCGGCGCTTCAACAGATGACAGCGATATCAATACGGACCTGTATGTAGCCGGAATCGCTGGTATCATGCCCGCGGGGAGTTAGAAGCATAGGACCCGAGAGAGGTTTCATGCGCAACTTTTTCAACGAACTCTACCGGCGCAACGTCATCCGGGCCACGAGTGCCTATCTGGCTTTCGCGTGGCTGGCAACGCAGATCGCGCACCTCGCCGATCATGCGATGGACATCTCGGGGAGTGCCCAGCGCTGGCTCATGATGTTCCTCTGTATCGGCCTGATTCCGACTGTGACGTTCTCCTGGCGCTACGAACTGATGGAGCATGGGTTGCAGGAAGAGGAAAACATTCCGCGACCCAAGCTGGTCCATCACAATGTAGCCACCGGTCTGGACCGAATCACCATCATATTCCTGCTGCTGGCTTTCCTCCTGGCAGTCGTCGACCAGTTCGCCATCGAGCCGGAAAGCCCTCATGAGTACAGGACCATCGAACTCCGGGATTCAGAGCTCGCCGGAACCGAGCCCAGCGGACCTGTCTAGTCTCGCCCCTCAGGTGAAGCAATGAGCCTCCTCGCAGAGCTCAGGCGCCGCAATGTCTTCCGGGTCGCCATTCTGTATGTCGTCACGGGGTGGCTCGCCTTGCAGATGGGCGATGTGCTGTTCGAGCTGCTGGGTGTCCCGGACTGGTCGCTGAAGTTCGTATTCGGGGTGCTCATTCTCGGGTTTCCCTTCGCGGTTTTCTTCGCCTGGGCCTACGAGCTCACCCCTGAAGGGATCAAGAAAGAGGCAGAGGTCGACCGCACCCAGTCTGTGACTCCCCAGACCGGGCGCAAGATCGATCGCCTGATCATCGGGGTGCTGAGTGTCGCAGTGGTCATCCTGCTGGTGGATCGGTGGCGCGGCGAGGATTCCGCGTTGGAATCCGGATCAATCGCCAACCGATCCGAAGAGGTCAGGGAAAATACGCCGCAGTCGGCGGAGACACGCTCCATCGCCGTGCTTCCCTTCGCCAACTTCAGTGACGACGAGGATTGGTTTGCCGACGGTCTCACCGAAGAAATCCTGAATTCGCTCGCTCGCGCGCCGGACCTCCTGGTTGCCTCCCGCACATCCTCGTTTCGCTACGAGGATTCGGATCTGCCCGTCACGGAGATCGCCCAGGCGCTCGGCGTGGGCCACGTACTCGAAGGTTCGGTGAGACGGGCACCGGACAGGATTCGTGTAACTGCCCAACTCATCCGCTCCTCGGACGGTTTTCACGTCTGGTCGGAAAACTACGACCGCAGCCCGGACGACATCATCAGCATCCAGTGCTTCGGCGATGGACCCAGAGGCTCTGGCGGAGATGATGCAGGCCGGCACGCGCTCGGTGGCCGCCTATACCAGCCTGCTAAAGGCCTACGCCGCCCAGCAGGATGTCATCGCCGATGGCAGCTACGAGATGGGCCGGGCCATCGAGTTCATCGAGCAGGCCCGGGAACAGGACCCCAACTTCTCCCAGGCGCATGCGGCCGCAGCGCTCATGTATCGCGGCCTCTCCCAATCGACGGACATGCGCTCGCAGTATACGGAGTCCGGTGACGAATACTGGGAGCGATTCA
>JAWVZU010000121.1:0-11488 GCA_033722075.1 Lysobacterales bacterium
CGCGCCGGTTTCGCAATCAGGAAATAGGGGCGCCAGTTCGGCTTCACTGGCGAAGGTGAGGTCCGCATCCAGCGCCTCGCGCACCTTGGACAGGGCGACATGGTGGCTGGCCGGCGCCACGACCAGGACCATCCGGTCCTCTGACTTCAGGACAATGCCCTTGGCTACCCGGTGGCCCGAGATATGGGCCGCTTCGGCGGACTCGGAGGCGCACCCCGAAAAATCATGCCGTACGACCTCGGGAACAATGTCGCGGCTTTGCAGGTATTGGTCTACGGTCTTTGCAACGGTCATCGCGAAACCTCATTGCTTTGGGGGTTTGATCAGAAGGATGTCACAGCGGCTCTCCGGTATGAAGTGGCGAGCGGTCGTGCCCACCAGCAAATCGGCTATCCTGGACCGCGCGATGATTCCCATGATGACCAGGTGGGCCTGGTCCTCGTTGCAGAGCAGGCCCAGTGCCTCGCCCGGCTCATTGACCAGAATCTCGATATCTCCAAGGCTCTCTTCACCGAGGAGATCCTCGATGTGGCGCCTGCGGATCTCACGCAACTCGCGCTCATAGTCCATCGGATGCTGGGCGGCGCCAATGGTCCCGGGGATTTTGCCGATCGCATGCACCAGTCGATAACGAACGCCCAAGGCCGAAGCGATGGTCTCGGCGGCGTCGATGATCTCGCGATCCAGTGCTGCCGGCTTGTTATGCCCGTGTGTCGGATCCACTGCCGCTATGAGATTCTTTTGATTGCTGGTCCATTGCGGGCCTCTGGCCAACCACACCGGACACGGAGCCTGGCGGAGCAAATGCCATTCGGCAGTGCTGAGCTTGCGCGAATCCAGGTTGCGAGGCTGGATCACCAGCAAGTCTGGCTGGTATTCCGCCACTGCGTCCAGGACAGCCCGGTCGAAGGGATGTCCCCAGCTTGCCTCCACCTTGACGTCGGCGCCGTCGCAGCGCATTGCCTGATCCTGGAGCCAATAGGTTATGGCATCCAGCCGCTTGCTGCGCTCGGCTTCGCATCGTTCATCGCGTTCGTGAAAGATCGGCTCGGCGTGATGCGGTTCGTAGACGACCGCCTGGAGTTTGAGTTCGGTCCCGGTCCTCGCAGCCAAAAACGCGGCCCGTTGACGGGCGATCTGATCTTCAGCCGTCGTGTTGAGCACGCTGAGAATTCGGTTGAACTGCATGGGATCCGACCCCGCGCCATTCCTGATTTGTTCAGTCTGGGGCAGACTTCACGCTGATGCGTTGATTAGTGTCAATCAGTCGATTTTGACGACGATCAAGATCACGAGTTCCGGACTCAACCATGCTGGAGACGGTTGACAGGCAATACGCGTGGACAGGGAACGCCCATGAATCCGATCGAGACGCTTTTCTCCCCGAGCAGCATCGCAGTCTTCGGCGCCAGTGAGCGTTCCAGTGTCGGCGGCCTCGTATACCGTAATCTGCTGGACGGCGGGTTCGACGGCGAGGTGATTCCGATCAATCCCGGCCATGAGAGCATCCATGGAACCCCCTGTTTTTCCACCCTGGAGGAGTCGGGAAAACGGGTTGATCTGGCGATCATTGCCACCCCAGCGCGCACGGTGTCGGGAATCTTTGAACAGCTCAAAGAAGCGGGCGTTCATGCGGCTACGGTCCTGTCGGCCGGTTTTTCCGAAACCGGGAGTCGCGGCGCTTCGCTGGAGGACGATCTCCGCTATGCAGCCAGTACTCATGGAATCCGGTTTCTGGGCCCCAACTGTCTCGGATTCATGCGGCCGGGGATCAGCCTTAACGCAACCTTCAGCCGCAATCATGCCAAGCCGGGCGGGCTGGCCCTGTTGTCCCAGTCCGGCGCCATCGCCACAGCCATTCTCGACTGGGCCGAGCCGCGGGGGATCGGGTTCTCCGCGGTGGTGTCCGTGGGTGACGCGGCCGACATCGGGTTCGGCGATCTGCTGGATCACCTGGCGCTGGACGAAGAGACGACGGCGATTCTGGTCTACGTCGAAGGCGTGCGCAACGCGCGGTCCTTCGTCACCGGATTGCGGGCCGCGGCGCGCCTCAAGCCGGTCATCGTGATCAAGGCCGGGCGGCAGGCCGCCGGGTCAAGAGCCGCCGTGTCCCATACGGGAGCCATCGTCGGCGAGGACGATGTTTTCGAATCGGTGCTTCATCGGGCTGGTGCGGTGCGGGTATCGAGCATCGATGAGCTGTTCGCAGCGGCCCGGATCCTGGCGACGGGATTGCGTTCCTCGGGCAACCGCCTGGCCATCGTGACCAATGCCGGCGGCGCGGGCGTCATGGCCGCGGACCGGGCTGCGGACCTCAAGGTGGAGCTGCCCGCGCCGTCCACGGCAACCCTGGAAGCACTCGACGCGCAGCTGCCGCCCAACTGGTCTCGCGGCAACCCGCTGGACGTGTTGGGCGACGCCGACCCGGACCGTTTTGCCGTAGCGGTACAGGCGTGCCTTGGCGATCCGGCCTACGACGGCGTGCTGGTCATGCTGGCCCCGGTTGCGACCGCTGATCCGGACCGGGTGGCCGAGCGGGTGCTAGAGACGATCCCCGAAAAGGGCAACAAGCCGGTGCTGGCCTGCTGGCTGGGGGACAGGCAGGTTGCCGCCGGGCGCGAGCGACTCAGCGCTGCGGGCATACCATGCTTCGAAACGCCGGAGGATTCCATCGAGGCCTATTCATACCTGGCCGGATATCAGCGACACCAGCAGCTGCTCACGCAGGTTCCGGAACCCCGAGACACCCAGCATCCGGCTGACGTCGAGGGGGCCGAGCTGATCATCGACGGGGTGCTGGCCGAGGGGCGCAAGGTGCTCAGCGAACTGGAGTCAAAGGCCCTGCTGCGAGCCTTCAACATCCCGATCGTGCCGGCTTTTCCGGCGAGCGATTCGGAGGAAGCGCTGGCTGTGGCCCAGACCATCGGCTTCCCGGTTGCGATGAAGATCAACTCGCCGGACATCACCCACAAGTCCGACGTTCGCGGGGTCCACCTGAATATCCAGCGGGCAGGGCAGGTCAGAGCCTGCTTCAACGACCTGATGGAGCGGATCGGAGCGGCGAACCCGGAGGCTCGAATCGACGGCGTCGTGCTGGAGGCGATGCATCTCCCGGCCCATGGACGCGAACTGCACGTGGGTGTGGTACGTGACCCGGCGTTCGGACCCGTGGTGAGTTTCGGGGCTGGTGGGGTGGCGGTCGAGATCCTCCGCGACCGGAGCGTCAGCCTGCCGCCCCTCAATTCCTATCTGGCCCGGCGGATGATCGAGGGCACCCGCATCAGCGGCATGTTGCAGGCATTCCGGGACAAGCCCTCCATCGACTTCCAGGCGCTCGAAACCACCCTGATCCGGGTCGCCGACATGGCCTGTGAATTGCCCCGTCTCGTGGAACTGGACATCAATCCGCTGGTGGCCGACGAGCATGGCGCCATCGCGCTCGATGCGCGAATCGTGGTCGACCAGCAGCCGGGGATCGCTCGGCCTTATGGCCACCTCGCCATCCACCCCTATCCACGCCAATGGGTGCGGGTCAAGCAGCTGCCGGACGGCACCGAGATCACCCTGCGGCCCATTCGCCCGGAGGATGCCGCCATCGAGCAGGATTTCGTTCGGCGCCTGTCGCCGCAGTCGAAGTACTTCCGGTTCATGCAGGCCATTCGGGAGCTGACGCCCGTGATGCTGGTGAGGTTTACCCAGATCGACTACGACCGTGAGATGGCGTTGATCGCCTGCGTGCCGGAGGCTGATACGGAAATCGAGGTTGGCGTCGCCCGGTACGTCGGCTCGCCGGACCGGGAATCGTGCGAGTTTGCGCTGGTGGTCGCGGATGACTGGCAAAGCCGTGGAATCGGCACGAAGTTGATGCGTCAATTGATTGAAATTGCAAAGGAAAACAGGTTCAGATGGATGCACGGCGAGGTACTGCGAGCCAATCGGCCCATGCAGAACCTGGTCGGCAAACTCGGTTTTCGGCTCAAGGCCCATGCCGAAGACCAGGAGATCCTCGTCGCCAGCCTTCCGCTGGATGCCTGACGCGGCTCGTCCGGCGGAGCGGTCCCGGCTAGGTGCGCGCCAGATTCAGCGTGTAGCGGACCAGCTCGGGATTGTCCGGATCAGGCGCCTCGCGAAACCCGAAATCCCGGGCCAGTCTCCGCATGGCTTCGTTATCGGCGAATTCCAGTGAATGGAGTTCGTTGATGGCGTGCAGCTTGGCGTAGTCGAGCAGGTGCATCAGCAACAGGGATCCAAGGCCCTTGTGCTGCCAATCGTCGGCGACGACCACAGCAATCTCGGCCTGGTCCGATTCGCCATCGACCGCATAGCGGGACGCCCCGACTTCACTGTCCGCGCCGTTGCCGCCCATGGCGACGAAGGCCATCTCGTGCTCATGGTCGATATCGCAGAGACGTTGCAGGTCCTTTTCGCTGAGATGGTTCACGCCTCCGAGGAAGCGGCCTCGTAGGCTCTCGGCCGACAGGCGACCGAGGAATGTGCGCTCGGCATCCAGGTCGTCGGAAGTGATCGGGCGGATCCTTACCCGAGTGCCGTCGCTCAAGGTGTCGGTCCATTCGTGTCTCATGCTGCCATCCTCCATGTGGCGCCTGTCTTCAGTGTGTGACGGCACCGCCTCGGATGCGTTGATCGGCGTCAAACGGCCCGGATTGACGGCCGTCAACGACGCGCGCCGCGAATCGCGCGAAATTGGCAGGTAAAGACAAACGGAGGCGACACTGCGATGGATACGCTCAGCAACTTGAGCCGAATCACCCGGGTGTTGCTGGTGATCCTGGTCGTTACGGGCTGTGCCAGCCCGGTGAAGACCGGCATGGACTATAACGAGGCGGCGGACTTCGGCGCTTATCGTACCTTTGCCTGGATGGAAACTGCCCCGGCAGGGAGCGAGGGTGGGGCAGTCAGCCCCTTGACCCTGCACCGGATTCGCAGCTCGCTAGAAGAAACCCTGATCCAGAAGGGGTTTGAGCTGACGCCGGACCTTGCCAATGCCGATATCGTGGTGACCTTCGTGGTCGGGACCCGCGACAAGATCAGCGCGAGCTCCTATCCCCGCAGTTTCACGGTTCACCGCCGGGGCTGGGTCTGGTGCGGTCCGTTCTGCTACGACGATGAGGTGATTGTTCGGACCTATACCGAGGGAACGCTCTCGGTCGACATGTTCGACGCAGAGACCCGGACCCCCGTGTGGCACGGCTGGGCCAGCAAAACCATTACCGAAAGCGACCGGGATAATCCGCGCGAGGCCATCAAGATGGCCGTGGAGCAGCTCCTTGAGCCGTTCCCGCCGGAAATGAAGCAGGGAGAATAGATCAGCTGGCAGTTCAGACCGTGTCGGCAGTCCGGGCCATCGCCGCCCCGAGCGCCTTGGCGTTCATGGCCTGGCCAAGCAGGTGTCCCTGGAAGCGGGCGCAATGCTGGTCGATCAGGAACTCGAGCTGAGCTTCCGTTTCGACGCCTTCCGCAACCAGCTGCAGATTCATCTTCTCGGCCAGCCGGATCACGCTTGCCACGATGAATGCGTCGGTCTCGTTGCTGAGGATGCCCGCGATGAAGGCCTTGTCGATCTTGATCTGGTTCAGGGGCAGGTTCTTCAGGTAGAACAGTGACGAGTAGCCGGTGCCGAAATCGTCGATGGAAATTCGGATGCCGGCCTCCATCAGGGTGACCAGCTTGGGCCGGGTGCTCGCAAGGTTTTCGATGAGACTGTGCTCGGTGATTTCCAGTGCAAGCTGGTCTTTCCGGATTCCCGCCTCCTCGACCGCAGCGAGCACCGAGTCGACGAAGTCGGGACGTTGGAGATGGCGCGGACTGACATTGACCGCCAGGTACTCCAGGTCCGGGAACGAGGCAATTCGCCGACAGGCCTCCCGCAGCACCCAGGCGTCCAGCCGTACGACGAGCGAGCTTCTTTCGGCAATCTCGATGAATTGCCCGGCGGGGATGAGGCCGCGCTCCGGGTGGCGCCAGCGCAGCAGCGCCTCCGCCGCAACCGGCTTTCGCTGCGCGTCGAATTGCAACTGGTAGTGCAATTCGAGGCGGTCATTGTGCAATGCGTCCTCCAGCCCCTTCTCGACATCGAAGTGCAGCTGGGCCGCCGTCTTCATGTCCGCGTGATAGAAGCACAGCGCGTTCTTGCCCTCCCGCTTGGTCCGATACATGGCCGTGTCGGCCTGCTGGAGAACATCACTCGCGTCCAGCCCTTCCTGGGGCAGCAGCGCCGCGCCGACACTGACGGTGACGAAGTGCCGGTAGCCGTCGAGTTCGATCGGTTCGCTGAGACATTGCTGGATCCGGTCGAAAACGGCTTCGACCTGCAGTTCGAGGTCACCCATGTCGGCCACCCGGCTTCCGAGCAACAACACGAATTCGTCTCCACCGAGGCGGGCGGCAATTTCGTTCTCCCGACAGACGCTGGTCAGCCGGCGGGAGATTTGCCGGATGAGCTCATCGCCCTGGTGGTGGCCCAGCGAGTCGTTGACGTCCTTGAGGTCGTCGATGTCGATGAACATGACCGCGGAAAACCGTCCCTGCCTGCGGCACCACTGGATCTCGCTCTCCATTCGATCCAGCAGCCGTTGGCGATTGGGCAGGCCGGTGAGGGAATCGAAATAGGCCAGCCGGCGGATCCGGGTCTGGGCCACGCGCCGCTCGACGGCCAGGGAGACCAGCTTGCTGAAATCTTCCTGCAGGCCCATGAGGGCGGCGATGTCACGTGGTTTCCCAAAGAAGTACATATCGAACGTTCCGAGCAGTTGACCTGCGCCGTTCACGATCGGTTCCGACCAGCACGCCGTCAGCGCGCTGTTTCCGACAGCCGCGCGCAGATTGCTCCATTCCGGATCCTGCGCCACGTCATGGCAGCGTATCCGCTTGTTCGCAAGGATCACATGTGAGCTGCTTCCGTAGCCTTGCGCAACCGGTACGCTGGCCAGTTCCGACTGCAGACCACCGGGCAGACCGTGACTCGCAGCAAGCCGCAGCGTGTCCTCTTCCTCATCAAGCAGGGAAATCGAATAGCCCACTTCCGAGTTGATCCACGCAGCGCTTTCGACGATCTGGTTGAGCAGGTCGCGCAGGGGGATTTCCGGGTCACTGACGCGGCGCAGAATGTCGTTGTGGGCATCGCGCTGGCGAATGACCGCGGCCCGCCTGGATACCTCCTCCTGGAGTTCTGCGGTGCGACGACCAACGACCTGCTCGATGACCAGGTTGCGACCCGTGATGTAGAGAAGTACGGCTGTAATCAGGCCCGTGAAGACAAACCCCAGCGCGTAGATCCACCAAGTGTCCCAACGGAAGTGCTCGTCCAGGAAGCGCTGCTTCGGGAAGAACTCGAGTTGCCAGGTCCGATTGGCAAGGGAGACCGCCGTGGTCAGTGGAACGGTACCCATCCAATGCGGCTCGATGCGACCCGGGCTCTCGAATATCCGTTGCCCGTCATCGCTGATGCGAATCGCGATCATTTGTCGTTCCGGGCGGGACAGTACCGTATCGATCAGCGAAGGAACCTTGAAAACCGCGGCAACGAAGCCGAGCAGGGCGTTTTCCGTGGGGGAGGGGGTCTGCTCCTCGAAAACCGGCGTATAGAGCACGAAGCCCCATTGCGAGAGCTCGTCCTGAATGAGGTGGATCGGCGCGGAGGCGACGGTCTTGCCGGTTCGCGTACCCTCGTCCAGCGCCCGCTGGACTACCGGATTGGTTGAAACGTCGAAGCCCAGCGCCCGTTCGTTTCCGGCCAGCGGTTCGACATAGGTGATCGGAAAATAGACCGCTCGAACCGCCGCAGGGACCATCTGCCGCTGCGAATCGGGCTCCCGCACGGGAGGTAACGCGTCGTCCCGGGCCAGGCGCTGTTCATGGGTGATCCGTGGAATCCATTCCAGCGCCTGCACCGAAGGATGGCGCTGCAGCAGCGGTTGGGCGAAGCGGCCGAAGACCTCCGGTTTGGGCGTCCCGAGGCTGTCGAACAGGCTCTTCAGCACCACGGAGATATCCTCGGCCAGATCCAAAGCGCGGACCATCTCGTTTTCCAGCTGGAGCGCTTGCCGCTGAAACAGGACTTCCAGGCGGCGCAACTCCTGCTGGTTTGCGTACCATTGAAGCAGCGATACCAGTCCGACCAGCACCAGCACCGGCAGGCCCACGGTGCGCCGCCGATGTCGCCAGTTGCTGCGATCCGGTGAGGCCATCGCGAACACGATCGGCGCAAAGACTGCAATCCCGGTGGCGTCCCCCAGCCACCAGGTCATCCAGGTGATCGGAAGTTCCCCGGTTGGCAAGACACTGCTGGCCGCGAGGAGGGCCGTCCCGAGGGTGGGGGAGATCAGGCTTCCACACAGGGCGCCCCACACGAGGAAGTTCGCAATCTCCCTGCCCCCGATCAGCGGCGTAACGGATCCCAAGCGCCAGCGCAACAGAGACGATCCGACGATCGCTTGGAGGAGACCGGCGGAGGCGAGACCAAGCTCCGTTGCTGCTGAGAAACCGGGGCGCTGATACAACGAGATGGCCAACATCCCGAGAAAAAGCCCGATGCCGACACGGCGAAACTCGAACAGGTAGACGAGCGCAAGGGCAAGGCCCGCAGCAGGCCAGATCAGGCTGGCCTCGAGGAAACCGACCGCCAGTTGCAGTCCCAGCAGACCGGTCAGAAAGTAGCCGATGGCCGCCGCCGTGTTCGTCAGGAAAAGCTGGACCAAGGGAGTTGTCGCCCAGTAGACAAAGGTCAGCTATTTCTATGGGTTCCGGCTCGGTAACTCAACCGGGTTATCTATAATTTAACATAATATATCTTATGCGAACTTAAACCCGCGCCATAGCGGGGCACTGCGTCCTGATCCGCAGTGATCTCGGGCTCCCCTGTTTCTACTGGCCGACCCGGGGTTGGGCGTCGGTCTGCCTTTCGAGCGCCCGCAAGCGCCACCAAATCGATCAGTCCCGGTTTCGCCGGGTACGGTCGAGTTTCCACGGACCTCCGCCGCCTATAGAATCGCTGGCCTGTCATCTCAATCGGCCCTGGAATTCTGTCGAGTGGACGTGTTGCTGTTAATCGGTCTGGCTGTGGTGTCCACCGGCGTGGTGTGGATCGGCAGCGGCTGGCTGGAGTCGTCCAGCGAAAAACTCGCGGCTCACTATGAACTGCCGGACATGGTCCAGGGCGCTGTGATCGTGGCCGTCGGCTCCAGCTTCCCGGAGCTTTCGGCGGCGGTGCTGTCGACCCTCATTCACGGTGAATTCGAGCTGGGCGTCGCCGCAATCGTCGGCTCGGCCCTGTTCAATATCCTGATCATCCCGGCACTCTCGGTCCTCGTTTCAAGAAACGGCCTGACATCCAATCGAGACCTGGTCTTCAAGGAAGCGCAGTTCTACATGATCTCCGTCGCGGTACTGCTGCTGACCTTCTCCTTTGCCGTGATCTACAACCCCGTGGTCACCGAGAACGAGAATCTGATTCTCGGCACGCTAGACCGGAAACTGGCGTTGATTCCCCTGGTCATGTACGCGGTCTATCTTTTTCTCCAGTATCAGGACAGCATCGAGTACCGCACGGAGAACCGCCCCAGGGATATCAAAGTTGCGCGCGAATGGGCGTTCCTAGCGGCCAGCCTCCTGGTCATACTCGTAGGCGTCGAGGGGCTGGTGCGCGCCGCCATCCAGCTGGGCGACGTGTTCGACACCCCCAGCTTCTTCTGGGGCATCACGGTGGTAGCTGCCGGCACCTCGGTCCCGGATGCCTTCGTGAGCATCCGGGCTGCGCGCCGCGGGCGCTCGGACACCAGCCTGGCGAACGTGCTCGGGAGCAATGTTTTCGACCTGCTTGTAGCCATTCCCGTAGGGGTGCTGATCGCCGGTGCCGCGGTCATCAACTACTCCATCGCGGCACCGCTGATGGCCGTGCTGACCCTGGCCACCCTGCTGCTGTTCGCCATGCTGCGCATCAACCTGAGCCTGACCATTTCCGAGGCGTGGATTCTCCTGGTCGCCTATGCCGCGTTCATCGTCTGGATGGCCCTGGAGACCTTCGAGGTTGTCAACATCGTTCCGGGGCTACCGGACATCTGATCCCCGCTGTGGGTCGACTTCTGGCACTTATCCGCGCCTGCCTCACGCGGGACAATAGCCCCATGCGTTTTTACGACATCTACGAACATCCGGACTGGGGGCGCCAGGTTGTTCCCCTGGGATTCTGCTGGCCCGCATTCCTGGTCCCCACGGCCTGGGCCGCAGCCAAGGGGCTCGGGACGATCACGCTGTTGCTGGTGGTCGCCTCCACCTTGATGTTCGACCTGCTCAACCTCGCCATTTCGGCCATCGAGACTCCGGTGCTGGTGGCGATGCTGGCGATTGCTTCCTTCATCCTGTTCGGCATCCGCCCGGGTTCGCGGGCAAGCCGCTGGCATGCAGAGCAGCTCCGCGCGGAAGGTTATCGTTGCATCCGCACCGTGGTTGCCGCCGATCGTGCCCATGCGCTGAGTGCCGGAACGGCCAATCCGCTGCTGCGGGCAGGTCGGGCGCCGCTGGTGCTGCTGACCTACGGCGAGAGTCGCTGGCCCGGCTATCAGTTGACAGCCTGACCGTTCCTGCCGGGCCGGGCGGACCGCCCTCCCCCGCTCTTGATTCCGTGAGCCATCCTGTTCACCATCTGCGGCTGCTGATGGTTTTCTCCATAGGCCATGGAATTCCTCGAAACCAGATTATTTACGAGTACTGACGGAACGGTCATCACCGTGGAGCAATTGCTCTTCGCGGTCGGCGTACTGGTCGGCGGACTCATTCTCAGCTGGCTCGCTGCGCGCCAGATCCGCAAGCGGCTGAGTAAGACCAGGCTGGACGCCAATGCGGTGGCCGTCATCGCCAGGACGGTCTATTACGTCATTCTCGTCGGCATTTTCCTCACTTTCCTGGCACTGCTGAACATTCCCCTGACCGCCCTGGCCTTCCTCTCCGGTGCCGTCGCCATCGGCCTGGGCTTCGGCGCCCAGGCGATCATCAACAACCTGATCAGCGGCTGGATCCTGATGACGACCCGGCCCGTCAGGATCGGAGATTTCGTGGACGTGGACGGGTCCTTCGGAGTGATCGAGGACGTCGGAAACCGGTCGACGCGCATCCGTCGTGTCGATGGCGTGCACATGATGGTCCCCAACAGCACCATGCTGGACCGAACCGTGGTCAACTGGACGTTGGTCGATCGCAAGATCCGTACCGGAGTGAAGGTCGGCGTCGCCTACGGTTCGGATGTTCGCCTGGTCGAGCGGCTGATCCGCCAGGCCGTGGAGGATCACGAGAGCATCCTCGATGATCCCACCCCCATGATTTACTTCGAAGATTTCGGGGACAATGCCCTGTTGTTCGAAACCCTGTTCTGGTGCGAAGTGGGCGGCGAGCGGGAACTGCGGACCATTCGCAGCGATATCCGATTCCGCCTTGATGAGCTGTTCCGCGACGCCGGCGTGGTCATTGCCTTTCC
>JAWVZU010000122.1:0-11463 GCA_033722075.1 Lysobacterales bacterium
AGGGCCTCGTCGTAGGCGAGATGACCCCAGTAGTGATAGTAGGCCTCGGCGATATCGAGCTCAGGACTCTCGGGCGCGATGCGTCGACCTTCTTCGATCGCTGCCCACGCTTTTCGTCGATCCGCCGGATCGCTGCCAAAAAACCAGAATCTCGCCATATGGACACGGGCAACAACGCTGTAGGCCGCCGCAAAATCGGGGTCGAGTTCCAGGGCGCGCTGCGCCTCCAGCAGGGCCCGCTGGTAATCATCCGGCGAGATTCCATTGAGCAGCCGCAGACCGCGGCGATAGGCCTCCCAGGCTTCGAGGTTGTCGGTCAGCTTGCGTCCGATCCGGGTTTCTTCCTCCGGCGTCAGCGTCGCCTGTAGCGCCTCGGCAATGGCCGTCGCGATCTCAGTCTGGATATCGAAGATGTTCTGGGCGGTCAGCTCCCGGTCAAAGGTCTCGGCCCAGAGGTGCTGGTCCGTATCCGCGTCGATGAGCTGGGCATTGATCCGGACCCTGCTGCCCGCTCGTTGGACCCCGCCCTCCACCACGGTCGCCACGTTCAGCTCGTCGGCGATCTCGGGGACCTTCTTGGTCGTTTCCTTGTACTCCATCACCGAGGTGCGCGAGATGACCTTCAGGGCGCCGATCTTGGCCAGTTGGGTCAATAAATCGTCGTGCATGCCGTCGGCGAAGAACTCGTCTTCCGGGTCCGTGCTGCGGGTGGTGAAGGGCAGAACGGCGACCGACTGGGCCGGAGCGGAGTCATCCGGGGCTGGTGCTGGCGAAACTTCGTTCTTGCCAGGGGTTGGCTCCGCAGGGAGTGCAGCGTCTTGTTCTACGGCGTCAGGCGTTGATGATGGAACCGCCTTCTCGTCTGCGGCGGTGTCCGCTGGAGCAAGAAACCGATCGCCCAATACGACAGCGAGTCCCACGAGCACCACGGCGATGACAGCGAGGTCCAATTTTCGGGAGGTTTCATGGGTGACCGATTGGCTTCGGTCCACGTCTTTCTCGCGCTTGATCCCGTCCGGCGTCAGCTCGTAGACCCATGAGAAGACCAGGGCGATCGGGAAGCCCAGGAGGAGGGCGGCAAGGATGAAACGGAGCGACCAGTCGGGAAGCGCCAGGGCCTCGAACAGGATCTCACCGACCTGCAGAACGAGCCAGCTGCCGACGAGATAGAGCAGCGCAACGCGAAACACGTTCCGTCGCTTCAATTCGCCGAAGAAATTGCTCATGCAGCGCCCGAGATGCTTGGAGACCGGAGGATCTTACCAGCTTGTGATCGCCCGGTTGTCAAGGATCAGAGCCGGTCCAGGATCCACTGGATGGCGAGCACCGAAGCGGCCGCGAGGAACACCCCGAGCGCGGTGATCCCGGTCCAGACCAGGGCCTGGATGTTGCGGCGGTCCCGTAAGCGCACCTTGCGCGTTTTCTTGTCGTCCCCTTCTTCCTGGTCGATGAAGCGACGGGTCGTGCGGTGATCCATGTCATCGGGGCGTTCGCCCGTGGTGCGACCGCGCTTGCGCTCCTCGACGGAGAGCGGCCGCGTTCCCTTGGTCGATCGGTCCTGTTGCAGGGCCCGGATCAGGGCAGTCGCGGACACAAAGCGATTGCTCGGTGAACGCGCCAGCATTCCCCTGAGTACCGGCTGCAACTCTTCCAGTTCCTCGGGCAGTTCCGGCCGCGGATCGCTGGGGCTGGATCTTCTGCCGGCCAGCATCTCGTGGAGAATCACGCCCAGGGAATAGAAATCCGATCGCTCATCCAGCTCACCCCCATCGCGCTCTTCAGGGCTCTGATAAGGCGAAGATTCCATTTCGAGTCCGCGCTCTGTCGGGAAGCCGCGGGCGTCAAAGGCCTTGGAAATGCCGAAGTCGGCGAGCTTTGGTTCGCCGTGTTGATCAAACAGGATGTTGGATGGGCGAACGTCCCGGTGAACGAAGCCGCGTTCGTGGATGTGACGAAGTCCGGCCGCCACACTCCGGGCGATGTCCAGGGCGTCATCCGGATCCATCGGTGGACCCAGTCGGTTCTCCAGTGATCCGCCGGAAAGGTATTCACTGATGCAATAGAAGTGCCGACCGACGATTCCCGAGTCCAAAACCTGGACGAGATTCGTGTGATCGAAACTCACTGCCGTATGCGCTTCGGACTTCAGCTTCTCACTCAGCTCCGAATCGTCCGGATCGGGCAGTGTGAGAACTCGGATCGTGACTTCGCGGAAGGGCTCAAGCCGCTCGCCGAGATATACGGAGTCCAGCTCGGATTCGCGAAGCGGTTTTCCGATTCGGTAGTTCTCCAGGTTGAGATCTGGTGGGGCTGCCATGGCTCTATTCTAACGCCGGGTGGTCGCGGGCGGATGCCTTATGTCAACTCCGTCAGCTTGTCTCGATTTCAATCGGCGGTTGGGCCTCCCACCACAGATCGGCCACCAGCAACGCCAGCCGGTGACGACGTAGAAGACCGCCACCTTAAATACATTGCGCCGGCGCAGTTCGCCCCAGATGCTCTTCACGTACTCCCCCGAGGATTTCTTGGCGCTAATCCTGAGTGCATTGGCGCGGAAAGTCCACTGCCGTGCAGCGCGCCTTTTCGTCAGGAAATTACTCTGGGTCCGACCCCCGGTTGCCAGATCGTCACGAGAGACTTGGCGACATGTTGGATGTGAGGCTGAGAGCGGCAGGGGACCGGGCCCGATGAACGTGGTCTGGCTTGATAAGCGCCGGCGGACCACCCAAATTAATGGGATGCACCTAGGGGCCCTGAACGAAACTCAGCCGCTGCTCGGGCCGGACGAACCGCCCGCCTGTTCGCTGCACAATCCGACCGGCAGCGCCCGGTCCTTGATCGTCTCGGATCACGCGAGCAATCGGATTCCTCGAGCGCTGCAGGATCTTGGGCTCGAGGCCGCGACGCTGCAAACCCACATTGCCTGGGATCCGGGTTCGGCGGCCGTGGCCCGACGGTTGTCCGACCTGCTCGACGCGCCACTGGTCATCGCGGGTTATTCGCGGTTGGTCGTGGATCTGAATCGGGGACTGTCGGATCCGACCTGCATGCCGGAGACCAGCGACGGTGTGGCGATACCCGGAAATCGGAACCTGGATCGCGGGGAGCGGGACCGTCGCATTCACGAGTTGTTTCTTCCCTATCGCCGGACCATCGACGAACAGCTCCACCGAATCCGCGCCCGGGAGATCATTCCTGCGCTTATTTCCGTGCACAGCTTCACGCCAAGCATCGAAAACCAGCGTCGCCCCTGGGAGATTGGCGTGCTATGGGACAAGGACCCTCGTATTCCGGTGCCCCTGATGGATGCCCTGCGCAATCATCCGGCCGATATCACGGTGGGTGACAACGAACCCTATTCGGGGCGTCATCCCGCGGACTACACGATCGACCATCATGCCGAGGCTCAGGGCTTTCCACACGTATCCATCGAAGTCCGCCAGGACCTGCTTACCGACGCGGAAGGCATTGATCGTTGGGCAAGCGTCCTCTTTGATTGCCTGGAGCCCATTCTCAGCGACGACGGGCTCTATCAGCTCTGGCAGGGGCACTGAGAAACCGGGCCGAGTGCCCACGGACTCGCGTAACCTGGATCACGCCCCTGGCAACGCCTTAATGCATTGAATTTGTAAGTATTATTATCCCGGGTGGTTTTGATTTTTCGCCTCGATGCCCCCATTTCTTCAGTATTCCAACACGTTCCAACAACAGGAGGTAAGTTCGATGGATATCAAGAAGCTTGCACCCTGGAACTGGTTCAAAGACGAAGAAGCCGAACAGGGTGAAGCCACGCCCGTGCAGAGCGCCGGACGTCGTGGTGACGTGCTGCCATGGAGTCAGGTCCACGATCAGATCGATCAATTGTTCGATCAGGCGTTTCGTGGGTTTGGACTTTCGGCTGGACAGGATTCGCTTCCCGGCTGGAAGGGCGGGGACGTTCTGCTGAAACCCAGCGTTGATATCGGCGCGACGAATGACCGCTATACCATCACGGTTGAAGTTCCCGGTGTCGAAGAGGGCGATGTCTCTCTCGAACTGGACGGCGATCGGCTGACCATCCGAGGCGAGAAGCACCAGGAGGCAGAAGATCGGCAAAAGGACTTCTACCGCGTGGAGCGTTCCTACGGCGCCTTCAGGCGGGTATTGACCCTGCCGAAAGACGCCGATCCCGACGCGATCGATGCACGATTCAGGAACGGGGTTCTGAAAATCTCCATGCCGAGGAATGCCGAGCCTCAGTCACAGGGGCGTGTGATCGAGATTCAGAACCCGTGAAGTCCCGGCCGCCCCGGACCGGGGCGGCACGTCATCGAATCAGGAGTCTTTTCCTGCGGCGTGTAGCCAATAGCCGACAAGATGGCGATCGCCGTCGGAACGCTGCGCCTCCCACCGGGCATCCTTGAAGCCGGCCTCCAGCAGTTGAGCGCAGGCCTTGTCCATCTCTTCGGGAGTGCGGCCGGCCACCGCAAGCGCCCGCATGCGGTCGCGATGGTTCTTTAGCGCCCGCTCAAAACCACGCAGCAAGCGAATGTTCTCTTGGGTGGGATTTTCCTGGTATCCACTCAGGAACTGACCGATATTGCCGGCGAGGTCCCTGAGAAAGCTCGGATTTTCCAGCTGGTCGACCTTGGTCCCGATCTCCGAGCCGATAAGTTTGAGCTGGTTGCCGGACGCGGGGGTGGGTCGCTGCACATGGTGGGTCAGGACCTCGACAAGCCGGAGCTCGTCGAGCAGCCAATCCACCTGTTCGGCGATCGGCGCGTTCTGCCGCACGATCACGCCGTCCCGGGCGTGGATCAGCGCCATGAGTCCGCCGCTCGAGACCCGGGCGGCTTCAGCCAATGCTTCGGGCAGGTTGCCATACTCTATGGCGAACTGGCTCGCCACGAGTGAGAAGACATTGGCATCGAAAGGCAAGTTCGTGAATTCGATGCCCCCCTGGAACTCGATTGCGAAGTGATCCGTGGATGCAGGCGCATCATCGGGTCGTGTCGTGGACAAATCCACGGCCGTCGCCTTGAGTGAGCGCTCCGGCCCGGCGGTTTTGGCGGCAAACTCCAGTAGCGCACCGCCGCCGCTGCCGATGTCCAGAATCGTCGCTCCGTCCGGAAGCTCTGAAAATCGTTTTTTCCAACGATCTGCAATGCGCTCGCGGGCATCTGTGGAGAAGCCGGCCGTGCTGGAGTGCACATCGCCGGCCTGGTAATAGCGTGTCCAGAGATCAGTCATATTCCGAAGCAATCACCGTGATTGGCGTGAAGCAGATCCAAAGCAATCCAGGTGGAGGGGATGGTACTACGCCATAGAAACATCTGGGCCAGGACTAAGTCCTAAAAGCGGGACCATGAAATCCATGAAAATCATGAAAGGGGCCTCGTTTGCATCATGGAAGGGAGCCAAAAAGCCGTCATCCTCGGGCGGTAGTACCGACCCGGGGATTCCAGGGCTCTTGCTGCCTGTATCTCTGAATACCCGCCTGCGCGAGCATGACGAAAGAGACGGCTGTCACCAAGCCCTTCCATAACGCCATAAAGGCGTGACGCAGCCAACGGAAGGTGCATTTCCAATGTTCTTCACGCCACCATGCCTTCATGGTTGCGCTTTCACGCTGTAATCGCCGCAAAGCATCAGGCAATGCCTCATGGTTCGCCAAAAAAGAAATGGCCCCGCGTGGGGGCCATTTCGGTTGGTGTTGCGGACCGATGGATCAGTCGAGCGAATAGCTTACCCGACCGTACCAGACCTGACCCGGCAGCGGGTAGGCGGTGCCGTCCCAGCTGTTCAGGTCGCAGGAACGACAAACCGGCGGATCCTCGTCGAACAGGTTGTCGATACCGAACTGGAAAGCCCAGTTGCCGTCGCCCAGGTCCGAAGGTGCCCAGGTGACCTGGGTATCCACGTAGGTCGTGGAACCCAGCGTGTTGCCGTCGGCGCCTCTGGAGCACAGTTCGAACAGTCCGAAGTCACCCGTTGCGCCACCGCAAGCCTCGTCGATGGAACTGAGGTAGCGGATCGACAGGCGAACATCCCAGTCACCGTAGTACCAGTCGGTGTGGAGCGTCGACTTGGTCTCGATGAATGCCCGCTCGGGCGAACCCAGTTCGGTTCCTGCCCGCTCGGTAGCGACCGGCCCGTCCGGGCCCTGGGTGATCTCGGTGTAGTCGCCGAGGAACGTGCTGACCCAGTTGAAGCTCAGGCGGCCCCAGTTGTACTCGGCCGTGTCCATCCGAACCGACAGGTCGAAGCCATCGGTTTCGATTCCGCCGATGTTGGCCAGAATGCCGTCGACCCTCGTGATCGTGCCGTCCGGTGCCCGGGTGATGGCGTTGCAGAAGATCGGTGCCAGAGTGTTGACACACCCATTGACCAGATCCTGCGCGTTGGGCGCCTGGATGGCGTCTTCGATCTCGATGTCGTAGTAGTTGGCCTCGATGGTCAGCTGGTCGATCCCGTCCCAGTTGTTGACGGCCGCCACATCCCATGCAAACCCGAGGGTCAGCGTATCGGAGGTCTCCGGATTGAGGTCCGGGTTGCCGCCGGTGGTCACGCCGATCTGCGGGTTGATGGTGACGAAGTCCGCCGGAACGCCCAGCTGCTGACAGTTGGCTGCGACCGACGGATCAGCGTTGGAGCAGGGGTCGTTGATGCTCGAGTCGAAGCGCGAGCCCGTATTGAACAGCTCACCGATGTTCGGTGCCCGCAGGCCTTCCGAGAAGTTGGCCCGGACCACGAAATTGTCGATGGGCGCCCAGTTGAGACCGACCTTGCCGACCGTGTCGCTGCCGAACAGCTCGTAGTCGGACCAGCGGAAAGCGGCGCTGAGGTCAAGCCGGTGCGCGCCCTGGACGTCGGCCAGAAGAGGCACCACGACCTCGCCGTAGAGTTCGTCCACGTCGAAGCTGCCGGCCGTCGGGCTGGCGGGTACGCCGGCCGTCTCGCCGGCCGTCACGACGCTATCCGGGATGAAGAAACCCTCTTCCTCCCGGTACTCGTAACCGAGTGCCCAGCCGATGTCGCCGGCCTCGAGGCCGCCAAACTCACCGGTGAAGTTGGCCGTGAAATCACGCAGCTCCTGCTCGCTCTCGTCCTTCTGGATGAAGGTTACGAAATCCAGCATTTCCTGGGTCAGCGATCCCGCGCCGACGATATTGACCGGCACACAGCCGGGAACCGCAGCGCAGTCCTCGGTGGGGCCAAGGCCCAGGATCAGGTTGCGGGCGTTGAAAGCGCCGCGCTTGCGCTGATTGGCCTGGTTCTGAGCCCAGATTGCCGTCACATCCCAGTTGATGATGCGGCCGCCGGCGTCGAAGCTGCCGTCCGCGCCCGCGGAGATGTAGAAGGTGTCGACATTCTGGTCGAAGATTCGGGCCCCAGCCTCGATCGGCCGTCGGCCGAAGAACACGATTTCATCCGGGCCGAGGTCCACACCAAACGGGTTGAACGGGTGGTCGGCGGGCCAGAAGAGGCTCTCCATGAAGGCGCCACCGCCACCGGCTGGACCGAAGAACAGCGGTTCCGGTGCCGCGCGGCTGGTCGACTCGCGATTGTTGTAGGAGGCGAGCATGCGCAGGGTGGTCGTGTCGGTGATGTCGTACTCGGCCTTGGCGAAGACACTCGTACGCTGGTTGGGCGTCAGAATGAAGTTGAACGGCTGGTAGTTGAACCGGTCGTCGTTGGTGAAGCCCTTGAAGCCACCGGCGGTGGGATCGTTCGGGTCGTAGGCCGGAAACTGCGTAGTCGGCGTGATGTTCAAGGTCTGGCCGGTCCGCGGATCGGTGAAGATGAATCGGCCTTCCGGCGTTCCGGAGCTTGCGCCTGGGAATGGCGCGCCGAAAATGGATTCGCGCGAAATGGCTCGGTCGGCGGCGCCGACATCGCCCTGGTCCGTGTAGCTGATATCCAGGAATACCCTCGCCACGTCGGAGGATGCACCCCAGGCGACGTCGAATTCGGACGACTCACCGTCGCCGTCGTCATATTCGCTGTAGTAGGCGCTGACCTTGAACTGGTCGTAGTTGTCCTCGGTGATGATGTTCACCACGCCGCCGATGGCGTCGGTTCCATAAACGGCGGATGCGCCGTCCTGGAGGATCTCAATCGCCTTGATGGCGTTGGCCGGAATCGTGTTCAGGTCAACGGCGCCGGAAACACCGGAGGCCGAGGAGCCGCGGACCCAGCGGCGACCGTCCACCAGCACCAGCACACGCTTGGATTGCAGGTAGCGCAGATCGATTTCGGCCGCGCCGGCGCCGATGCCGGCACCGTCAGGCGGAAAACCCAGGTTACCGGACGAGTTGTTGGTCCGGTTGATGGCCGATCCGGAAATCGGCAGTTTCTGGACAAACTCTGCGAGAGAGACCTGTCCGCTACGTTCCAGGTCGCGCTCGGAGAGCACCTGAACGGGGGTGCGCATCTCCAGCGGATCCTGGCGGATTCGGGAACCGGTTACGACGATTTCTTCGATTTCTTCGAGGGTCGTGTCGGTATCGTTATCGCTTTGCGCGAGGAGTGGACCGCTGGCCAACAGGCTGGAAATCACCGTTGGCAGCAAAAGTCGACGTGGAATGTTCATTTTGACCTCCATTGACAAGCATTCCGGGGGCGCTGGGAACGGTCGAGTTCGACATTCATCGTGTCAATTCCCACCGTTGGAACCAAGCGCCGCCCCGTTGCGGGAGGATACCAAAGTGCTAACGAATAATTAACAAAAATTTGAGAGATTCATGACCAATGGCAGGGCGATTCGGCCAAATCGAGCACCAAATGCAAGTCGTGTCCGGCGCGGCCGCTGCGGCACGGGCCCGATCACGGCATTATATACTGCAGCTTCGCGCGGAGATCTGGTGTTCCTGCGGATGGCCGAACCTGCGATTCCAAGTGCGCCTCTGACGCTGGCGGTAACCGGCCATCGCGACCTGATGGCGGATGAGGTGCCAGATATCGAACGCCTGCTCCGAGAGTTGTTCCTATCCCTGCTGCACCGTTTTCCCGATACGCCGCTGAGACTTCTGTCGCCGTTGGCCGAGGGCGGTGGCCGGATCGCAGCTCGGGTTGCCCTGGAGTTGGGAGTGGAGCTCGTCGTACCCATCCCGTTCAGTCGTGAGAACTACGAACGAGACTTCACGGCGCCTGGTTCCCGGGACGAATTTCGCGAACTGTGCGCCCAGGGCACGATTGTCGATGTCTCAGTCTACGGTCGAGACGAGCGCGCCACCGAAACGGAAGCCGCCGCCCGCTCGCTCGCCTACGCCGAACTCGGCATCTTCATGTGCGAGCACGCGGAATTGCTGATTGCGATATGGGACGGAAAGGTCACGGGACTCGTTGGCGGTACCGACCAGGTGGTGGAATATCACCAGTTCGGGCAGATGAGCGCCGCTCCGGCACTGGGTAACCGTCCTGCGAGGGTTCTGGCGGAAGACGATACGGACCTTGTATTCCACATCGTCTGCTCCCGGGACCGGGAGGGCGGCACACCGGCCGAAGGTTTGACGCCCGGATCGCGCCGCTGGCTGATTGCTGATCCCGATCGGATCGAGATTCCGGATATTCCGCCGACTTTCGTGGAGATGGTCGACAACATCGGCACGTTCAATCGGGACGTTCGCCTCTTGGCATCCGGAGTCGAGCCCAACTCGGAAATCCTCAAGGGTTGGATCGATGACCTGACCGAACACGGCGGTGTTTACCGCACCGCCCGGTTCTTTGCGTGTGCCGATCATCTCGCCAACGTTTTCGGGAGCCGTCATCGCCGGGCGCTGATCGGCCTGCATGTCCTGGCGGTCCTGATGGGGCTGGCCTTCGTGGCCTATGCCGATCTGGACATGGCCCCCATGATCTACCTCTTCCTTGGCTTGTTCGCGGTGGGCTACCTGTTGTACCGGACGGGAAGCCGACGAAACTGGCACCGGAAGTTCCTCGATTATCGGGCGCTAGCCGAGGGGCTGAGGGTTCAGTTCTACTGGCGTCTCGCGGGGGTATCCGGAAAAGTCCGCAACGATTTTGCCTACGACAATTTCCTTCAGAAACAGGACGTGGGCATGGGTTGGATTCGCAACGTCATCAGCTTTACCGGCTCTCCGGAGGCCGGGGCGAACTCGCCGCCGGTTGAAGTGGCCATCGACGGTGTCATCGACTGCTGGATCGGCGATCCCGAGCGATCGGGTCAGCTGGGCTATTTTCAGAACAAGGTGCTGTTGCACGAACGCCACGTGATTCGAACCGGACGACTGGTCGGACTCTGCCTGTGGCTGGGCATCGCGACCACCGCCGTACTGGCCGTCCTGCAGAGCCGCCTCCCGGACGTCGCCGTAAATGCGATGGTCGTAGCGATGGGTATCCTGCCCCTGATTGCGGCAGTGCGGGAGGCCTACGCCCACAAGAACGCTGAGCATGAACTGCTCAAGCAGTACCGGTTCATGTACCGGCTGTTTCGGGAGGCGCGTTTTCGGCTCTCGCGGACCCGGAACCTGGCGGAGAAGCAGACCATCCTGCGGGCCCTGGGCGAGGCCGCACTCGATGAGCATGCGGAGTGGATCCTGATGCACCGGGAAAGGCCGCTGGAGCCGGGGAAGCTTTGAGATCAGGAGAGGTCAACATCCCCGATGTGGATTGCAGATCCGAGATCTTTCGCCTTTTGCAGATAGCGATCGTCCGCCGTCACCAGGACTGCCTGCCTTTCGAGGGCGACTGCATGATAAAGGGTATCGAACAGATGATGGGCCAGGTCGACGGCAAGGCGGCTTGCGCGCTGGATGATCTCCGGTCCATTCGCGGTTGGAAGATCCAGCGCGGCCAGGAGGGCTGAGTCCCGCTCGGCTCGCCGAGGCGACTCTCTCGCAAGCACCGCCGCCACCTCCACCAGCCAGTGCACCGGCTGAATGACGCGCAAGTCACCCTCGACAATAGCCGACATCAACCGGCTGGCACGATCCGTATCCTCCTCGCGCTCAGGGTCATTGAAAAGCCATTTTACGATCACGCTGGCATCCACGACGACCGTGTCAAGATCAGGCATCGCGGGCTCCGTCACGGACGATCGCGCTCACGAGCCTCGCGAATCTGTTGGTCCGTCAGCGTCTTGCGATCCTCTCGCCCCGAGGTCAATTGACGAAATGCCTCGCGCGCGATTTCCCGGCGCTCGGCCGCATCGACCGCCTCGCGCATAAGGCGGGCAATGATCGCGCTCTTGTTCCTGCCGGCGAAAGTCCTGTTAAAGGCTTCCTTTACTTCATCGGGCACACTGAAATTCACGGTTGCCATCTGCGGAAAGGAAAGTATTGTTGAATATTTCAACAATATCATGCTCACCGCGGCGAAGCGAACCGTTGCCCGACATGCTCACCACTCCGGCACCTCCGCCCAGCCCGGGAACTCGCCCAGCTCGACTTTCCAGCCTTGCTCGGTATCGGGATCCCGCACGACCCGGATATTCGTCAGCGATTTCAGCTTGGCGATAAGTTC
>JAWVZU010000123.1:0-11200 GCA_033722075.1 Lysobacterales bacterium
CGCAACGTTTCGGCACTGACGATCTGGTTTGACATATTCGACCCTAGCCCGAATGTTGCACCAATTTTGCTCCAATTTCGGAAATAACTTTTTTAAATCAAGCACGTAGAATATTTTTCAAGCCTCAGACCAGGATACACTTTGTTCCGCGGCCGGTTTGTCGCCTCATCTCGCGAGTCATGTCGACCGATCCCCCTCAAACCGTGGAATAACCACGCATTCTCGGACGATCGCCCAATCTGACGGCGCGAGCTGAACCGACAAATCCGGAAATCGGTGCAACATCCGGGCTAGCCTCCGTCGCCAATCTGACGATGTGGCCCCGGCAGCCCCAGTGCCGTCCGTCACAGCCGGTGGAAAATCGCACGATTTGGCACAGTCACATGCAATTGGACGCCGGTGCCGCAGCGAAGGTCGCGCTGCTGTCTTGGAGCAGCAGGAAAAGCAACCCGAATTCAGGGTCGATCGCGAAGCATCTGGTCGGCGGACACCACGGTGACGGTTTCGCGCAGTTCCGCCTGCAGGGTGGGATGGTGGATCTCGAAGCGCCGCTTCAGCATCTCCTGGGCAACCGCCAGGATCGCCGGCCAGCGCTCGATTCGGTCGATCACGAGATGGGCGGACAGTGCCGGGTGCCGACTGCCCAGGGTCCAGATATGCAGATCGTGGACCTCGCCGACGCCCTCGATCTCGGCGAGCGATGCGCCGATCTCCTCCATCTGCAGATGGCGCGGAACGCCCTCCATCAGGACATGGACCACATCCCGCAACAGCCGCAGACTGGAGGCGAGGATCAACAGCGCGATGACCAGCGAAAGCAGCGGATCGATCGGCATCCACCCGGTCGTCCAGATCACGATGCCCGCTGCGAGCGCGCCGACCGACCCCAGCAGGTCGCCGATCACGTGCAACAGGGCCCCACGAACGTTCAAGGTCTGTTCTCCACGGTGCAGAACCCAGGCAACCACCAGGTTGACCACCAGGCCGATGGCGGCAACGACCATTACGGCCACACCTTTCACGGGCGTAGGATCCTGGAGCCGCCCGACCGCCGCGAACACGATAGCCACCACCAGCCCCACCATGAATACGGCGTTGAACAAGGCGCCGAGGACCTCGGCACGCTTCAGACCATAGCTGTGCCGAGCGGAAGGGGGTCTAGTGCTCAACCAGGCGGCGATCGCCCCGATGCCCAGGGCCGCCGAATCGGTCAACATATGGACCGCGTCGCTGAGAAGCGCCAGGGATCCGGCCCACCACCCGGCAACCGCCTCGACGGCCGCGAAGGCAATGGTGAATAGCAGCGCGCCCAGCAGCGTCTTCTGGCTGCTGCTGGTGCCGTGAGCGTGGTCGTGACCCATCGGTTCAGGATAGCAAAAGCTGGTCTGCTGCTGCTCGGAGTAAGAGCGGTGAACAGGAAATCAGGAAAGACGGAAAATGGGGATTGCTTCCCGATGGCTAAAGCGGAAACATCTGATCAGGACGGGAACCATGAAGACGTGACGCCGTGAAGCATGCCCCTCTCCGCGGGATTAGCTCATTGAATAATCGATATTTTTCTTCACGCCTTCATGCCTTCATGGTTCCGCTTTAATCCGCGCAGCGGCCTTTCCCGTCTTTCCCGCTTTCCTGTTGGCCGCTCTTAGGCCACCTCACCCCCAACCCCTCTCCCCCAAAGGCGGAGAGGGGAGACAACCGGCTATTACTCGACGGTGACGGACTTGGCCAGATTGCGTGGCTTGTCCACGTCGGTGCCCTTGATCACCGCCACGTGGTAGGCCAACAGCTGGAGCGGAATGGTCATCACGATCGGCGAGATGAAGTCGGCGGAGTGCTGCACCGTGAGGATATGACCGCGGTCCAGCCTGATGTCTCCCGCAGACTCGGCATCGGCAATTACGAACAGTTCGCCGCCCCGGGCCCGAACTTCCGCCATGTTCGACTTCAGCTTCTCCAGCAGATCGTCACCCGGCGCCACGGCGATGACCGGCATGGCTTCGTCCACCAGCGCCAACGGTCCGTGCTTCAATTCGCCGGCCGGATAGGCTTCCGCGTGGATGTAGGAAATCTCCTTCAGTTTCAGCGCTCCTTCCATGGCGATCGGGTAATGGATGCCACGGCCCAGGAACAAGGCGTGGCGCTTCGGCCCGAACGCCCCGGCAAGGGCTTCGATTTCCGGGTCCAGTTCCAGGGCGCTCTTCAGTGCAGATGGAAGCCCCTCCAGTTCCGCACAATGGGTCGCCACTGCGCTCGGATCCACGCCTTCCTGAAGGGCTTTCTGCAGTGCCACCAGCGCCAGAGCGGTGAGCTGGGTGGTGAACGCCTTGGTGGACGCCACGCCGATCTCGGGCCCTGCACGGGTCATGAAAGCCGCGTCACTCTCTCGGACCAGACTGGACTCGGGCACATTGCAGATGGCCAGCGAACCGATGAAGCCGCGCTCTTTGGCCAGGCGCAGGGCCGCCAGCGTATCCGCCGTCTCCCCGGACTGGGAGATCGTCACGAACAGGCAATCGGGGGGCACGACGGCCGTACGATAGCGATATTCGCTGGCCACCTCCACGGCGCAAGGAATGCCCGCAAAAGACTCGAACCAGTGCCGGGCCACCAGACCCGCGTGAAAGCTGGTGCCACAGGCGATGATCTGGATTGCCCGCGCCGGCTTCAGCAGTTCTTCGATCTGTTTCCCGAGCAGCGGCCGCGCCGGATCAACGGCGATTCTTCCCTGCAGCGTCTCGGAAACCGACGTGGCCTGCTCGAAGATTTCCTTGAGCATGAAATGCCGGTACTTGCCACGATCCACCGCCTCGGCACTCAGTTCCGATTCCTTGACCGGTCGCTTGACCGCTTTGCCCGACGTATCGAAGACAGCCACCGCATCGCGCCGGACTTCGACGACATCGCCATCCTCGAGGTAGATGAACCGATTGGTCACCGGCAGGAGGGCCTGCGAATCGGAAGCCAGGAAATTCTCGTCAAACCCGAGGCCCGCGACCAGCGGGCTGCCCAGCCGCGCACCAAGAATGCGGTCCGGATCGCGCCGATCGAGCACCGCAATTGCGAACGCACCATGGAGACGCTTGATGGAAGCAATGACCGCTTCCCGCAAATCGTCTCCTTCGCTCATTCGGTACTCAACCAGGTGGGCAATGACCTCCGTATCGGTCTCGGACTCGAACTCGTAGCCCAATTCGGTCAATTCGGCCTTCAGTTCTTCATGGTTCTCGATGATGCCGTTATGCACCACGGCCACATTGCCGCGGGAGATGATGGGGTGCGCGTTTCCGGCCGTCGGCGATCCGTGGGTCGCCCAGCGAGTATGGGCGATGCCGATCGGAGCGGAGAGCTTGGCATCACGTTGAAGCTTCTCCAGTTCGGCAACCTTGCCGGCCGTTCGGAGACGTTCGAGGTCATTTTCCGACTGAACGCAGATGCCGGCAGAATCGTAACCGCGGTATTCGAGTGCCCGCAGCCCGGCGATGAGGATCTCGACTACGTTTCTGTTCGCTACCGCTCCGACAATTCCGCACATGCTGGATGGTCCTATGTCTTGTCCCTGGATTTCTTGGTTGGCCTGGTCCAGCCTTCCACGCTGATCTGCTTCGCCCGGCTCAACGTCAGTTGACCGTCCGGCGCGTCCTTCGTGATCGTCGAGCCCGCCCCGATCGTCGCACCGGCACCGACCTTGACCGGCGCGACCAGCTGGGTATCCGAACCGATGAAGGCGCCGTCGCCGATCTCGGTCCGATACTTGTTCGCGCCGTCGTAATTGCAGGTTATCGTCCCGGCGCCGATGTTGACCTTCGCGCCCACCCAGGCGTCTCCGACATAGCTCAGGTGATTGACCTTGCTGCCGGGGCCGATCTCGGCTTTCTTGGTTTCGACGAAATTGCCGATCTTTGAACCGGCTGCGAGTCGGGTGCCGGGACGCAACCGGGCGAAAGGCCCGATATCACAGTCCCCTTCGGTCACCACCCCTTCGAGCACGCTGTGGGGATGTACGCGGGTGTCCGGACCAAGATCACAGTCGGTCAGAACGCAATGCGGACCGATGCGGCACCCGGACCCCAGCCGATTTTCGCCCTCGAAGACGCAACCGACATCGATTTCCACCTCGCCGTCGACGGTCAGGTCGCCGCGCACGTCGATCCGCGCAGGGTCGGCAAGGCTGACCCCCTCGTTGCACAGCGCGTGAGCCAGCCGCAGCTGGAAGATTCGCTCGACCCCGGCCAGCTGAAACCGGTCATTGACCCCAAGGATCTCGTCCGCATCCCCGGCCGCCATCGCGTGGATCTTCACCTTCTCGGCCCGGGCCAGCTCGACGATATCGGTCAGATAGTATTCGCCCTGAGCGTTATCGGTGCCCAGCGCATCGAGCCATACCGCAAGACGCTCCTGCGGAGCAATCATCATCCCGCTGTTGATCTCGCTGATCTGAAGCACTTCCCAGTCCGCATCGCGGTGTTCGACGATGCGTTTCACATGGCCCAGGTTGTCGCGCACGATGCGCCCGTAGCCGCTGGGATCGTCGAGGTGAGCGGTCAGGATCGACAGACCCGTAGCGTCGACGCTTTCCATCAGGGCCCGCAGCGTACCGGTACGGATGAGCGGCGTGTCGCCCAGCAAGACGAGAACCCGGCTTCCCGCGGGAATCGCCGGGAGCGCCATCATGACCGCATGCCCGGTGCCCAGCTGCTCCTGCTGGTGGACCCAGGTGATCTCGGGATCGGGAAAAGCCTCCCGGACGAGGTCGGCGCCGTGCCCGACAACGACATGCAGCCCCTCCGGATCCAGGCCGCGCGCGGCGCTCAGGACGTGAGCCAGCATCGGCTGGCGAGCCACCTTCGCCAGGACCTTGGGCCGATCCGACTTCATGCGCTTGCCTTGACCGGCTGCCAGAACGACCACGTGCAATTGTTCACTCATCGGCATCCCCGAGCGGAATTTCCTTGCGCGATTCTAACGCGGTTGAGACAGATTGGCCGAACGGCGAAGCAATCCGGAGAAGCGGAAGACGGGAACGGGGATGCCACCTCACCCCCGACCCCTCTCTCCCAGAGGCTGAGGAAAGAAAAGCGGCTTCAGAAAGCGTCGCGTTTCGGCTAGGCGTCGTCCTCGCCTTCCTCGTCCTCGGTCTCGTCGTGGTAGATGAGCTGCAGCAGGTGTCTTTCGATCCCGTTGAGGTCCGGGATCAGGGCGTCTTCATCGTTGATCTGGACCTTGTACAGGACACCCTCGGGCAGGTCCTCCTGATCACCGTCGAACAGCAGGTTTTCGCTGCGGATCGCCGTGAGCCTTGGAAAACCCTGCGCAAGCAATGCCATGTAGGGCATCTTGTGGATTCCCCCGAACGCCTTGAGAATCGCAACCTTGGCACCTGACGTCTCCTCCTCTTCGGCCCGTCCCACCATCTTCGCGTAGGAGAAAAGCGGCATCCGCCAGCCGCGCCAGGTGACCAGGCCCAGCACCCATTCGGGGGCGTCTTCGGCCGGCATGGGATCCCCATAGGTGATCACCTCCGACACGCAGGCGTTGGGTAGCAGAACCGACGCGTCGGTGAGGGGGATCAAGACCCCGCGAATTTCAGGGGCAAGTGTTGTCTGTTCCATGCTCACGCTCTCCTTGAGCCCGGATTGCGCAGGTCTGCGCCTACGGGCTCGCGTTAATGCTGCTCTATGCCGCGTTGATTGAGCCGATGCGCCAGCTGCATGGGCTCGGCCTGGAATTTCACGCCCCCCTGCTTGAGGGCGCCGTCCACCATCGAGCTGACGACACAGGTTTCCGGATCCTGGACCCAGACCTCCCCGCCGCGCTCCATGACGGTTGCCGCGCCGGCGATCGCGTCCGATGCCATGCCGCTGAAGATGATCACGTTGGTACTCGCACCAAAACGCTCGATGGCATCACTGATCACCTGGTCGATATTCGGCGAATAGCTGGACTCGGTCATCAGCCGCGTCAGCCGTACCCTGTTCTCACGAGTCACCTGGAACGCTTTCCCCGGCGGAACCACGTAAACCCGCCCCGGCTTGAACGCCTCCCCGTCGATCGCAATTCGCACCGGCATCTTCGCCGACTGGTCCAGCTGCTGGCTCATCAGTTCGATGAATTCCTGGCCGATGTGCTGCACCAGGACCATGCAGAACGGCAGGTCGGGCTTCAGCTCGCCGAGAAAGGCACGCATCGCTTCCGGGCCACCGATCGAAGCGGCGAAGACCCACAATTCGACGTCTGCGGTATCCTCGCCGACGGCCTCCGTATCGAGCCGCTCAAGAGGGATCGGTCCCGAAGGCTTCGCCGGGTACACGTCATCGCTCTTGTTGATCTTGGCAGCCAGGTGCCTCGCCCAGCGTGCCCGCGCCGGGCCGATCAAGCGCGCCGACGCCTCGGCGTCGTTGAAGATCAGCTGGCCGCGATACTCGAGCAGGCTGTCGAACAGTTCCTTCTTGCGAAACAGCGAGGGCTCCAGGTTCACGATCAGGACCGGCTCGCCTATTTCCAGGCCGGCTTCGACGTCGGCGATCCTGAGCTCGGTCGAGACCACCCCACCGGCCGCCGCCACGGCCCCGCGTAGTGGCTCGCGAAAATCCTCGTCCTGAAACAGGATCGCCGCCTCGAATTCCTCCGGATTGGCCTCAGTCAGCCCCAACGGCCTCTTCCAGGAGCTCATTCACGTTCTCGAGAAGTTCGGCCTCCTGGTACGGCTTTCCGAGGTACCGGTTGACACCGATCTCCATCGCTCGCTCACGGTGTTTCTCACCCGTCCGCGAAGTGATCATGATGATGGGAACGTGTTTCAACCGCTCGTCACTGCGCATGTGGGTGGCGACTTCGTAGCCGTCCATCCTCGGCATCTCGATATCCAGCAGCATCAGGTCGGGAATCCGCTCCTGGAGCTGCTCGACCGCATCGACGCCGTCTTTCGCAGTGAAGACCTCCATATCGTGCTTGGTCAGCACGCGGGAAGTGACCTTCCGCATGGTGATCGAGTCGTCCACCACCATGATGACCGGGACACGTTCCTCTTTCGGTTTTTCCTCGGCCACCGCCTCGATGAAGTCGTCGGCCTCGGTTTCGCCGATGCGCAGGGCGGCGCCCCGCCGGATCAGCGGACCCAGATCGAGAATCATGATGACGCTGCCGTCACCGAGAATCGTGGCCCCGAAGATGCCAGGGATGGAACTCACCTGGGGACCGACCGATTTCACGACGATTTCCCGACTGGACATCACCTGATCGATACGGATGGCCGCACGTTGATCTCCGATTCGGGACATCAGCAGCGGCAACATGTCGGTCTCGATGTGCTCGGCCTTGGGGATACCCAGCAGGGTGTTGAGTTCCTGCAGGTGGTAGATCTCTCCGCTGTACTCCAGGGCCGTGTCGCTTTCCTCCAGACGCCGTTCGAACTCCTCGCGGTTCATGCGAACCACCCCTTCGATACTCGACAGGGGGACTGCGAAGGTCACGTCACCGATGCGGACCATGATCGCGTGGGTGACCGCCAGGGTAAAGGGCAGCCGAATGGTGAAGAGCGAACCCTCGCCGCGCTTCGACGCAATATCCAGCGAACCGCCCAACTGCTTGATTTCGCTGGCCACGACGTCCATTCCGACACCACGTCCGGCGATCTTGGAAACGCTGTCGGCGGTGCTGAAACCGGACTCCAGGATGAAACCGAAAACATCCCGCTCGCTGAGCTCCGCATCGTCCTTCAGCAGCCCTCTTTCAATTGCTTTCTGGCGGATCTTCTCGGGATCCATGCCGGCACCGTCGTCCGACACCCGGATGACCACTTCGGTGGCTTCTCGGGAAACCTGGATGCGGATCGTGCCCTCGGCGGACTTGCCCGCCTCCTTGCGCTTGTCCGGCGTTTCCAGGCCATGGGCGATGGCGTTACGCAACATGTGCTCCAGCGGCGCCGTGATTCGCTCAAGCACCGTCCGGTCCATCTCGCCCTGTGCGCCCTCAACGCGCAGCTGGGCCTTCTTGCCCAGCTCCTGGCTGGTCTGGCGCAGGATCCGGCGCAGACGCGGAACCAGGCTGTCGAAGGGCACCATGCGAGTCCGCATGAGTCCCTCCTGCAGGTCCGAGTTGACTCGTGACTGCTGCAGCAGCAACGTCTCGGACTCTCGGGCGATGTCGTCAAGCAGTCCCTGGATACTGGCCAGGTCAGCCACCGACTCGGCGAGGGCTCGCGAGTATTGCTGCAGCTGCGAGAAGCGGTCCAGCTCGAGTGGATCGAAATCCTCGTCCATCTCCTCTGCTTCTCGCTGGTAGCGCGAGAGGATCTGGGCTTCCGTCTCGATCTCCATCTTGCGCAGCTGATCGCGCAGACGGGCGACCGTCTGTTCGAGTTCGACCAGGTTGAAGCGGAAAGAACCAACCTGCTGATCGAGGCGGGCTCGGTAGATGCTGACCTCACCGGCGAAATTCACCAGGTTGTCCAACAAATTGGCGCGGACCCGGATGAGCTCCTGCTGGGGCCGTGCGGCCATACCGGTCTGTGCCGCCTGTTGGTCCAGGGCCGTCTCTCGCTGGACCGTCTGTGCCGGCTCGGGCGCTTCAGCCGCCGGCGCGGCTGTCGGTTCGCGCGCCTCAGCCTCGCCCGCAGGCGCCGCAGCGGCATCAGCAAACTGACTCAGATCCTGTCCCGAGAGCACCGCATCCATGCGCTCCACGAGGCGCTTGCCTGACGGAATCGGCTGGCGATTGGAAACGCTGTCCAGCATCTGGTGCAGGCGGTCGAACGCATTCTCCATGAGCTCAACCACCGGCCGCGTAATGACGACCTGGCCTTCCACCGCCGATTCGAAGATCGACTCCATGGCGTGGGAAAGGTCGCCGATCGGATTGATGCCGGCCATTCTGGCGCCGCCCTTCAACGTATGCAGCTCCCGCTGCAATTCGACGATCAATTCCTGATTTTCCGGCTCGTTACGCCAGTCGGCCATCTTGCGGTCGGTCTCGTCGAGGATTTCGGCGCCTTCCTCCAGGAAGATCTCCATCAGGTCCTCGTCCACGTCGCCCAGGTCGGACACGGGGATGAACTCGGGTTCGCCCTCCGGAATCAGCGAGATTGCAGGGGCGGCTTCGACTTCTTCCGCTGTCTCGACCGCTTCTTCCGCTTCCGGCTCTTCCTCGGCTTGAGGTTCAAGCTCGGCCTCGGTTTCGGGTTCTGCTTCTGCTTCGGCCTCTGGTTCTGCTTCTGCTTCGGCCTCTGGTTCTGCTTCTGCTTCGGCCTCTGGTTCTGCCTCCGCTTCGGCCTCTGGTTCTGCTTCCGCTTCGGCCTCTGGTTCTGCCTCCGCTTCGGCCTCTGGTTCTGCTTCCGCTTCGCTTTCTGCTTCGAACTCGGCCTTCGCCTCAGGCTCGGCCTCTGCTTCAGCTTCGGGCTCCGCTTCCGCTTCGTCGGTCTCTAGGGCCGATTCATCGGCTTCAAAATCAAGGGCCGAGGCAAAGGCTTCGTCCTCGCTCTCGGGCTCTTCCGTTGGTTCGGTGCCGGTGTCGAAATCGAAGTCGTCCAGCGCATCCAGATCTTCGGTCAGCTCCGGGACTTCTTCTTCCTCATCAGAGGCCTCGAGATCCACCGTGGCCTCGCCAAATTCTTCGGACTCGAGCCTGGTGTCGGCCTCGAGCTCGGCTGCTTCCGCGGATTCTTCGTCGGACACTTCCGCTTGGGACGCCTCGTCGGGCTGCTCCTCGGCCGGCTCAGCCGGCGCTTCCATTTCCTCGATCTCGGCCTCGAGCGCGGACAGATCGAAGTCACCTTCTGCCTCCTCTTCCGCGGTCGTCTCGTCCTCGTCGTCATCACCCAGATCCGCGGCAAGAGAATCCAGCTCGCCGAAATCCAGGTCCTCGTCTTCTTCCTCGTCGACCGCTTCGGGCACGGTCTCCGGCTCTTCCGCGGTCGGCACTTCGGCCGGCGCCTCGGAAACCGGAAACAGCTGGCTGTCGTCATCCGGCTCCGGCAACGCATCCGTGAGGGCGTGCAGCTTTTCGCTCAAGGCGCGCGAATCAGGGAACCGCGGATTCGGGGTCTCCAGCTGTGCCACCACAGCCTCGACGATCTCGACGCCCTCGCTGATCGCCTCCAGGCCAGCCTCGTCCGGCGCGGCGGACAGCAGCTTCAGCCGCTTGATATAGCGTTCCATGGGTCCGGTGACCGACGTCAGCGGGCTGACGTCAACCATCGCCACGGCGCCGTTCAGCGTGTGCACCGCCCTCAGCAGCGATTCCGTTACCGGCCGCGGTGGCTGTCCCGGCTCATTCTCGGCCAGGTATGCGCGGATCGACTCCACGTGGCCGCCAACCTCACTCTGCAGGATATCCAGCAAAACAGGGTCGATGGCGCCGACTTCGGCAGCTTCAGCGTCGGACGGCTCGGCTTCGGCGAACTCGGACTCGGACTCGGGGGCCTCTGGCGTCTCCGGCTCACCGGCAGCCTCCTCGGCTTCCGGCTCGGCTGCTTCAGCCGTAGTGACCTCGTCAACCGCTTCCTCTTCGCCAAGGTCTTCCGCCGCGGATTCGGATTCCGGTTCCGGTTCTTCGGGCTTTGCTTCCCGGTCGGCATCGAACGCCTCCAGGGCTGCTTCGTCGACCATGTCGGATAGGTTGTAGTCTGCAAGCTCGAGACCTTCCTCCTCGGCCTCCTCGGCTTCCTTGATCCACGCGTCGGCGGCTTCCTCGCCGGACAACGCTTCGGACGGCTCTTCCGCTGGCAGATCGGTTCCAGCCTCTTCCTCATGGGATTCGCTGATCCACGCGTCGACCGCCTCCTCGTCGGGAACCTCCTCGGGTTCTTCCGGTTCGGCGGTGGTTTCTTCATCAGCCGCAGTGCTGATCCAGGCATCGATGGCTTCGTCTTCTTCTACGTCACCCTCGCCGGCCTCGATCTCCCGGACTTCCTCCTCGCCCTCTCCGGTTCCCGTGATCCAGGCTTCAACCGCGTCGTCTTCGGAGACTGCTGGAGGCCCCTCCTCCGGCGCCGCTTCTTCCTCAGGTTTTTCGCGGCTGATCCAGGCATCGACCGCATCTTCCTCGGCGACCGGCTCGGCCGGTTCCTCGGCAGCGGTTTCCTCGGGCTCGTCGAGACTTCCGAGGGCCGCTTCGATCTCTTCGGCCTCGCTCTCCGAGATCTCCGGTTCCGCGGACTCGGGCTCCAGCTCGATGCCCTCTTCGGCTTCGGCTGGCTCCGCATCCG
>JAWVZU010000124.1:0-11149 GCA_033722075.1 Lysobacterales bacterium
AACCTGCGGGTCCGAGAATCGCCGTCTAAACCAGCTGCGAATCAGTTCCATCGTAGTTCCCTAAAAAAAGCGGCCCGCAGGGCGGGCCGTAAAGAGCATGACAGGAGTGTTGTTCCGTCAGGTCAAAAATCCCACACCAGCCGAACTTCAAACTCGATCTGGTCGTCGCCGATATCCGGCGTACGCCCCAGGTTGATCGGCCCGAGAAAATATTCCGATGCATAAGTTGCCGCGAAGTCCACCCGGGCGTTGTCCCAGGTCTTCTTCGAAAAACCGACGCTCACGTTGCTGTCCGCGATCTCCGATGCCAGCGCCTGGTTCAGGGCCTGGGAAGTCGGCATCGGCTGCTGGCTGGTGCTGTATTGCACACGCCAATCCCAGTCCTTGCCGGCCTTCCAGTTCCAGCCGACCCGGTAAATGGTCAGATCCTCCCATGCAAACTCGGGGCTGCCTGCGTCGCCCAGCAACGAGAGGAAGCGGTCCGGCAAGGCTGTCGAAGTGAAGGTGTTTACTTCGCTGTACAGCACCCGCTGAATGTCGACGCTGAGCGAGGACTTCTGCCCGGCCTGCACCACGATGCCCAGGTTGGCGCTGGCGGGAATGTCGAAATCACCCGGCTCCGAGTAGACGCCGCGGTAGGTCTGGAACTCGTCCATGTCGATACGGGACTGATAGGCGACGCCCATCTCGATGCCCGGCGAGAGTTCGCTGCTTATCCCGAGGCGCACGCCGGCACCGGCCGACTGTTCCTCGAAAGTCGGATAGCGGTAGGCATCCAGGTCCCGCATGCCGAGACCCCAGGAGCCGTAGCGCTGATTCGCAAATACGGCTGCGACGTCGACCTTGCCGCCGTCGCCGAACCTCTGGCTGAAGCCCGGGGCAAAGAGGACGCGATCGATGGCGACGCCGTTGCGATCCACCTCGAACCAGTCGTTGGCAAGGCTCGTCTCGAGCGGAGAATCGGAAACGCGCCCCTGGACCAGGTCGAGGGTCAGGCGGGTCGCGGTCGTGGGTGCTTCCCACACCTGCGCGAAACCCGGGACGAGCAGATATTCGTGATTGGCCAGCAGGCCCAGGTCGATCTGCACGCTGTAACCGAGCTGTGAGGAGAAGTCGGGAAGCAGGGCCTGGCGGGTGTAGTTGTGCCACACGCCGAGGTTCATGCCGCCGGCCGTCATCGCCAGCATCCGGCCGGGAATTTGCGTTGGGGCGCCGAACGACGGACCGACCATGGAATGCGGGTCAAAGCGGCTCGAAGCCTGGGCGCTTCCCAAGCCTGCGAGAGCGCCCGCAAGGGCAGCAGCCAGCGCCAATTTCTTCATGTCGATTCGACGCACCACGATCCCAGCCCGAATGGGTCCAACACAGCGCAGACTATGGCAAGAAAACAACAGGCTGTCAACGGCTTTCGATCGCCCGAAATCCTTGGAATCAAGCGGTCTTTCGGGCAATTTCCGTGATCCATGTTGCAATTTTGCAACACAACATCAGGTCAGCCTCGAGATGATCGCATCGGCGAACTTGTGCGTGTCGCTGTCCCCGCCCAGGTCCGGTGTGACGTGGTCCCGCTCCTCGATTGTCGACCGGATGGCCTTGCGCAGGGTCAGGGCCGCCGTATCCAGCCCCAGGTGATTGAGCATCATGGCGCTGGCCAGGAGCACCGCGCAGGGGTTGGCGATGCCCTTGCCGGCGATGTCCGGCGCCGAACCGTGAACCGCCTCGAAGATCGCTTCGGTCTCGCCGATATTGGCGCCCGGCGCCAGCCCCAGGCCGCCGACGAGGCCCGCGCACAGGTCCGAGATGATGTCCCCGAAGAGGTTGGTGGTGACGATCACGTCGAACTGGTACGGGTTCATCACCAGCTGCATGCAGGTGTTGTCGACGATCAGTTCGTTGAAAGAGATATCCGGGTAGTCGGCCGCAACTTCGCGGGCCACCTCGAGGAACAGCCCCGAGGTGGTCTTCAGGATGTTGGCCTTGTGGACCGCGGTGACCTTCTTGCGCCCTTCCTTGATCGCCGTATCAAAGGCGAAGCGGACGATTCGCTCGGAGCCGGAGCGGGTGATGATCATCTTGGACTCGGCGCGGGTGCGCTCCTCGTTGATCGTCTGCCCCTCGGCCAGGTAGGCGCCCTCGGTGTTCTCCCGTACCGTGATCAGGTCGATATTGCTGTAGCGTGAGGCAGTGCCAGGGAAGGACACTGCCGGACGCAGATTTCCGAACAGGTCGAAGCGCTTGCGCAGCTCCACGTTGATGGACGAGAAGCCGCCGCCGACCGGCGTGGTCAGCGGGCCTTTCAGCGTCGCGTCGGTGCGCCGGATCGATTCCATGGTTGGATCAGGCAGCAGACTGCCGGTCTCTTCCATGGCTGCGAGGCCGGCAAGCTGGTAGTCGTATTCCAGCCCGAGGTTCAGGCTGTCCAGGACGCGGATGGTGGCGTCGACGATTTCGGGGCCGATGCCGTCCCCACGAATGACCGTGATCTGATAGCTCATTGTTTGACGATATTGCCTTGACCCGGGGCGCTGCATTATACCGGGGTCTTTGTGTAACCACGAGGTGTCCATGGCCAACCCGCGCGTCATCGCGGTGGTGTCTTCTTCCCGGGCGGACTACAGCCACCTGTTCTGGTGCCTGAAGGCCATCGAGGCCCACCCGGAACTTTCGCTTCGACTGGTCCTGTTCGGCGCCCACCTGGCGCCGGAGTTCGGGGCCACCGGCGACGAGGCGGAACGGGACGGCTTCGAGGTCAGCGCCCGGGTCGAGTCTCAGCTCAGCTCGGACACGGACGTGGGCATGGCAAAGAGTCTGGGCCTGGCGACGCTCGGGCTGGCGGACGTCCTGGGCGAGATGAGACCGGACTGGCTGCTGATCATCGCCGACCGTTACGAAATGCTGGCGGCGGGTTGTGCGGCGACCACGCTGCGTATTCCCGTTGCCCATATCGAAGGTGGCGAGATCTCGCGCGGCGCCATCGACGATGCGATACGCAATGCGCTGACCAAGCTGGCCCACCTGCATCTCACGCCCCATGCCCAGGCAGCGGCGCGGGTCGCCGCGATGGGTGAGGAGGCGTGGCGCATCCGGATCGTCGGCGCGCCGTCGCTGGACCACCTGCGGCGATCCACGATTCCGGTGCCGGCCGCCGTTCGCGAAGCTCTCGGGCTACCCGCGGCTGATTCGCTGATCGTGGTTGCGCTGCATCCGCTCACCCTGAGCGCCGACACGCTGGCGGAAGTCGAGGCCGTGTTCGCGGCCCTGGAAGATGCACCGGGCTTCCTGGTCTTCTGCTTTCCCAATGCAGATGCAGGCAGTCGCGCCCTGATCGGCAAGGCTCATCGCTTCTGCGAAGACCACCCGGCGAAGGTTTTCGTCAATCTGCCGGCACCGCAGTATTTCGGCCTGCTCGGCGCGGCCAGCCTCATGCTGGGCAACTCCTCCAGCGGCATCATGGAGACTCCGTCCTTCCGGCTGCCGACGCTGAATATCGGGCGTCGCCAGGAAGGGCGGTTGTGCGCGGCGAATGTCCGCAGCATCCCGGCCGAGACCGCAGCGATTCGCGAGGGCATGCGTGCGTTGCTCGAACCCGAATTTCGGGAAGCGCTGGCGGAGCTTCAAAACCCCTACGGTGACGGTCAGGCGGCAGACAAGATCGCTGAGGCCCTGGCTGAAGCGCCGCACCGGGATCGAGCCCTGGACAAGCGTTGGGCCCTCGCGTGAGCGGCTGGCGCATCCCGCTGGCGCGCCCTGAGATCGGCGGCGCAGATCGTGCTGCGGTAGACCGCGTGCTGCGCACCGACGTGCTCAGTCGCGGTCCGGCAGTCCGGGCTTTCGAAGAGGCCTTTGCTCGATGGGTGGGCAGCGGTCGCGCGGTCGCCGTGAGTTCAGGGACTGCAGCCCTGCACCTGGCCTTGCAGGTGTCGGGCGTGAACCATGGCGTGCGGGTGGTCACCTCGCCGTTCTCGGTTCCCGCCAGCGTCAATCCGATTCTGGCCCTGGGCGGGAGCGTACAATTCGTGGATATCGACCCGCGCACGCGGGCGCTGGATTTGGATCAGGTCGCCTCGTTGCTCGACGCCGGCGATCGCGTGCTGGCGGTCCATCCCTTTGGTCAGCCCGCGCCGGTTCGAGAACTGGCAGAGCTGTGCGCGCGGTGCGGCGCCCAACTCATCGAGGACGCGTGTGAAGCGCTGGGCACCCGCATCGGGGACCGGCAAGCGGGCACCTTCGGCGTCGCCGGCACTTTCGGTTTCTACCCCAACAAGCAGCTGACGACCGGCGAGGGCGGCATGCTCATCACCGACGACGACACACTCGCGGATCGGGCCGCCCGTCTGGCCAACCATGGTCGCAGCATGGACGGGAGCTGGCTGGACCAGGTGGACGTGGGCTACAACTTCCGGCTCCCGGAAACGGCTGCTGCCCTGGGCGAGTCCCAGTTGCAGCGGCTTTCCGACACGCTGGCCGCGCGTCGTCGCCACGTCGAACGCTACAACCGCCTTCTGGAAGGGTGCGGCTTGATCCTTCCGCCGGTGGAGCCCGGGATCAGCTGGTTCGCCTATGTGGTCCAATTGCCCGCCGCTGCCAGCGCCGCGGAGCGCGACCGGATCGTCGCGGCCATGGCGGACGCAGGAATCCAGTGCGGGCGCTACTTTGCGCCGCTTCATCTGCAACCGGGGTTGGCGCCGCTGGGCTACCGCCGGGGAGACTTTCCGGTGACCGAGGCGGTCGCCGATCGCGCCATCGCACTGCCCCTGTTTGCAGCCATGACCGACGAGCAGATCGACGAGGTCGTGGCTCACTTATTGCGACTTCTGGCGGAAGGGAAGCGGGCGTCGATGGGGTAACATCCCTCGCATGAAGCAGGTCGCCAAATTGCTGATTATCCTGTGGGCGGGATTGGGCGCGGCCCAGGATTTCCGCCCCGAGATCCTGCTTACGCCCGAGATCGAGGGGGAGCCGCGCGAGCTGGCGGTCGTGGGGATCTGGCCGGACGGTTGTGTTCCGGCCATCACCGAGGTCCAGGAAGGCCCGGAAATCGTGATCACGACCAGGCATGGCGGCGCGGCCTGCGAACCCGGTCCGACCCGCTACACGCTGGCGGCGGTGCTGGGCGCGAGCGGGCCGCTCGCCGATGGCATCTACCCGGTTCGTGTCCTGTCCAGCGGGCCGGAGGAGCGGCTCAAGCGCTTGATCGGTTTCGACCTGATCCGCATCGGCGAGCCGGCGGAATCCTTTCGGCCGGAGACCGGCATCTGGTGGCCGGTCAGCGAGGGCAGCAATCCGACCGCGGGTCCTGGAATCGGGTTTGCCATCGAATCCCAGGAGCGGGCGATGGTGCTCCTGGCCAACATGTACGACGCGCTGGGCAGCCCGATGTGGATGATCGGCACGGGAACCCTGTCGGGACGTCTCCTGCGCACGGACCTGTTGAGCTTCAGCGGCGGGCAGCCGCTGTTCACCCGCTACGCGCCGCCTGATGGGGTCAACCGCCAGGCCCGGGGTTACCTCCAGTTCCACAGCCGCTCCGAGGCGACCCTCTGGGTGTCCGCTCCCCGCGAGCAGCGGGTGGGTGCGGAGCTGCTGCTGCACCCCATTTCCCTGGCCCGCTACAACTTCGGCCACGCAACCGGGGTGTTTGCCTTTGCCGGCACCTGGACGCTGGTGCACGGAGAGAAGGCTGCGACCCTGCGGTTGGCGCCGGACCTGATGCGACGTGGCAGCAGGCCAGGACTGGTCGACCAGGCGCTGGGGTTGCGCCTCAGTTGTGAGCAATCCCAGGCGGGTGGCGTCGCCACGCGCTGCGAGCTGCTGGACACCGACAACGAGGTGTGGGCGGTTTTCGACGACATCGGCCTGAACCGTCTCTACGGCGTCCACGCCGACGGTGAACCGGTTCGGGCCTTCCGGATGGAGTAGCCCTAGCCCCCGCTAGATACAGGAAACGGGCTTCGGGAGGCCCGCGTAGCGGCAGACCTGCTTGGCGGGACCTTCCGGGAACAGTCCATAGAGGTAGCGACTATTGCCTTTCTCTGGGCCCAGACGTTTCGCGACCGCCTTGACCAGCAGGCGCATGGGCGGTGCATCCCGGAATTCCTGGTAGTAGTCCCGCACGAAGTGAATGATCTCCCAGTGGGCCGCGGTGAGCTCGATGTCATCCCTGGCCGCCATGGTTTCGGCGACGGCGGGCTCCCAGTCGTCGGGATCGACCAGATAACCCTGGCTGTCGGTAGCGAGAACCCGGCCGTCGACTTCCATGCTCATTGCCAGGTCCGGTTGAGTCGGTTGGCGGTCATCCACGCCAGCAGCCCGTCTTCGTCCAGCACCATCACTGCCTCGTCGGCGATCTTGCCGAGAAGGCCGCGGGATTCCAGGTCCGGCCCATAGACGCCCACATGAATGTCTTCCAGGTCGCCGATCGCCGTGAGCGCATCGGTTCGCGTTACGGCGCACGCCCCGTGGCCCATGAACAGGAGGCGGTCTCCCGTGGAAACCGCTGCGAGGGCCTGGCGAAAGCCCGGCGTCCGGGGCGTTGCAAAGATGAGATGGGTGACGCTCACAGCAGCAGGTCCTGTTCGCGGATCAGGTCCCGAAGAGCGTGACGGGATATGGGCTCCAGGTCGAAGCGCAGCTTTTCGCGACCGAGGTCCCGCTCCAGCAACGAATCCTCCTCGATCAGGAAGCGATCCACGTCATAGAGTTCCAGCGACCCGAATCCGGCGGAAACGTCGCTGTCCGGCCGCCGGTCAGGCGGGAGGCAGTGGTAGACTCCTTCGCCGATGAATACCACGGTCACGAGTTGCTCCAGGGCCAGGGCCGCAAGCGCGAGATCAAGCTGTTCACGGGTGCGACACGCGTCCCGGGGAGGGTGATCAACCATCAGCATGAGACGCTGAACCATATTACAATCGGAGTAATCGGTCGGCAGCCAGGGCCTGGCCCAGCCAGGCGGGCAGTCCCATGGGGTAGATGCCCGTATCGGGGCCCAGCGTCTCGACGGAGATCCCGCGCCGCTCAGCGGCCGCCGGGCATGCTACCAGGGTCGCGCCGGTCGCGTCCGCCAGCTGAAGCCAACGATCACGTGCTGGACAGGGAAGAAGCGTGTAGGCGGCATCAGAATAGAAAAGCACCGGCAGGACCCTGTGCGTAGCGCGCACCGCGGCACGGATGGTCGCCCGGGCAATCGACCCGCGAACGTCCTCGGCGGGGCCTTCGGAAAGCAGAATGGCAAGACTGAGTGCAGGAGTCATGTGGGATGCCCTTTCGGTGCGTAACGACGCTGTAACATTGGGTTGCTTAACTTCGGCGAATTTTAGCAGTCAACCTGGGAACTGGTGCAAAGACGTATTCTGATCGTTGAAGATGAAGTCGCCATTCGCGAAATGGTCGATTTCGCCTTGTCCCGGGCGGGGATGGAGTGCGTCGAGGCCGGTGATGTCAGAGACGCACAGAACCAGATCATGCGGGCCGTACCGGACCTGATCCTGCTGGACTGGATGTTGCCCGGCATGAGTGGAATCGACTTCGCACGGCGCCTTCGCAAGGAGGAGCTGACCCGCGAAATACCGATCATCATGCTCACCGCAAAAGCCCAGGAAGATGATCGGATTCGCGGCCTGGAAACGGGCTGCGACGACTATCTGGTCAAGCCTTTTTCCACGCGGGAATTGATCGCCCGGATCAATGCCGTACTGCGTCGGGCGGCGCCAAGCGGGGACAGCGAGGTCATTGACCTGGACGGGTTGAGGGTCGACCTTGCAGCACATCGCGTCTTCGCCGACGAGCAGCCGGTGAGTCTGGGACCCACCGAGTTCCGCCTGCTCAGCTTTCTGGCATCTCATCCCGAGCGCGTCTACACCCGATCCCAACTGCTGGATCATGTGTGGGGCGGTGACGTTTACGTCGACGAGCGGACCGTCGATGTCCACATTCGCCGGGTTCGCAAGGCACTGGAAGCCTCCAGCTACGACAGGTACATTCAAACCGTGCGCGGCGCAGGATACCGGTTCTCGACGACCATCAGTTAAAGCGCTGCGTCGTCATCGGCGTAACCGGATGGGAAACATCATTCCAAAAGCCTGGAAAGCCAGCTTGTTGAAATTGGCGGGCGGCCTGGCAGTCGGCGCGCTCGTCGGTACGCTCCTGGGGGCGCCGCTTGCGTCCGTTGCCGTGGTGCTTGCGTTGTTCCTCGGCTGGCACCTCGCCAATGCATTCCGCCTGCATGGTCAGTTGAAATCGAATCGACGGATAGCGCCCATCGGCGGCATCGGTGTCTGGTCGGATATCTTTGCAACCCTGGCTCGTCGTCAGGACGAGAGCCGGCGGCGCAAGCGACGGTTGCTGTCCATCGTCCGGGAATTTCGCAACGCAACGGCTGCGCTTCATGACGGCGTACTTCTTCTCGACCAGAAGCTGAACATCCTCTGGTTCAATCCGAGCGCCGTGGAGATGCTGGCTCTGTCCCGGCGCCAGGACATTGGAAGACGGGTGACCAACCTGATCAGGGATCCCGCCGTGCACACCTGGCTGAAGGACCATGACGAGCACCCGGAAGGGGTGATCATCGATGCGCCGAGCGACCCGGAGAGGAAGCTCAGGTTGCGTGCATTCTCCTACGAGCAGGGGCAGCACCTGCTGTTGATCCGGGATATCACCCAGATTCAGCTTGCGGACCGGATGCGCAAGGACTTCGTCGCCAATGTGTCCCATGAACTGCGCACCCCACTGACGGTAATCAGCGGCTACATCGAGACCATGAGCGGGGAGGTTGACCCGGAGTGGCAGACGGTGCTGGATCGTCTCGGCGAGCAGACGAACCGCATGCGGTTGATCATCGACGATTTGCTGACTCTCTCGCGACTGAACGAAGCCAAGGAAATCGAAGAGGAAGTGTTGGTCGATGTGCCGGCCATGCTCGAGAAGATCGCCACGGAGGCTCGGCAGCTGAGCGGAGGAAAGCACGAAATCGAGGTAGACTGCGAGATGCGCCGGGGCCTGCGGGGTAGCAGCAAGGATCTGCAGTCCGCATTCGTGAATCTGGTGTTCAACGCGGTACGCTATACGCAGGAGGGAGGTCTTATTCGGATCCGGTGGTTCAAGAACGAAGACGGCTCCGCGGTACTCTCGGTCCAGGATAATGGTCCCGGAATCGCCAGCCAGCATCTGCCGCGATTGACCGAGCGGTTTTACCGTGTTTCCAAGGATCGGTCGCGGGCAACCGGCGGCACGGGGCTCGGCCTGGCCATCGTGAAGAACGTATTGTTGCTTCATCAGGCCAACCTCGAGATCGAAAGTGAGATTGGCCGGGGCAGCGAATTCCGATGCGTCTTCCCGGCGACCCGGATCGCCCGGTCTTTTATGGAGGCGAGCTGATGAAGGAAGTCATCTCGATGTTCGGCAAATCGCCGGTCATGGCGATACAGGGGCATTCAGACTTGTGTTTGAAGTGTGCGCAGCAGCTCAAGGGACTGTTCAAGGCGGCCGGGCGCGATGAGCGCAAAGCGATCCTCAACGAGATCATTGCCATTGAAAAGGCCGCGGACGACGCCAAGCGGGAGATTCGCAAGCAGCTTCAGCGCAAGTTGTTCATGCCCGTTTCGCGCAACAGCATCCTGGAGCTGGTGCTGGTCCAGGACAAGGTTGCCAACAAAGCGCGCGACATTGCCCGTATCTACTGCCAGCGTTTCGAGAAGATACCGGACGCGTTGGAACCGCTGTTCACGCGCTTCCTGGACTTGAATCTCGCCGCCGTGGAGCAGGCGACCCGGAGCGTCCATGAGTTGGACGAGCTTTACGAGACCGCCTTCCGCGGTGCCGAAGTCGAACTGGTCAGCAAGATGGTCGAAAAGCTGGACGAGCTGGAAAGCGAATCCGATGACCTGCAATGGGAGGTGGGCGACGTCTTGCGCAGTGTCGAGGATGAGCTTTCCGCGGTGGATGTGATGTTTCTCTATCGCATCATCACCAGCGTCAGCCGCCTGGGTGATCTGGCGGACCGGACCGGGCGACAGCTCGAAGTGATGCTCTCCGAGTAGCGCGGTATAAAAAAAGGGGGGAAGGGACAGGATGGAAAATTTCGTCTTGCTGGCCGGGTTGGCCGCTGTTTTCGGTCTGTTCATGGCGTGGGGGATCGGCGCAAACGACGTCGCCAACGCCATGGGCACCTCGGTCGGTGCAAAGGCTCTGACCCTCAAACAGGCGATCCTCGTGGCGGCCATTTTCGAGTTCACCGGCGCGGTGCTGGCCGGCGGTGAAGTCACCTCCACCATTCGCAAGGGAATCGTCGACGCCGACCTGTTGGCCGGGAACCCCGAGTTGCTCGTCTATGGCATGCTCGCCTCGCTGCTGGCAGCGGCGATCTGGCTTTTCATCGCGACCAGCCGCGGTTGGCCGGTCTCCACGACCCATTCCATTGTCGGTGCCGTGGTGGGATTTGCGGCGGTCGGCCTCGGGATGGAAGCCGTCAAATGGGGCAAGGTCGGCAGCATCGTGGCCAGTTGGGTGGTGTCGCCGCTCTCGGCCGGGTTCATCGCCTTCCTGCTTTTCCGCAGCGTGCAGATCCTGATCCTCGACCGCGAGGACCCGCTGCGCAGAGCCAAACGCTTTGTTCCTTTCTACATCTTCCTGGTCGGCTTCGTGATCACCCTGGTCACCATGTTCAAGGGCCTCAAGCACGTCGGCCTTGAGGTCAGCATCGCGGGATCCTATGCCATTGCCGTATTGGTCGGCGCCGTGGTCGCTGCGATCGGTGCGCTCTTCATTCGTCGCATCAAGGAACCGGCAGTGGAGCAGGAATTTCGCTTCCAGACCGTGGAAAGAGTCTTTGCGGTGCTCATGGTCTGTACCGCGTGCAGCATGGCGTTTGCTCACGGCTCCAACGATGTCGCCAATGCGGTGGGGCCGGTCGCGGCGGTTGTCAGCGTGGCCCGCACCGGGATCGTTGCCCAGCAGTCGGCGCTACCCATCTGGGTACTCCTGATCGGGGGCATTGGTATCGTCGCCGGCCTCGCGACCTTTGGCTGGAAGGTGATGCAGACCATCGGAGAGCGGATAACCGAACTCACCCCCAGTCGCGGTTTCGCGGCGGAACTCGCGGCGTCGACCACCATCGTGGTCGCTTCCGCCACCGGCATGCCGGTTTCGACGACGC
>JAWVZU010000125.1:0-11120 GCA_033722075.1 Lysobacterales bacterium
CAAAATACTCAAGCTGGCCACTCGCTTATTGGCCCTCTCTTCGAGCTCCCTTGCAATAGTAGCGTCAGCCGCAGCGAACGCTGTTTCATTTTGGGTCATTGGATCTGCCTCCCTGAAAAACTATTCACGATCCTTGTCGCATGCGAGGAGATATGCGCCAGGCCAATCGGTCATCGCTGTGCAACCCGTGGAATCCCCAGCGGTCCCGGTCCGAGAGCCAGGTTTCGTTGATTGCCTCGTTGGTCCGCGGGACCGAACGCATGATTCGCCCGCGTTTCAAGTGGTAATGGAGGTTCGAGCCCACCGAGTCATGCGGCGCAACGGATTCCCGTGAACGCATCTCCCAGGCCCGCGCCGTGAAGCGGAAGGGCTTGTTGGTCAGGGCGCCGACCGGACAGAGGTCGATGATGTTTCCGGACAGTTCCGAGTCGATGGACCGGCCGATGAAGGTACTGATCTTCATCGTCTCACCGCGCCCGATCCCCCCCAGTTCGTTGGTGCCGGCGATCTCTTCCAGGAATCGGACACAGCGGGTGCAGTGAATGCAGCGGGTCATGTCGGTGCTGATCAGCGAACCGAGGTTCTCGTCCTTGACCGAGCGCTTGCGTTCCGTGAATCGCGACACGGACCGCCCGAAGCCCATGGAGACGTCCTGCAATTCGCATTCCCCGCCCTGGTCGCAGATCGGGCAATCCAGGGGATGATTGATGAGCAGGAACTCCATCACGTTCTGCTGGGCCGACAGCGCACGCTTTGACTGCGTATAGACCTTCATCCCGTCCATCACCGGGGTGGCACAGGCCGGCAGCGGCTTGGGCGCCTTTTCCACGTCCACCAGGCACATCCGGCAGTTGGCCGCAATCGACAGCTTCTCGTGATAGCAGAACCGCGGGATGGTAATTCCGGCGCGGTCGGCCACCTCGATGATCATCGCGCCCTTGGGCGCATCGAAGGCAACGCCATCGATCTCGATGCTGACCGTGTCGGTCTTCTTCTCGGCCGTCTCGCTCATGCCGCCGCCTGCGCCTCGCCGTCCACGATGGACCGGCCGTGTTCCACGTAGTACTCGAATTCGTGCCAGAAGTGCTTGAGCATGCCCTGCACCGGCCAGGCCGCCGCTTCACCGAAGGCGCAGATCGTATGACCTTCGATCTGACCTGCGGCCGACTTGAGCAGATCCAGGTCGCCGGGCTGGGCGCGGCCTTCCATGATCCGGGTGAGGACCCGGTACATCCAGCCGGTGCCCTCGCGGCAGGGGGTGCATTGGCCGCAGGATTCCTTGTAATAAAAGCGCGCGATCCGCCGGCAGGCGTCGACCATGCAGGTCGAGTCGTCCATGACGATGACCGCTCCGGAGCCCAGCCCGGAGCCGGCCTTCGCCAGGGCGTCGAAATCCATGGTGATCTCCAGCATGGTCTCGGCCGGCAGCACCGGCATCGATGAGCCGCCCGGAATGACCGCCTTCAGTTCGTGGCCTTCGCGGACGCCACCAGCCATTTCGAGCAGTTCCCGGAACGGCGTCCCCAGCGGCACCTCGTAGTTTCCGGGCTTGTTGACATGCCCGGAGACGGAGAAGCACTTCGGCCCACCGTTGTTCGGCTTGCCGATGTTCAGGAACCAGTCCGCCCCGTTGCGCATGATCGCCGGCACCGAGGCAAAGGTCTCCGTGTTGTTGATCGTTGTCGGCTTGCCATAGATCCCGTAGTTGGCCGGGAACGGCGGCTTGTAGCGCGGCTGGCCCTTCTTGCCCTCCAGGGACTCCATCAGGGCGGTTTCCTCGCCACAGATATAGGCCCCGGCACCCAGCACCGCATAGAGGTCGAAGTCGATACCGCTGCCCTCGATGTCCTGCCCCAGCAGGCCCGCTTCGTAGGCCTCCTTGAGCGCCGCCTCGAAGCGTTCGAAGGGCTCGTGGTGGAACTCGCCGCGCAGGTAGTTGTAGCCGACCGTTGCGCCCATGGCGTAACCGCCGATGGCCACGCCCTCGATCACCGCATGCGGGTTGTAACGCAGGATATCGCGATCATGGCAGGTCCCCGGCTCGCTCTCGTCGGAGTTGCAGAGGACGTATTTCTGACCCGCCGCATCGCGGGGCATGAAGCTCCATTTCAGGCCGGTCGGAAAGCCGGCGCCGCCACGCCCGCGCAAGGCCGAGTTCTTCACCGTATCGATGATCTCTTCCTTGGGCGTCTTCTCGGCGAGGATCTTCTCCCAGGCCTCGTAGCCGCCGACCTTGCGGTAGTTCTCCAGGCTCCAGGGCGCCTCGTCGAACTGCAGGGTCGCCAGGGTGATTTGATGCTGTTCAGCCATGAATTACTCGTCTACTCCAGCCCGTCCAGGATTTCATCCACCTTTTCCGGGGTGAGATTCTCGTGGTAGTGGCCGTCGACCAGCATCATCGGCGCGCGGATGCAGGCGGCCAGGCATTCTTCCTCGCGCACGAGCGTGATCCGGCCATCCGGGGTGGTTTCTCCCAGGCGGATGCCCAGTTTCCCTTCCACATGCTCGACGATCTTGCCCGACCCGCACAGATGGCACGAGATGTTGGTGCAGATCGACACCTTGTGGCGCCCGACCGGCTCGAGGAAGAACATCGAATAGAAGCTTGCGACCTCATAGGCCCAGGCCGGCGGAATCTCGAGATACTGGGCCACAGCGGTGATCAGGTCATCGCTGAGCCAGCCGCCGTTCTGCTCCTGCGCGGCGATCAATGCCTGGATCACCGCGGACCGCTTCTGTTCCGGCGGGAACTTGGCGATCCAGTGGTCGATCTGCTCGCAGGTCTCCGCTTCCAGCAGGTCCCGGCGATCGGCCTCCGCGTTTTGCACCTTGAGCTGGGTCTTCATCGGTCGATCTCCCCGAACACGATGTCCATGGTGCCGATCACCGCCACCACGTCGGCCAGCATGTGGCCGCGGACCATCTCGTCCATTGCCGAGATGTGGGCAAAGCCAGGCGCGCGCAGGTGCAGGCGGAATGGCTTGTTGGAGCCGTCCGAGACGATATAGGCACCGAACTCGCCCTTGGGTGCCTCGACGGCTGCATATGCTTCCCCCTCGGGAACACAATAGCCTTCGGTGAACAGCTTGAAATGGTGAATCAGGGCTTCCATGTCGCCCTTCATCTCTTCCCGGGTCGGCGGAATGACCTTGAAATTCTTGACCATGACCGGGCCCGGATTTTCCCGCAGCCAGGCGACGCACTGGCCGATGATCCGGTTGGACTGGCGCATCTCTTCGACCCGGACCAGGTAGCGATCGTAGCAATCGCCGTTGGTGCCCACCGGGATATCGAAGTCCATCTGATCGTAGGCCGCGTAAGGTTGCTTCTTGCGCAGGTCCCAGGCGATCCCCGAACCCCGCAGCATGGGACCGGTGAAGCCCAGCTGGAGGGCGCGCTCCGGCGTCACCTCGCCAATCCCGACGGTGCGCTGTTTCCAGATGCGGTTGTCCGTCAGCAGCGTTTCATACTCGTCGACCCGGGCCGGAAAGTCCTCGGCAAAGGCCTCGATGAAGTCCAGCATGGAGCCCTCGCGCCAGGCGTTGAAGCGCTTCAGGTCAGCGCCCTTGGTCCAGCGGGATTCCTGGTGTTGCGGCATGCGATCCGGCAGATCCCGGTAAACGCCGCCGGGACGATAGTAGGTCGCATGCATGCGAGCGCCGCTGACTGCCTCGTAGCAATCCATCAGCTGCTCGCGCTCGCGGAAGGCATAGAGGAACAGGGTCATGGCGCCGAGATCCAGCCCGTGGGTCCCGATCCACATGAGGTGGTTCAGGATCCGGGTCATCTCGTCGAACATGGTGCGGATGTACTGGGCCCGGATCGGCACCTCGACGCCCAGCAGCTTCTCGATGGCCCGCACATAGGCGTGCTCGTTGCACATCATCGAGACATAGTCCAGCCGATCCATGTAGCCGATGGACTGGTTGAAGGGCTTGGTCTCGGCCAGCTTCTCGGTCGCCCGATGGAGCAGTCCCACGTGCGGATCGGCCCGCTGGACGACCTCCCCGTCCATTTCCAGGATGAGACGCAGCACGCCGTGGGCCGAGGGATGCTGCGGCCCGAAGTTCATCGTGTAGTTGCGGATCTCAGCCATTCGCTTCGTCCTTGCCCGAGTAGCGGGAATCCTTGCGGATGACCTTGGGCACCAGCACGCGGGGCTCGATGCTAACCGGTTGATAGACCACCCGGCCCTTCTCCGGGTCGTAGCGCATCTCGACGTTGCCGATCAACGGGAAGTCCTTGCGGAACGGATGACCGACGAAACCGTAGTCGGTAAGAATCCGGCGCAGGTCGGGATGGCCCTCGAAGACGATGCCGAACAGGTCGAAAGCCTCCCGCTCGAACCAGTTGGCCGACGCCCATACATCCACCAGCGTCGGCACGACCGGAAGTTCACCATCCTCGGCGACACAGCGCAGGCGCAGACGGCGATTGAGTTCCAGTGACAGCAGATGCACCACCACCCCGAAACGCCGCGGCACATCCAGCGAGGGACGCTCTTCCCAGTCGAAACGCCCCGGCCCGGCGCTGCCTTCGACGCCACGCGAGTAACCCTCACGGGTGGCATCGCCGGTTTCCCACTCATCCTGGCCGTGATAAAGATAGTCGACCCCGCACAGGTCGGTGAGCTGGGCGAAGCGCAGTTGTTCGTGGTCGCGCAGGATACGGGCCGTCTCGACCCAGTTTTCGGGTCGGATCTCGGCGGTCACCAGGCCGTCTCGCGCCCGGGCCACGGACTCGGCGCGCTCGCCAAGAAGCTCCTTGACTCGCTCGAGAAGCGATGTGGATCGGGCGTTCATGCAGTCACCGCGCGATGGTCTGGGTGCGTCGGATCTTGTTCTGCAGCTGCAGAATGCCGTAGACGAGAGCCTGGGCCGTGGGCGGGCAACCGGGTACATAGACGTCGACCGGAATGATCCGGTCGCAGCCGCGCACCACCGCATAGGAATAGTGATAGTAGCCGCCGCCGTTGGCACAGGACCCCATGGAGATCACCCACTTCGGGTCAGCCATCTGGTCGTAGACCTTGCGCAAGGCCGGCGCCATCTTGTTCACCAGCGTGCCGGCCACGATCATCACGTCCGACTGGCGCGGACTGGGGCGGAAGATCACCCCGAAGCGATCGAGGTCATAGCGCGCCGCACACGCGTGCATCATTTCCACTGCACAGCAGGCGAGACCAAAGGTCACCGGCCACATGGAACCGGTACGCGCCCAGTTCATCAGCGCATCCACCGACGTGGTCGCGAAACCCTTGTTCAGGACCGGGTTGTCCCCGGCTTCGGGTCGCAGAATGTCGTCGACCTGGCCGATCTGGTTCACTCCCATTCCAGCGCTCCCTTTTTCCACTCGTAGATGAATCCGATGACCAGGATCATCAGGAAGATGAACATGGAGACAAAGCCGAACATTCCGAGTTCGTCCAGTACGACCGCCCAGGGAAACAGGAAGGCAATTTCCAGATCGAAGATGATGAACAGAATCGCCACCAGGTAGTAGCGGACATCAAACTTCATCCGGGTGTCTTCGAAGGCCTCGAAGCCGCACTCGTAGGGTGACAGCTTCTCCGGATTGCCGCGGTTCGGTCCGATGACCGCGCCGATCACGATCAGCGACACGCCGATCCCGGTGGCGATCACCAGAAACAACAAAATGGGCAGGTATTCCGAGAGCATCATTTTCCCGCCTCAACAATGGGTTTTGGAAATCGCATGCTCAACTCCGTAACCGCCACGATCGCCGGTCGTGGGTCTGGTTCTTTCCGGTCCACGGACGGACCGCCATTTCCAATGGAGGACCTTGGATTTCGCAAAATTCAAGGTCCGTGTCCGCGTCGGCCACGGATGGCCGATCGTGGACTTCATTCTATGGTGCCGAAGGCCGGACTCGAACCGGCACGGCTTGCGCCACTGCCCCCTCAAGACAGCGTGTCTACCAATTCCACCACTTCGGCATTCGATAAAAAAAATGTCCTACCCTTCGCCGTCCTGGGCGTCTTCTTCGGTCGACTCCTCGGGGATGCTGGGCACTTCCTCGGCGGCCCCCTGGTCGCCCTCCTCCGGCAGTGACGGCACGGACTCGGTCGAATCCAGGGTCGGTATTTCGTCGTCGACCGGGGCGGTTTCGTTCTGGGCACCGGACATGACGCCAAGGTCGACCTCGGTCTCCTGCTTGGCTGCCTGGCTGACCATGACGGCCATGCCGAAGCTCAGCGCAAAGAACACCGTGGCGAGCACCGCCGTCGCCCGGGTCAGGAACGAACCGGAACCACGCGATCCGAAAACGGTCGCCGAAGCACCGGCACCGAAGCCGGCGCCCGCCGAGGCACCAGTGCCCCGCTGGACCAGGATCAGCGCCACCAGCGCAATGGCCAGCAACACCTGCAGAACTGTCAGAATTGTCATCATCTATTTATTTGTCGCTCTGTTCTTCGGCTCAAGCACCGCAGATGCCGAGGAATTCCTCGGCCTTCAGGGACGCGCCGCCAATCAGGCCGCCGTCGATATCGGGCTGAGCGAACAATTCAGCGGCATTGGCGCTTTTTACGCTGCCGCCGTAAAGAATGCGGAGTCGGCCCGCTATTGTAGCATCCAGCTTTTCGATTTTGGACCGGATGAAACGATGCACCGCCTGAGCCTGGTCCGGCGTGGCCGTCTTGCCGGTACCGATTGCCCAGACCGGTTCGTAGGCAATGATCACGTGATCCATCGCGTTCGGGCCCAGCTTCTCGATCACCGCGTCGACCTGGGACCCGACCACAGACTCGGTATCACCGGCCTCCCGCTGGTCCAGCGTTTCCCCGACGCAGATGATCGGCGTTACGCCGGCGTCGAGGGCGGCCTGAGCCTTCTCGGCAACCAGTTGATCGGTCTCGCCGTGATAGCTCCGGCGCTCGGAATGTCCGCACAGGACATAGCCGCAGCGGAACTCCCGAAGCATCTCCCCGGAGACTTCGCCCGTGTACGCGCCGGAAGCGTGAGCGCTGATGTCCTGGGCACCCAGGCCCAATGCACTCTCGGCCGCCAGGTTGGACACCAGGGGCAGATAGGGATAGGGCGGGAATATCGCCACATCCACCTGCTCAAGGTCTTTCAGCCCCATACGCAGCGCACCGACCATCTCGCGGCACATCTCCGCCGAACCGTGGAGTTTCCAGTTGCCGGCAACCAGTCTTGTGCGAGCCATCACGTTTTACCCGTCCAAAAGACGCGGAAGGATACCGCCGCGACCGGCGGGATTCAACACGCGGGGGACTTGACGACGCGATCTCGTTTACGCACAATTGCGCGCCTTCAAGCGTTCCCCGGTAGCTCAGTTGGTAGAGCAGCTGGCTGTTAACCAGCGGGTCGGCGGTTCGAGCCCGTCCCGGGGAGCCAATTCGCACAGAGTGCGAATTGGTGATAAACGGACCAATCTGGAATGGGACATCCTGTCGCCATCCAGTTTTCGGCAATTGAACATGCAATCTCCAAATCCTTCCCGCTAGCGGCCAACTCCACTCGTCACCGCCCTGCCCACTTGGCTTGAAGCGGAATCCAAAGGACAATGGGACCTCCCGAGGAGGAGGTGGACCATGTTGAAGAAAGTCGGACTGGTAATCGCGCTGACGGTGTTTGGATCAGGGGCCTTTGCTGCCAGTAAAGGCGGGTTCTACGTTTCCGGGGCAATCGGCAGCGCCGACGCGGACGACCGGATCGGCAGCGTAGCCGTGGACGACAGCGACACCGGTTACCAACTGCTCCTGGGCTTCGATATCTTCTCCCATTTCTCCATCGAAGGTGGCTACGTGGATTTCGGCGAGGCGGAAGCTTCCGTGCCGACGCTGGGCCTGCGCACCCGCGCGGAGACCGACGGCGCGGTGATCGGCTCCCGCTACCAGTACGAGTTTGCCGACCATGTATTTTTCCAGGCGCGCGCGGGCGTCTTCCTGTGGGACATCGAAGCCAACGCGGCCAGCGGGGCCAACATCGTCAGCGTCAACAATGACGGCACCGATCTCTACTACGGTCTTGGGGTGCGCTACGACTTCGACGACCACTGGGGCGGTTCCGTGGACTGGACGCGCCACGAGGCGGACCTGGACATCGACTTCTTCGCCGTGTCTCTTTATTACTACTTCGACTTTTGACTAGCGCGGAAGGCGCAACCAGCGCCAGGCGGCGGCCAGTCCGAACAGGGCTTGCGCGACGTAGGTCATCGCCGCTGCCCTCAGGATCTTCCGGGCGTGGGGGTAGTCCTGTTCTTTCAGGTAGTTGCCTTTCTCCAGAAGCGGCAGAGCCCGTCCGAAGCTGGCGTCCCATTCCACTGGTAGCGTGATCAGGTGCAGGATCGCTGAGAAGAGGATGCTGCCCACCCCGGCGCCAAGGGCCAGCCACGTGAGCCCCGGATTTCGCAGCAGCAGCGCAGCGATCGGGGCCACGACGACCAAAATGGATCCGGCCCGGGTCAGTCCCCCCGCCGCCATCGCCAGGCGGGTGCGCAGCTTCAGGGGAGCGTAGTTGTCGTAATCCTGCACCGCATGGCCGACTTCATGCGCGGCAACGGTTACCGCGGTGAGAGAGCGGCCGTGATAGTGATCGTCGATGAGCCGCACCATCTTGGCCTGGGGATCGTAGTGGTCGCCCTGCTCGGTTATCTCCACACCGACATGGTCCATCCCCAGCTGAGCCAGCAGGTGGTGAGCAAGCTCGCCGCCGGTTCCCGCATAGCGATCATCCGGCTGCCGATACTTGCGCATCACTCGCTTGACCCACCAGGACGGCCCCAGGAAGACCGCCAGGATCGCGATCAGGGCAATCAGCAGGTGCACTAGGGTGCTCGCTCCCCGGTTTTTCTCAAGCCGATGAGGATACCCGTCGGTTGATCAAGGCTTCGAGATAGTCCCTGAAGTCGGTTTCGAGATCCGGATGCTCGAGTGCGTATTCGACACTGGCCTGGACGAAGCCCAGCTTGTTTCCGCAATCGAAACGCTTGCCCTTGAACCGGTAGGACAGTACGGTCTCTTCCTTGAGCAGGGCCGCAATGGCATCGGTCAGCTGGATCTCACCGCCGGCTCCGGGGAGCGTTTCGGCGAGCAGCTTGAAGATCCGCGGGGTGAGGATGTAGCGACCGACCACGGCGAGGTTGGTCGGCGCTTCCGAGGGCTTGGGCTTTTCCACGATCGCATCGATCCTCTCGGTGCGATCGCCGTGCGGCGACGTCGCCACGATGCCGTAGCGGTCGGTCTCCCTGGGATCCACCTCCTGGACCGCCAGGACGCTACAGCCGGTTTCGTTGTAGACCTCCACCATCTGAGCCAGGCAGCCGGCCGCATCCGACTTGATGAGATCGTCGGCCAGGATCACTCCGAAGGGCTCGTCACCGACCGCGTGACGCCCGCACAGGACGGCGTGCCCGAGACCCAGGGCCTCGATCTGCGGAACGTGGCTCCGGGAAACCCGCTCCGGCATGATGTCCTGGACTGCCCGCAGCAGGTCTTTCTTGCCGCGGTCCCGCAGCTTCGACTCCAGCTCGAACGCCGTATCGAAATGATCGCTGATCGAGTGCTTGTGCCGGCTGGTGATGAAGACCAGGTTCTCGGCGCCGGCGGCGACCGCCTCTTCCACCGCATACTGGATAAGCGGCTTGTCGACGATCGGCAGCATTTCCTTGGGCGTGGTCTTGGTCGCCGGCAGGAAGCGGGTACCCAGACCCGCGACCGGGAACATGACTTTTCGTATCGGTTTCATGCAGATCCGCCTTTGATTTCCTTGAGGTCAATGAGGTTGTCGGAGTCCTTGCGATAATCCGGGACCAGTCGGCGCAATCCGCTCTCGAGTGCCGACTCGTCAAACCCTTTCACGGCTTCTTCGAGGGCAGCGACCGCCCCGACGACCTGATTGTGATCGGGCTCCCGATGACGGGCGCGCAGAATCTGCTCATAGTCGGTCGAAACATAGGGTTCCAGTTCGTGGAAAAGCTCCTCGAACAGCTTCTCCCCGGAGCGCAGTCCCGAATACACGATCTCGATGTCCTCTCCCGGCACCTTGCCGGCCAGCCGGATCATCTGCTCCGCCAGGTAGGTGATCCGGACCGGCTCACCCATGTCCAGGACGTAGATCTCGCCGCTGCTGCCGACGGCTGCCGTTTCCAGGATGAGCTGACAGGCTTCCGGAATGGTCATGAAGAACCGGGTGACCTCGGGATGCGTCACCGTCACCGGTCCACCCTGTTCGATCTGCTCGCGGAACAGCGGTACCACGCTGCCGGCCGAATCGAGCACGTTGCCGAACCGAACGGTCAAAAAGCGCGTCGCCGAATCGGCAGCGAGCGTCTGGCAATAGATTTCAGCGGCCCGCTTCGTCGCACCCATGACGCTGATCGGATTCACCGCCTTGTCCGTCGAGATGAAGACGAACCGCTCGACTCGATGCCGCATCGCCGCTCTAGCCACGATGACCGTTCCCAGGACATTGTTGCGCACTGCCTCGCGCAGCTGGGTCTGGAGGAGCGGGACGTGCTTGTGGGCCGCGGCATGGAATATAAGGTCCGGCTTGAAACCGCCCATGACCCGGTCCATGAGAACCGGATCGCAAACGTCGCCCAGCACCGGCTCGATGACCAGTTCCGGGAAGCGTTGGCGCAGTTCCCGATCGATGTTGTAGAGGTTGAACTCGCTGTTTTCCACTATGCCCAGCCGGTTAGGCGCCAGCTGGGCGATCTGCCGACACAACTCCGAACCGATGGACCCGCCGCCGCCGGTGATGAGCACGGCCCGCCCGCCGCAACCGGTGCGAATCGCATCCCAGTCGAGCTTCACCGGATCACGCCCCAGCAGGTCCTCGATGGCGACGGTCTTCAGCTGATTGAAGCCGAACCTTCCGGAAACCACGTCCTGCAGGCGGGGTACGGTTCGAAATTCGACCTCGCAGGATTCGCAGATTCCGACGATGCGCTGCATCTCCTGGTTGCTCGCTGACGGGATGGCAATGACCACCAGGTCGACCGACTGCTCCCGCACGATCCGCGAGAGCTCATCGATGCCGCCGAATACGGGAAGGCCGCGCAGTTTGCGTCCCCGCAGCTGGACATCGTCGTCCAGGAAGCCGATCGGGTAGTAATCACCCTCCATGCGGAGG